>JAYWFR010000315.1:0-6707 GCA_043778695.1 Polaromonas sp. | reverse complement strand
CAAACACCCAGCGCATCGTGAACACCGTGGGCCCTGAATCGACTGGCGCGCCGCCCACATTGATCTGCCGCATTTTGCCGCCGGGCGTTGCGGCTGATTCAACCAACGTCACCCGCACACCGCTGTGCGACAGCAACAGCGCGCTGATCAAGCCGCCCATGCCCGCGCCCACCACGATGACGTGTTTGTCGCGAAGCGCCCCGCGCTCAGCCATGTGTTTCGCCATACCGTCGCCCGCGCCAGCTGCCTGTCAAGCTGCAAAGCACAAACCGTGCAAACATGGACTCTGAAAAGAAAGCGCCGTCATGCGCTGCGCGTATGGCGGCCAAGTGCGCGCCTGTGCGGGCATAAGCGTCCATGGCAGCGGTATTAACCCACAAACTGAAGGTGGCCTGCCTGAAAAACGGTGCCTCGCCTACACCTGTGGCCAGCAGGCAACCGCTAGCGGCATTTAGCGACACCTCGCTGGCGGGTTGCATACGCCAAAAGCGCAGTGCGCTCATCGGGCGAATGGAAGCGCGGGTCAGTGTGGCGATAGGACCGCCCTCTGGGACGCTGGCCGTCACAGCAATTGACTGGCCAGACCAAGTGCCCTTGCATGAATAAGCCCGCAGCTTGGCGCTGCAAAATTCTTGCGAGCGTTTCTCGTAGGCCTGCGCCTTGGGAGATTTTAAAAATAAGTCAGCGCTGTCTTCGTCAGTGAACAAACAAAACAGAGCCTGCCGCGAGCTACTGGGTTTGAGGCCAAAGCCGCCACCATCGCCGCTGCCCATGACCTTGGACATCACGAGCCCTCGTACACCGCGCATGGCAAAACGCTGCACAACAAATCGGGCATAGCCCCACAGCCGATGCGTGGGGTCAATGTCGGCCAGCAAAAAAACAGCCACCTGGCCTGTTGCGCTTTGCGGCGCAACGAGCGGGGTGGCTGGACTGAAGTTTTGAGTGTGCGGCATACAAAAAGTTGACCGCGCACCACCGAATCACAGGTTCGGCGGGGGCTCAGTGCTGGGTTAACTGGCTACTTAACGAGTACCTCGGCTTTGGTGCTGGATACCAAGGCTATGGCTTTGCCGTCGGACTTGGAATCAAGCTTGAGATCAGCCTTGACTTCCGGCGTTGCCGGTGTAGGTGCTGCGGCTTGTGGCAGCGCTGGAGCTGCTGGCGCAGCCGCTGGATCTGCTGGCGCAGCCGCTGGATCAACCGGCTTGACCGGTGCCTGCATACCCGGGTAATGCTTGGCCATAGCCGCACCATACAACGGTTTGTAGGCGCCTTGGTGGCAAGTCGCACAGTTGCCCTTGGCAACGTCACCTGTCGGGCCAAGTCGATAAGCTGGGAACACTTCAGTTAACGGCACCATGTACTCATTGTTGATTTCTCTAGCCATCCGGATGCCATACCAGGCAACCGCTCGCTGAGGCGTGGCGTTAGCGCCCCATTCGGCAAAAGCCTGTGTGTTGTGGCAATAAGTACAGTTCACGCCGAGCGAGTTAGACCAATGGATCATTTGCCCATAAGTGTGTTCCGCTTGTTTGATGGAACTGCGGTTGGCAGCTGCCCCGGTCATGGCCATTGCCTCTTTCCCGTTAACTCGAATCGGCTTGTTGTCCAAGAAGTACGGCGTGAAGGGGTCGTATGGCAATGATGACAACCCGACGGTTGCGGAGGGGCGGTTCTGCCCGGCATCGTTTCCGAGCGCACCGCCTGCGTATTTCTGTTTTTGTTCGGGCTTAAACCAAATTTGAGTTGGAATGTTGTTACCCCGATGGCACGTGTAGCAAGTTACACCAGTCTCAGCAACGTGAGTCTTCCAGCCGGAGTTGATGCGGTGCGTCATTTGCAGCATTTTGCGCGCCACCACTTTTGTGTAAACGCTATCGTCTGCAAAGTTACCTGCAACGTGGCAATACAAACAGCCTTGCTGCGGCGCCACCCACTCCGTGATGGCGCCCATGGTGCGGGCAAACTCACCCACGCTCAGGTCACCCAATACTTTGACGTTTTGATAAATCGCACCAGCTCTAGGGCTGCCCGGATCATCGACGATAGCATCGGCAATGGGCGGAGCTTTGTTGACAGCAGCCTGGGTAGCCAGTGTGCGCGGGTTGTAGACCTGCTGCATACCCGTGCCGCGAAAGCCGGTCTGGGACACGTCTATCGGCGGCCGCTCGCATCCCGCTATCAACAGCGCAGCGGTGCTCGCCAGCAGTAACTTAAGTGTGACGTGGATCATCATGGCTTTACTCCCAGCAACGCAGGGTCAATAGTTGGTACATAAACGGCCGGGTAGCTCGGCACAACGTGGTGCTTGACTGACCACAGGTACCAGTTGTCAACCACCGTGCCGGTCAGCAAGATACCGATGCCACCGACCAGCGGGCAAAGCACAGCAAACCACCAAGCCCAGCGGTGTACTGATTCCATCGTGGCGTTGTAGCCCATTGTCCAGCGCCAAAAAAGGCCGGCTCGCTCCGATGCGGTGCCGCGGTCGATGATCTGCTCAATTTCGCGCTCGCCGCCGTAGCGGCCGACAGCCAAGATGGTTGCGCCGTGCATGGCGAACAAGAGCACAGAGCCGTACAAGAAAACAATCGACAGCGCGTGGAACGGGTTATAAAACAAATTGCCGTAGCGCAGCGACAGCGCAGCTGTCCAGTCAAGGTGCGGAAAAATGCCGAACGGCACCGACTCTCCCCAGCTGCCCATAAGAACCGGCCGGAAAAATCCCACAACGAGGAAAAGCCAAATCGCAGCTGCAAAAGCCCAAGCGATGTGCGTACCCAGCCCCAGCTGCCGAGCGCGTCGGTACATGCGAGTCCACCAAAGGATCAAAGACACAGTCAGCAAGAAGCCTGCGGCAAGCCACCATCCCCCATCGTTCAACGGCGGAATTCTCAAACCGTAACTTGGTGACGGTGGGTCAAGGGCTAGCCAAAACAACTGCCGAATCATTTGCAGCGGATTCCAATCAACTTGCGCCAGCATGTTGAAACCGATGATGTTGAACGACAAAGTCCCGCACAAGATGGATGCGAGGCCGAGCCAGCCTAAATAGATGGGCCCGATTTGGGCATTGCCCAAACGTCCAGCAAGATGCATAAAAAAGGCGGGGCCTAGCCGCTCGGAATCGCCACGCGGCAACGGGATTCCGCTGGACGCAGGGCCAACGGGCTGTACGGTAGTAAACAGGTTTTGATATTCAGCCATAGTTATTCCAAAGAATTTTTACTTGCCCCAAATTGGCATGTTGAGCCACCAGCCCCACCACTCAGGCCAGCCACGCGTCCAAAACGGCCCACTGATAACAATGCACAGCGCAGAAAACCATACCGCTGCCAGAGCCAAAAACAATCCCAGCCGATGGATGCCAAGCGTGCCGACCGAGTAGCCGATCGTGTCCCTGAAAAAGGTGTCTTCGTGCTCAGGGGTCTTGACAACCTGGCCCTTGCCCGGGTTAGTGGCGGACAACACCAGCGCACCGTGCAGCGATAAAGATAGCGTGGTGGCAAAAAACAAAGTTACGGCAACCATGTGCGCTGGGTTGTAGTGAAAGTGCAGGTATTGATAGCCGACATTGCTCACCCAATCGAGGTGGCTGTAAATGCCGTACGGGAAAGCGTGTCCCCACGAACCCATCAACACAGGCCGAATGACTTGCAAGGTGAAATAAGCAAAGATCGCAAAGCCAAATGCCACGGGTACATGCAAGCCCATGCCAAGTTTCCGGCAGATTTCAACTTGACGCAGCGCCCACGAAACAAACGCGCCAAGCGCGCACACCGTGATCACTTGCCACAGCCCACCAGCGTTCATCGGCGCGAAGCGCAGCCCATTTGAGACGTCTGGCGGAGCAATGTTGATCTGCCACATATTCCAAGTAGGGCCTGAAGCTGCGCCCCACAAAATCATGACCGTGCCGAGGGTGGCAAAAAAGACGGTAGAGATTCCAAAAAAGCCGACATAGAACGGGCCAGCCCAAAAGTCGAACAGGTCGCCACCAATCAAGGTGCCCCCGCGTACGCGATACTTTCTCTCAAAACTCAACATAGCCATGTTGGCTCCTCCGCCCGATCCGCTGGTGTGCGCGATTCGGATTAAAAAACTGTTAAAACTAATTCTCGAGTGCAGTGTGCGAAGCAGGCCACAAATGCCTGACTTCGCTCACCACATCGTTGGCAAAAGATACCGTCGATTACTTCGATGGGGGCATCGCTGCATTGTTCGCCGCTTTGGCCGCCTTGACAGTGTCAGGGTGCCACGTGTTGATGTTGTAGCGGTCGCCGCTAACTTGCACCAAATGGATAGTTGCTGACGCAACCACCATCAATAAACCCGTCAAAACGATTGCCTTGCGGGGATCCAACATACGCCATAAACGCCACATAAAATTTCCTTTGGTGTTAACTGAGTTGCGAAATCACGGTGTAAACAGCCGACTTCACGCTGCCCAACATCGGACGGGTTCCTTCTGCGCCTGGCAGCCAGGTTCGCCAATCCATAAACATCATCTGGCCCGTCATTGCAAGCAATAGAAAGACGCAAAAGAGCACAACATACAGGTACTGAAACTCCTTGATGGGAGCTTTTAGAACACTGTTAGGTTGATGGGCATGTGAGTAAGTCATATTTATCTCCGAGAGTGAGTTCTTAGAACCAGGGACGCCATACCCACACAAGAATGTGCGCAAAGACTGCTCCTGCGCCGAACAAGACAGTGCCTTGAACGTAATACTTGTGGAATTCTTGGCACTCTTGATCTGACATGCCCGTAGGGCTAGTGCTTTGATTCATAGTCAATACCTCTCATAAAAAGCCTTGCGGCTGACACCCTGCCCGAAAGCAAGGAACGGACTGCCACAACGCGAACGTTTAGGCAAAGTTGTGCCCAGAAAACTCTGGGCGCTTGTGCTGGCACTTAAAATCAAAGCGGTGCAGATCATGCGGCCGCTCCTGCTTTTGAATGCCCGAACAATTCTGTGAGCCGGTCGAGCTCAACCATTGAGCGTCCGGATTGACGGGCATCGCGCTCGGCGCGATCCCGCATTTGTTTGGCGGCTGAAATACGAACCAACACCGGTTCGGCTTCAATCAATTCTTCAAGCAGTGCGTGAGCTTCTGTGCTCCAAGAAATAGGCTTATCGGCGTTCACTCGACTCGGCGTCGAATCAATCTTGTCAAGTTCAGTACCCAACGGCAAAATGTGAAACAGCGCATCAAACAGCGCGTTGCAAAACTCTTGAATCAAGTACGTTGCGCCGGCGTAACCCATGAAAGGCGTTCCGGTATGACGCCGAATAATCGGCAGCGGGAAAGACGCCGGAATAAACGTCGCCTTCATCATGCCGCCACCGCCGCATTCGGCCAGGTACATGCGTTCGTTGTAGCTGCCGTACATCACCAGCGGTGTTTTAGCTGCCGTTAAGCGGCGCACTTCAGCGTTGTCGGTTTTAGCGCCGGGGCAACGCGAAATCGCAAAGTTGCAAGGCAAGCCCATTTCGTCTTCAAGAAAGTGCCGAATGCCGCGCGTGTAGGTTTCATTGGCCACCACAGCAAAGCTGGCCGTGCCAAAAAAGTCTTGGGTCACTGAGCGCCACAAGTCCCAAATCGGCTTGATGGTGGTGTGCTTTTCGCGCTCAATGAAAGGCTCAGGGTCAAGACCCAGCAGTTCGCCGAGCTTGCGCAAAAATTTGGTGGTGCTGTGCAAGCCAATCGGTGCTTGCAGGTAAGGCCGCTCCAGCGCTTCGCACAGCATGCGGCCAAACTCGCGGTACATGCAGATGTTCACGTCGGCCTCGACCAGACGCGACACATCAGCCAGATGGCTACCGAGCGGGAACACCATGTTGATCTCTGCGCCGATGCCCTGCACCAAGCGGCGGATTTCTGCCAAATCACTGGGGCAGTTGAACGTGCCGTAGCTGGGGCCGATGATGTTGACTCTGGGCTTTTCGCCCAGTGCACGTTCTGCAGCTGGCTTGCGAGCTGGTACATGCTTGACGCCGTACTCTGACCACAACCAGAACATGGCGCGGTTGGCGCACTGCCATTGGTCTTCATCAATGGTGCGCGGTAAAAACCGCTGAATGTTGGTGCCTGCTGGCGTTACGCCGCCGCCAATCATTTCGGCAATCGAACCCGTCACAACGACCGATGGTAAGTCAGGGTCAAGCGCGGCATGAGCGCGGCGCATGGAACCTTCAGTGCCCTCACGGCCCAATTGCTCTTCGGCCAAGCCGGTCACAACGATTGGCAATTCATGCGGTGGCAATGCATCGGTGTAATGCAGAACTGACGTCACCGGCAGATTCTCGCAGCCTACCGGGCCGTCAATGACCACTTGCAAGCCTTTGATGGCGGTGAATACATACACCGCGCCCCAGTAGCCGCCTGCACGATCGTGGTCTAAAACTAACATCAGATCATTTCCTCGGCTTTGCGCTTTTTGGCCATCTTGACGGCCAGCCTGCGTTGCTCGGCTTTGAATTCAGGACGATCTTGCGGAATGCCTTGTGCGGCTTCCCACACACCTGTCGAATGACCTGTGCCGACCGTGCCGAAAAATGCTTTCATTTCTTCAAACCGAGCTTTGTTGCCAATCGCTGCATTCACTACAGTGGCCAACGAACCCGCACCAGCTGGGCCCATCAAGGGGCGTGCTGAAATTAAATTAGTGAAATACAGCGATGGAATCGTCAATTCTTTCG
>JAYWFR010000314.1:0-6724 GCA_043778695.1 Polaromonas sp. | reverse complement strand
ATCGAGCCGCCTGTCACGTAAGTGGTTTGGGTTGACGAGCCCGCCACAATCACATCGCCAAAGTTGGACGACATGTTTTGTGTAGCGCGTGCATCGCTGCCGTTGGCCTTGTTAGACACGGTGGTGTTCAACAGCGCAACGCCTTGGACTGATGTGCCAGAAATGACGATGCCATCGCCGTTGTTACTGGCCAGGTTTTGTAGCGCCGTAGCATTGCCGCCTGAAGCCAGGTTGGTAACGTTTGAGTTGACCGAACCGGTGGCCTGGGTCGATTTACCGCCTGAGCTAATCGTTACTTTGCCAGCATTTGACGAAATGTTTTGATTGGCAAAGTCGTCCTTGCCCGCCGATTCATTGGTCATCGTGCCGCCGAGCGTTGCCACCGTGTTTTGATTTGATGTGCCCTTGATGTCAATGTTGCCAGCGTTGCTGGAGATGTTCTGCATGGCGGTGTTGCCGGTGTTCGACTTATTTGACACCGTAACGGCGTTAAACGTGGCGGACTGTACCGACGTCGCGCCCAAGGCGATGGTGATTTTGCCAGGGCTGACAGGACCAGCAGCCATGGCTGCGGCGGCGAAGGCGCTAAGCGCGAAAAATGCAAGTGATTTCATGATAGTTACCTCATTGACTTAGTTAAAACATAACCAGCTGCAATGCAAAGATGCTGTGCGGCTGGCAGAAGGGACAACGCTTTAGCAATCTTTGTTGGGTATCAACTCAATTGCTGTTTGCTTTGTCTGGCTGTAGTTTCGGCACAACGTGGTGCATTCCCAATCCCCCGATCACAGTACCCAGCGGTGTAGAGATGGGTACGAATCGGCGTTTTTGACGCCTTGCCAAACGGCATATAAACGGCATATAAAAAGCCTGCGCTGTGCGGCGTAAAAATGGTCAGGCGGCTTAGAGATGCTTTATGGCGAGTAGCTCAATAAGTCATGAAAAAGGTAAAAAATTACACGCCGATTTAAATCGTAATTATTGTAAATAAATGTATATGTTTTATATAGGCGCGCAAACCGACAGATATTTTTTACATTTGCGCGTATAAATCACGCTTAGATTGTTTGTTTGTTGTAAGGGCAGCAAAAAAAACTTGCAATTTAAAAAATGTTACAGCTTTTTTTAAAAATAATGTAAATATTCACATTAGGGGAAAATGATGATCACCACAGCTCTGTTACAACGGCCCCTACACTCACGGCCGCGAAAACTGGCCGCCAAAGTCGACGCGGCATCTTCAAAAAAGAGCGACTTCGACGCCATCACCACATCCGCCGCATCATCATCATCATCATCACCATCATCATCGGCCGCCATGACTTGGCCACCGTTTTTAAAAGGCCAGACTGAAAAACCGGTTCGCGTTGTTGTCATTGACGATGATCCGCGCATGGTCAACATCATTTGTAATGAGCTGTTGGCCGACGGGCGCACCGACGTGGTGGGCTCGGCGGTCAGCCTGCGCGAAGGCCGACGTCTAATCACCTCCTGCGAGTTTGACGTGATGCTGGTTGATTTAAATTTGGGCGACGGTGAAGGCTTTGAGCTGATTGCCTTGATGAAAAGCGTGCATAACCTGGCAGAGGCGATTGTTATTTCAGCGATGGAAGACGAAAAGCACGCCATTCACGCATTTGAGCTGGGTGCCACTGGCTACTTGATTAAAAATTCCTGGTTTGGTAATTTCGTTCAAGCAGTGTTGCAGGTGGTCAACGGTGGTGCGTATATCACGCCACGCCTGGCGCGTGGGCTGCTTTCAAAATTGCAGCGCAGCCCGCAAGATGTTCAAGCTTCGCAACTGCCCATGGAGCAGCCGCTGTCAAAGCGTGAGCATGAGGTACTGAAATTAGTGTGTATTGGGCACACCAGCGCTGAAATAGCGTCAAAGCTATTGATCAGCGTCCTGACGGTGAACACCCACATCAAAAGCATGTACCGCAAATTGCATGTCAACAGCCGGGCACACGCCATTTGTAGCGCTAACGCCAAGGGGTTGATTTAATGAAAACGATGCCGCCACCAGAACATTCGTGCATTGAAATTGCAACCGCCGTGCAGGCACAAGTCGCTCAGGCGCTCGCAATTGAGCGCGGGCGTATTGCGCGTGAGCTGCACGACAACATTGGCTCTCAGTTAATGCTGGTTTTATCAATGTTGGGCGATTCAACATCGCCAGCAAATGCGTCGCTATTTATGGCGTTGGAGCAGTGTTTGGTGGACTTGCGTTGCGCAGCTGATCAGCTGGACGCGATCCAGGACGATTTGCTGTTGGCGCTGGCTTGCCTGAGGTACAGAGTAGAGCCAGCCTTGCACAAGCGAGGCACCTGCCTGCACTGGCGTGTCAAGTCCGGGCACTTACTGAAGGATGTCAAGGGCCCTATGGCGCTGCATATTTTGCGGATTGCACAGGAGTGTTTAAGCAACGTCATGCGGCATGCGACGGCGACGGCTGTCGAAGTCGTTTTGCACACGCTGCCAGGCTCATCACAGGTGGTGCTTGAGGTAAACGACGACGGACGGGGCTTTTGCACCGCAGGTTTGGCAGCAAGCCAAGGCAGCTGTCTTGGCAAGGGTTTGCTGAACATGAAAACCAGGGCATCGGCCATAGGCGGTGTGTTGACCGTCAGCAGCGCGATGGGGTGCGGCACGAAGGTCAAGCTGATAGTGCCGCGGCGTGCCGACCGCGCCCATGTCATGCTGGCCGCAGGCGCATGTCAACCATCTTACGCCGCCAGGCTGGCGTAGTTGAAGATTGCCGCCGGCTTAAAAGCTGCAAACGGTGTGTTGGTTGCACCTAGGATAAGTAAGCACTCATTTTTGTTATAAAAGTGGCTATAGCCCAGGCAAATCGTGCGCTAGCAGCTATCGATTTAATAGTATTTTCCTGCTGACGTTGTTCGAAGTGCGGTCGATCAGCTGCTGCGATAGGTCAGTCGTCGTTGATTGTTCTGACAGTTTTGCCATGGGACAATCTGTGCCAACCTCCGCCAATCCCCGTCAATGTGCGCCCATGCGCGTCCTCACCCGCAAAACAGCTGCCGATGCAAAAAATAATTCACCAAATCGCCTTAGAAATCAAAGTTCAAGACCAGCAGGTCAAAACCGCGGTTGACCTGCTGGACGGTGGTGCCACTGTTCCCTTTATCGCCAGGTATCGCAAAGAAGCCACCAACGGGCTGGACGACATTCAGCTGCGGGAGCTTCAATACCGTCTGGGCTACCTGCGTGAGCTAGAAGAGCGTCGTGAAGCCGTTTTAAGCAGCGTTGAAAACCAAGGCAAGCTGACGCCGCAGCTCACACAGGCCATTGCAATGGCCGCCACCAAGCAAGACCTGGAAGATTTGTACGCGCCATTCAAGCAAAAGCGCCGTACCAAAGGCCAAATTGCCCGCGAAGCAGGCATTGAGCCGCTGGCAAACAGTTTGTTTGCCAACCCGCTGCTCGTGCCGCTTGACGAGGCCGCAGTTTATGCAACGCTTGAAAAAAACGAGCAGGGCGATGACTTCACCACGGTGCAAGCTGTGCTGGACGGCGTGCGCGACATTTTGAGCGAGCGTTGGGCTGAAGACGCTGCTCTGGTACAAATGCTGCGCGGCTGGTTGTGGACAGAAGGCTTGTTCACCTCAAAACTAGTCGCTGGCAAAGACGAAAACGCGCCTGATAACGCCAAGTTCCGCGATTACTTTGCCTATGACGAGCCGATTGGCCGTGTGCCGTCACATCGTGCGTTGGCGGTTTTCAGGGGGCGTGGGCTAGAGATTTTGGATGCCAAGCTGTTGCTGCCTGAGCCGCCGTTTTCAGCTGATGCGCCTGTGCAAAAAGGTCCTGTGGTGTCGCTGGCAGAAGGCAAGATTGCGCTGCACTTGGGCTGGTCACACAAAGCTCGCCCCGCCGACGACCTGCTGCGCAAATGCGTGGCCTGGGCGTGGCGCGTCAAGCTCAGTTTGTCGCTAGAGCGTGACCTTTTTACCCGGCTGCGTGAAAACGCTGAGAAAGTAGCCATCAAGGTGTTTGCCGACAACCTGCGCGACCTGCTGCTGGCGGCTCCCGCCGGCCCGCGCGTGGTGATGGGGCTGGATCCCGGCATACGCACCGGGGTGAAAGTGGCGGTGGTTGACAGCACAGGCAAGCTGGTTGAAACCGCGACCGTCTTCCCGCATGAGCCGCGCAAAGACTGGGACGGCTCGCTGCACATATTGGCTAAGCTGGCCGAAAAACATGGCGTGAACCTGATTGCGATCGGCAACGGCACCGCCAGCCGTGAAACCGACAAATTGGCGGCGGATTTGATCAAAATGCTCCAGAAAGACTCAAAAAATGGATCAAATGAGGCTGTAGCCCAAGGAAATATTGCGCTAGCAGCTACGGAAATGATAGTAAATAATATCGAAAGAGTGGTGGTGAGCGAAGCAGGCGCATCGGTGTATTCAGCCAGCGAGTTTGCTAGCCAAGAAATGCCTGACGTTGACGTCAGTCTGCGCGGCGCTGCCAGCATTGCGCGCCGCCTGCAAGACCCGTTGGCCGAGCTGGTCAAAATCGACCCAAAATCCATCGGCGTGGGCCAGTACCAGCACGACGTGAACCAAAGCGATTTGGCGCGCAGCCTGGACACCGTGGTTGAAGACTGCGTCAACAGCGTTGGCGTTGACTTGAACACGGCCAGCGTGCCGCTGCTGGCGCGGGTGTCGGGCTTGAGCCAAACCGTGGCCAAGTCAGTGGTGCGCTGGCGTGATGAAAATGGCGCGTTTGCCTCGCGCTCTGATTTGCTGAAGGTGACTGGGCTGGGCGCCAAAACTTTTGAGCAAAGCGCGGGCTTTTTGCGTTTGCGCGGTGGCACCAATCCGCTGGACATGACAGGCGTGCACCCTGAAACCTATTCGGTCGTTGAGCAAATCATGCAGCACACCGGTAAACCGGTCGCCGAACTGATGGGCCGCGCCGACATGCTCAAAACCCTCAAACCCGAGCTGTTTGCCAATGAAAAGTTTGGCGTCATCACCGTCAAAGACATTTTTCTGGAGCTTGAAAAACCCGGCCGTGACCCGCGCCCCAGCTTTAAAGTGGCCCGTTTTAACGACGGCGTTGAAGACATCAAAGATCTGCGTGAAGGCATGGAGTTGGAAGGCACTGTGAGCAACGTGGCAGCCTTCGGCGCGTTTATCGACATTGGCGTGCACCAGGACGGCCTGGTTCATGTCAGCCAGCTTAGCCACAAGTTCACAACCGATGCGCGTGAGGTTGTCAAAACAGGCGACATTGTCAAAGTGCGGGTGACTGAGGTTGACGTGGCGCGCAAGCGCATTGGGTTGACGATGAAACTCGGTGAGCCAGCAGTCAGGCGCGATGCACCGCGTGACAACCGGTTTGAAGGCGCAGGGCGAAACAATGGTGGGCAACAAAATCGAAATCGCCAGGACCACGTGCAGGCAGCGCCGTCTGCCATGGCATCGGCATTCGGCAAGCTGGCGACAAAGCGGTAGTCGCATAAAATGCCATAACGCTCCCCCAACAATCAGCGCGGTTTAATCGTCGTATTGACCACGCTTTTTTCATCAGACTTCAAAAGCAGTTATCCATGATTCAAATCACGCTTCCCGATGCCTCAAAACGGGAATTTCCTCACGCTGTCACTGTCGCTGAAGTGGCCGCGTCTATCGGCGCAGGTCTGGCGAAAGCAGCGCTCGGCGGCAAGGTTGATGGCAAGCTGGTTGATACCAGCTACAAAATAGGAAAAGACAGCGCATTAGCCATCATCACCGCCAAAGATGCAGACGGACTGGATTTGATTCGCCACTCGACCGCTCACCTGCTGGCCTACGCCGTTAAAGAGTTGTTTCCAGACGCGCAAGTCACGATTGGCCCGGTGATTGAAAACGGCTTTTTCTATGACTTTTCATACAAACGCCCGTTCACGCCTGACGACTTGGTCGCCATCGAAAAGCGAATGACCGAGCTGGCTGCCAAAGACGAGCCCGTCACGCGCCGCGTGCTGCCGCGCGACGACGCAGTGGCGCATTTCAACAGCATCGGCGAGCATTACAAAGCCGAAATCATTTCAAGCATCCCGGCCGGTGAAGACGTGTCGCTGTACCGCGAAGGCAACTTTGAAGACCTGTGCCGCGGCCCACACGTGCCGAGCACTGGCAAGTTAAAGTTTTTTAAATTGATGAAGCTGGCCGGTGCCTACTGGCGCGGCGACCACCGCAACGAAATGCTGCAGCGCGTGTACGGCACGGCCTGGGCCACCAAAGACGATTTGCAACAGTACCTGACGCAGCTTGAAGAGGCTGAAAAACGAGACCACCGCAAGCTCGGCAAAGAGCTGGACTTGTTCCACATTGACGACCATGCGCCGGGCTTGGTGTTTTGGCACCCCAAGGGCTGGACGCTGTGGCAGGGCGTTGAGCAGTACATGCGCAAGGTCTATCAAGACAACGGTTATCAGGAAGTCAAAGGCCCGCAGGTCATTGACAAAACGCTGTGGGAAAAAACCGGCCACTGGGACAAGTACCGCGACAACATGTTCACGACCGAGAGTGAAAAGCGTGAGTACGCGCTGAAACCGATGAACTGCCCTGGCCATATTTTGATTTTCAAGCAGGGCATTAAAAGCTACCGCGATCTGCCGCTGCGCTACGGCGAGTTTGGCCAGTGCCATCGCAACGAGCCTTCGGGCGGCTTGCACGGCATCATGCGCGTGCGCGGGTTCACGCAAGACGAC
>JAYWFR010000313.1:0-2797 GCA_043778695.1 Polaromonas sp. | reverse complement strand
TCGTCTACGCCGCCTGTGTCAAGGCTGCGGGTAAAGCAGAGGTTGTCGCCCAGCTCGGGGTGAATGACGGGGGTGTCAGCATGCAGCGCCGTTTTCATGTCAACAGCAGCGGGTAAATCTTCCCAGGTCACTTGCACGTATTGCAATGCGTCTTCTGCCTCGGCGCGCGTTTTGGCCACCACGGCCACCACGGGCTCGCCCTGCCAGCAAGCGCGGTCTAGCGCCATCGGGTATTGGGGCGCAGACTTGATGCCCGTCAAATGACTGAGTGTGGCCACCCATGGCTTGCAAATCGCTGCCAGGTCTTTGCCGTCATACACCGCTAGCACACCCGGCATCATGCGGGCAAAGTCGCGTTCAATGCCAGTAATGCGGCAATGCGCCACGGGTGAGCGCCAGAACACGACATGCGCCATGCGCGGCAGTTCCAGGTCATCGACATACTGGCCACGACCTTGCGCCAGGCGCTCAATGTTTGGGCGTGGGATAGCTTGCCCAATATAGCTGGCATCTTGAAGCGGTGCGGCCAAAGGTGCAGCTACAGGCGAGGGGCGAGCTTCAGCTTCTATGTGCTTAAGAAAGTAGCTTTCAGGCGCGTTCATAACTTGACTCCTTGGACATCTTTCATACGCTCGGCCAGCACATCACAAATGGCATCCACAATCGATTGGTAGCCCGTGCAGCGGCAGTAGTTGCCTGAAATCCACTCGCGCACGTCTTCTCGGCTTGAATGTGGCCGCTGCTCGACCAACTCATGCGCAGCCAGCAACATGCCAGATGTGCAAAACCCGCACTGCAACGCATTGCGTTTGATGAAAGCCGCTTGCAGCTGAGCCAGCGCACCGTTGTCGCTCAGGCCTTCAACTGTGTTCACGCTGCGGCCATCAGCCTGCACAGCCAGCACCAGGCAGCCGCGCACAATTTGCCCGTCAAGCCGCACCGTGCATGCGCCGCATACGCCATGCTCGCAGCCCAAGTGGGAGCCTTTGAGTTCCGCACCATCACGCAAAAAGTCAACCAAGTGGGTGCGGGCCTGCACTTCGCGTTCAATGCTTTGGCCGTTCAAGGTCAAACGTATGGTTCGTGTTTGCGGTAGCTCGTGCAGGGCTTGCATCACGCGGCCTCTTTCTGCGCTGATGGGGCTGTGGAAGTTACCGAGGCGGGCATCCAGCTCAGCAAGGCGCGCTTGAGCAACACACCTGCCAGTTGCTTTTTGGCCGCTTCGCTGTGGGTCAAGTCAGGGATGGGGGCAATCTCGGCGCGAAGCACGTCAACTGCGTTGCCCAGTGATCGCATCGTCAACTGCTGGCCATCAAGTGCATGCTCAGCCTTTGGTGAGCGCATGGGCGTGCTGCCTACGCCAATCCATGCCAGCCGTACATCTGACAAGGTGTTGTCTGTCAATTTGGCGGTGGCAGCGAGCCCCACAACAGCGTAGTCGCCATGACGGCGGGCTAGCTCGCTGAAAGAGAACTTGGCGAGTGCAGGGCTAGCAGGTATTTCGCAGGCCGTGATAACTTCATCGGGGGCGAGGTCCGTCGTGTACAGCCCAGTAAAAAAGTCATCAGCAGCAATAAGGCGCTCGCCCCGAAGGCTGCGCGCCACAATCACTCCGTCAAGCGCCAACAAGCAGGCAGGCCATTCGGCAGCCGGGTCGCCATAGGCAATAGAGCCACCAAAGGTACCGAGGTTGCGAATGGCACGATGTGCAATGTGCGGCACTGCGGCGGTTAGTAGTGGTGCATGTTGTGCAACGAGAGCAGAGTTCTCAATTTCAGTGTGCGTCACCATGGCGCCGATGCGCAAGGCGTTACCGTTTAGGCTGATGCCCTTCAGCTCATTGACCGCCTGCATGTCAATCAGTACGGCAGGCTCCGACAGGCGCATGTTCAACGTGGCCAGCAAAGTTTGCCCGCCTGCCAACAAGCGCGCTTCATCGCCATGCTCTGCCAGCAAGGTCAGCACCTCACGGAGTTGCCTTGGTCGCAAATAGGAAAAAGCAGGTGCCTTCATGGAAACAGTCCTTTGCAGTCTTTTAGATCGTACGAATTGAAAGAATACCGATCAACGCAACCAGTGCGCGCCCATCCATACGCCAATGCTGGTGGCTACAACACCCGCAAAAAACCAAACCAGTCGATTGAGTTCGCCAATTGCTGGAAGGTTGTGCGCTGGTTGACTGGCGACCGCAGAACTCATCGTTGGGCTGCTGGGCACTGCATCAGCGACTAGCGTGTCACCCGCTAGGGATGCCTTGAGATTTGCAAAAAACTTATCTGCCAATTGCTTGGATGACGCATCAATCAAGCGCCCACCAATTTGCCCCAGTTTGCCCGCCACCGTGGCTTGCGCCGTGTAGTCCAGTTGGGTGTTGTTGCCGATAGCGCTCAACGTGATAACAGAGCTGCCTTTGGCGAAACCTGCGCTACCACCTGAGCCTTCAAAATTCAAGGTGTAACCCTGGAGCGGCCGGATGTCCGTCATCTTGACCTTGCCCGCAAACCTGGCGCGCACGGGGCCCATGCGCAGCGACACTCGGGCGTGCATTTCTTCAGGTGATATCTGCTGCACTTCCTCGCAACCCGGAATGCACTGCCTCAAAATTTCCGGGTTGTTGAGTGCTTCCCACACCTGCTGTGGCGACGCGGGAATGGTGACGCTGCCTAAGAGTTCCATGTCAAATGCCTTGGGTAATCGTTGCTTATGAGTGGGTTCAATGCAGGCCGGGTTATTACGGATACCGAATTATTGACCAACCGTTAAATTAATGATGTAACTATTTACCAATTGCTCAATG
>JAYWFR010000312.1:0-2805 GCA_043778695.1 Polaromonas sp. | reverse complement strand
ACAAAGATACCGGACATCCATTTGTTGTGTGGGCTGATGGCGTTAATAAAACCGACATCAAAGTGCAGGGTTAAGCCACCATGACCTACCACACAGCCTCACGTACCCAGCACGCGGGTTTCCAACCGCGCTTTAAAGCGCGTTATCAACCAGGCTTGGTGCATGCCGTGCCTTCTGACCTGATTGGCATCATCGGCTTTTCTGACAGCGCCATGCCAGTTTTACCTTTGGTAGAGGTCATTGCACCACTTGCACTTTCAGCGCCATCAAAATTGAAAGTGGGTGGCATGACCAATCTCGCAGCTGGCCTGCGCCAAGCCCAAAACTGGCTCAGCAGCTTGCAGCACGGTATTCTGCGCAAAGTAGTCATCATCGGCGACGGCGAACCGAACGAAGAGGTGGATGCACTCGTGCCGCTAATCAGCCAGATGCGCAACGACTACATCAGCATCGACACCATCTACTGCGGCCCAGACGGAGGCCAAGGCCAGCAAACCCTGGCCAACATCAGCACTGCCACGGTAGGCGGAAAGGCCAACACTGCAAGCAATGTGGAGGCCCTGAAGGACTTGGTCAGTCGCGGTGCCACCCGCTTGCACAAAAGGCAGGCAGCCACCGTCATCTTGGTTGATTGTTCCAGTAGCATGACCGAAGCCATGCCGGGTGGCACCACGCGCATAGCCGCTGCCATATCAGCCTGCCAGGCTGTGGTGCTGATCAAAAGGGTAGCCTTCGGACAAGTGCGAGGTACCGACACCAGCCATGCATGGGGAGGGGCAGCGTGACCCGCACCGCATACCATCCCCGAGCAGACTCCAGCCTCCAGCGCTTCCAGGGCTGGCTAAGCGCCCTGGTGCAGCAAACGCAAACAGGGCTATCAGCACCACCCCAGCGCCAGGCACCCGGCATACTCAAGCCGCGTGCGCAGCAGCCTACAAGGCCGCATACCAGCACCAGCCAAAGCTATACAGAACTGCAAAGCACCCCGCAACGCACCGAGTTTCATGCCCCACTGCGGGGCAGGGTGCTGGTCATTGCCGACGCGCAAAACCTCAGCTACAGCCTGCGTAAGCACGGCTACGACTGCGACTTTGCCGCCCTGCTGGGCATCATCCACGCCCATGCCTCCGGCGCACATGCGCACGCCTTTGTGCGCCTGCCAGACCAAGCCGCCTGTAGCTATGCCAACCACTACTTTCGTGGTGCCGGTTGGCATGCCAACAGCAGTGTGTCGCCCATGGCAGGCCACGGCCCCTACCGCCACCGCAAAGCCAACAGCGACAACGACATTTTGCTAGCCACCGGCGAACTGATAGCCCGCCACCGCCCCAACACCATTGTCATTGCCAGCGGCGATGGCGACCTGGGCTGCGACATTGCCGCGCACATTCTGCAACGCTTGGATAAAGCGCAGATTCACACTGTTTCAATCAGTGGTACCACCTCTAGCCGACTGCACCGCATGCATAACCCCCACATAACCGCCAACACCCTGTTGGGCTGGGACTGCATTTGTGCAGCACGCTGAAGCGCAAGCAACCATCTTTCTTACCTTAAGGAACCATCATGCAAACACCCCAAGCTAATGCCACTGACACCACCCCCGCCCCTACCGCCCTGCAGCCCAGCATCGCTGCTGCCACACCACGCACCTGCCCACTGCGGCGCATACACACGCCCTTAGTGCTAGCGCTGCGCTATAAACGGCAGATTTTTCAGCTTGCCGTTTACGCATTGGTGGCAGCAGCCTACATGCTGCAATTGCAGCATCTAAAAGTCATGCAAGGCGAAGTTGAAAGGCAGACTGAAGCGATAGTCGAATTGGCACTAACGGTTACCGCAAAACGCGAACAATCTTCGTATCAAGAGCCAGCATCGTGCGACCGCCCAGACCCCATGCAATTGGTTGCGCGCAACACCATTTGATCAGCCACCGCCTACACCGCCCAAAGGAGCACCGCCATGTTCACACGCCCCCAAACCACCAAACCCAGCCCTATGCGCACCCACCATGCCCCCAGCGGCGCAAACGGCTCGGTGCAAAGCCTAATCCAACAGTCAGAGGCCGAGCTAGCGCGCCTGCTGCGCAGCATGCGCCAGCCCCGCAACGAAAAGCCTTTGCCGACCCCAGCAACGCATCAATCAGCTCCAGCTAGTCACAAAGCCCCCTCGCCCTTCACTGCGCGCGCATCCGCGCCCAGCCCCGCCATCCCGCAACCAGCGCGCCCTCACCCCAGCAGCCCCACTGCCCAGCCAAACTCATCAGCCCAGGTACCAAGCTACGCACAAAACCATCCAAAGCAAGCTACCAGCACACCTGCACCTTTGCCACCAGCGCAGCTGGTCCAGCCGCAACTAGCGGACGACACCTTGGCAGCTAAATCCTGGCGTGAAATCAGCAAAATCAAATTGGTACTGTTGTTCGTAGCGCTGGTACTCGGCATCGGCATTTTTGCAGTTGGCATCATCAGCGCAGGCGCCAGCCAAAGTGCTGGCACCACCAGCAAAGCACTTGCCACCCAAAAAACCACCACAGACCGTTTAGAGGCCAGCCAAAAGCAACTGAGCAAAGACACCCAATCTACTATGCAACGACTAACGCAAATTGTGGCTGAGGTGCAATACCCGCCCAGTGAGTTCATGGACGCACAAAACGCCTTCAAAGCGCAACGCTACCTGGAGGCGGAAAACGGCTATCGCAGCTTTGTTTTGAAATATCCACAAAGCAAGGTTGCGGACAAGGCTTTGCTTAATGCCGCCGTGGCCGCAGCCATGCGCAATAATTGCGGCATGGCTGAAAGTTAC
>JAYWFR010000311.1:0-2809 GCA_043778695.1 Polaromonas sp. | reverse complement strand
CCGGCATTCACTGGAGCCAGTGCCAAATGCAGTCGGGCGTGACGGGCATCAACACGATTCGGATTTACAGCCCCACCAAACAAAGCCATGACCAGGATCCGACCGGCACGTTTATTCGCCAGTGGGTGCCTGAATTAGCGGGCGTTGCGCCTGAATTTATTCACGAGCCTTATTTGATGGAGCAGCCACCCGCCAGCTACCCTGCGCCGGTGGTTGAGCTGAAAGCGGCCACACTAGCGGCCAAAGAAAAAATCTACGGCAAAAAAGCTGAGAAAGCCGTGAAGATTGAAGCCGCGCGGGTGTTTGAAAAGCACGGCTCTCGCAGCCCAAACCGCGAAATGGTGCGGCCGCGTAAAACAGCGGTAAAAAGTAAAAAGTCGCTGGATCCCGCGCTTGAAACGCCGCAACTAGGTTTCGAGTTTTAGCGCATCATCTTTGGTCGACTGATGCCGGGCTTGGCGCTGACCCAGGTGCTTGGGCATTTTTGGCGTGGCCGCTTGTTGCGCGCTGAGCAATTGAGCCAAACACTGCGGCCTGCCCCGTGCCCCACTAACAGCGTAGTCAACCAGCAAAGCGGCCAGCGCTTGCGAGCCGTGCAAGCCGCGCACGCTGACCAAGTGGTCATGCATCAAGTCCACCAACTTTTCGTGCGCAAACTCATGCGTTTTGCCCGTCGTTTGCCACAGCCAGTCACTGAAATTTAAAAAGTGGTTGAAAGCCGAGCCCGGTTGCAACAAAAGCTTCAAGGTCGCGCTAAAACGACCCGAATTAGCCACCATGTCCCAGTACCGCGCAAAACGTTTGATACGCTGCATGGTCATAAAGTCAACGGTTGAGTTCTGCAAAATCGTGTACGGCGTTTGCGGCTCGTACACCATGGCGTGCTCAAAAGTATGCCGTGTAATCGGCGTGCCGCGCAGGCGCTTCAAAATGCCGAATTGAATCTCATGTGGGGCCAAGTCATACAGCTTGTCAAAGCCGTCTGCAAAACTCTCTAATGTTTCACCCGGCAGGCCAAAAATCAAATCGGCATGCACGTGCGCGCGACTTTGTGTGACCAGCCAGCGCAAGTTGTCAGCAGTCTTGATGTTGTCTTGCCTGCGTGAAATGCGTTGCTGCACGTCGGGGTTAAAGCTTTGAATGCCAACTTCAAATTGCAGCGATCCGGCGGGAAACTGGGCAATCAGCGCTTTCAGTTTGTCATGCAGGCTGTCGGGGACGACTTCAAAGTGGATGAATAAGCCGGGTGACAAACGCTCCAGAAAAAACTGCAAAATCCGCACTGAAAAGTCGACTTTCAGATTGAACGTGCGGTCCACAAACTTGAAGTTTCGCGCCCCCCGCTGATACAACACGTCCAGCTCAGCCATGAACACATCCAGGTCAAAGGCCCAGGCGGTTTTATCGAGGGAACTTAAACAAAATTCGCACTTGAAGGGGCAGCCACGAGATGCCTCGACATACAGCAGCCGATTGGCCAAGTCGTCCGCCGTGTATTCGTTGTACGGCAGCGCAATCGCATCCAACGCAGGTTGCTCGCCAACAATAATTTTCATCAACGGTTGCGGACCATCCAGCAATGCCCGGCACAGCTTGGGAAAGCTCACATCTCCCCAACCCGTGATGACATGGTCGGCCAGACGGCAAATCTCCTGGCTGTCAGTTTCAAAGCTGACTTCTGGCCCGCCCAAAATGATTTTGATATCTGGCCGCAACGCTTTTAGCAAAGCCACCACCTGCGTGGTTTCGACCACATTCCAGATGTACACCCCAAAGCCAATCACCTTGGGGTCTAAGGCCAGCAGCTCTTCCACAATTTGCAACGGCCGCTGCGCAATGACAAACTCCCGCAGCTGGGTTCGCGCTTTCAGGCCAGCGCCACCATGCACGTCCATATTGGCCAGCAAGTAGCGCAGCCCCAGCGATGCATGAATGTATTTGGCATTCAGGGTGGCTAAAACGATGGAACATGGCAGGCAGGGCATCATCTTATTATCGGAGTTTGTAATAAGTCATCTTCTGAATCGACCAATTGAGCAGCCTCGCTGGAACTAATGCTTTCGCTCCTCCTCAGACATACCTCTATGAATTTCCGATCTATCCGAAACGCTATTTTTATAGTAGCTGCTTGCCCCCATATTCATTGGGCCACAGCCCAAATTAATCCCTTAAACCTGTCTGGCAAGGCTGCCAACAGCGTGGTCACGACCGATCAGGTGCGCGCCGAGCTGATGGCCTTTGCGACTGATGGTGTGGGCCCAGGCAAGCAGCTGTGGGTGGGCCTGCAAATTGCGCACCAGCCGGAGTGGCACACCTACTGGAAGAATTCGGGTGATTCAGGCTTGCCGACGGTGCTTGAATTTAAGCTGCCCGCTGGCATTGACCCCGGCGAAATTGCTTGGCCGACGCCTAAAAAGATCCCGATTGGCACGTTGGCCAACTACGGCTATGAGGGCACGGTGTTGCTGCCAGTGCCTTTGACGGTAGCGCCCGGTTTCAATGGCAATCAGCTCGACATCAAGCTCAAGGCAGCGTGGCTGGTTTGCAAGAAAGAATGCATACCGCAAGAGGGTGACTTTGCCCTGAGCCTGCCCGTCAAAAGCACCACCGCGCTGCAAGCCGCGGCGTTTCAGGCGGCATTTGATGCGTCGCCGAAATCATTGAAACCGGATGCAAGCCAGATTGAGGTGGCTGGCAACACGATCAAAGTCTCATTAGCAGGGCTGCCCGCCGCATTGACCGGCAAAACGCTGGCGTTTTTCCCTGAAACCGGCAGCGTGATTGAACCTGCAGCAAAGTGGACGCAAGC
>JAYWFR010000310.1:0-2817 GCA_043778695.1 Polaromonas sp. | reverse complement strand
GCCAGTTTTTTGTAAAAGCTCAATCGCAAATGCACATCGCCGCAGTAGTCATCGGGCAGCAGGGCGGGGGCGTGCAGGTTGATCTCGGTCGTGACGGTAAGTGGGTTCAGCAAATCAGGTTCGATGCCGGCCTTCAAGCAGCGCACGGCTTCATTCAACATTTCGTTGTAGAGCTGAAAGCCAATTTCCATCATGTTGCCAGACTGGTTTTCACCCAGCACCTCGCCGGTACCGCGTATTTCCAGGTCGTGCATGGCCAAATAAAAGCCTGAGCCAAGTTCTTCCATCTGCTGAATCGCCTCAAGTCGCTGGCCGGCTTGTTTGGTCAGGCCTTCAATATCGGGCACCATCAGGTATGCATACGCTTGGTGATGGCTGCGGCCCACGCGGCCGCGCAGCTGGTGCAGCTGGGCGAGGCCAAACTTGTCGGCGCGCGCCATCACGATGGTGTTGGCCGTCGGCACGTCAATGCCGGTTTCAATAATCGTTGAGCAAAGCAGCAGGTTGTAGCGCTGGGCGATGAAGTCTTTCATGACCCGTTCAAGTTCGCGCTCGGGCATCTGGCCGTGGGCGACTGCAATGCGGGCTTCGGGCAACAACGCCTCTAACTTCTCGCGGCGGTTTTGAATTGTTTCGACCTCGTTATGCAAAAAGTAAACTTGCCCGCCGCGTTTCAGCTCGCGCAGCACGGCTTCCCGAATCACACCATTGCTTTCGCTGCGCACAAATGTTTTGATAGCAAGTCGGCGTTGCGGGGCGGTGGCTATCACGCTTAAGTCACGCAAGCCTTCTAGCGCCATGCCCAGCGTGCGCGGAATCGGCGTGGCGGTCAGCGTCAGCACGTCCACCTCAGCGCGCATGGCTTTCATTTGCTCTTTGTGGCGCACGCCAAAGCGGTGTTCTTCGTCAATGATGAGCAAACCCAGGCGTTGAAAGTTGATGTCTTTGCTGAGTAGCTTGTGGGTGCCGACCACGATGTCTATCGTGCCGTCAGCAATGCCTTTGATGGCGGCGGTGATTTCTTTGGCTGACCTGAAGCGGCTCATTTCTGCCACCTTCACGGGCCACTTCGCAAAGCGGTCGCTCAGTGTTTGAAAGTGCTGCTCGGCCAACAGCGTGGTGGGGGCCAGCAAGGCGACCTGCTTGCCGCCGGTAATCGCAATAAAAGCGGCGCGCAGGGCTACTTCGGTTTTGCCAAAACCCACGTCGCCGCAAATCAACCGGTCCATCGGGCGCGGGCTGATCATGTCTTGAATCACCGCATGAATAGCGGCGCTCTGGTCGGCGGTTTCGTCAAAGCCAAAGTCGTTGGCAAAGGTTTCGTAGTCGTTCGGGGAATATCTAAATGCATGGCCCTCACGGGCGGCGCGCCTGGCGTAAATGTTGAGCAATTCGGCGGCTGAATCGCGCACCTGCTCGGCAGCTTTGCGCTTGGCTTTGTCCCACGCCGCGCCGCCCAAGCGGTGCAGCGGTGCTTCGTCGGCAGACACGCCGGTGTAGCGGCTGATTTGTTGCAGCTGGCTGACGGGCACGTACAACGTCGCGTCGTCGGCGTATTGCAGGTGAAGGAATTCGCTTGGGCCTTGACCCAAGTCCATGTTGATCAGTCCTTTATAGCGGCCAATGCCGTGGGCGCTGTGCACCACTGGGTCGCCCACGTTGAGTTCTGACAGGTCCTTGATAAGCGCTTCAACGTCGCTGACCTTTTCCTGCTTTTTATTGCGGCGGCGCACCGCCATACCGGCGGCAAATAGCTCGGTCTCGGTGATGAAGTCAATATCACCTTCGAGCCAGCTGAACCCCACGTTCAAAGCGGCGGTAGCAATGCCGAGTTTTTCTGGGCTGGTCTGGAAGTCTTCTAACGAATCGAATGCCGGTGGGCTAACGCCGCTGGCGCGTAGAAAGTCCAGCAGGCTCTCGCGGCGGCCATCGCTTTCGGCCAGTATCAACACACGCTGGGGCGTGTTTTTGATGTGCGCTTTGAGTTTGGTTAGCGGGTCTTCTGCGCCTCGCACGACCGCCATAGGCTCAAGCGGCTGGAACTCTGCGTAGGCCGTGCCCTCACCCCAGCCCTCCCCCGGAAGGGGAGGGAGTGATGCGGGGACTTCTGCTGAAATTCCCTCCCCTTCCGGGGGAGGCGAGCTCAAATTTCCCTCCCCTTTCGGGGGAGGCGGGCTCAAATTTCCCTCCCCTTCCGGGGGAGGCGGGCTCAAATTTCCCTCCCCTTCCGGGGGAGGGTTAGGGTGGGGGCTCTCCCCGCGCCTGGTCTTAAAAGCCAACTGCGCATAGTCATTAGCCCGCGCATAAAACTGCTCGGCACTTAAAAACAGCGACTCAGGCGGTAGCGCGGGGCGGTCTGGCGCGTCTTTGACCAGCCGATAGCGGTCTTTGGTGTCTTGCCAAAAGCGTTGAAAGGACGGCTCTAAATCGCCGTGCAAGATCACTGTGGCATCGTTGCCCAGGTAGTCAAACACCGTCGCGGTTTCTTCAAAAAACAGCGGCAAATAATATTCAATGCCCGCTGTGGCCACGCCATTGCCAATGTCTTTGTAAATACGGCTTTTGGTTGGGTCGCCATCGAGCAGTTCACGCCAGCGGCTTCTGAACCTTGCCCGTGCATCGTCGTCCATCGGGAACTCGCGGCCCGGCAACAGGCGAACTTCGGGCACGGGGTACAAGCTGCGCTGTGTGTCAGGGTCAAAGGTGCGAATGCTGTCAATTTCATCGTCAAACAAATCAACGCGGTACGGCACGAGTGAACCCATCGGGAACAAGTCAATCAGCCCGCCGCGCACCGCGTATTCACCTGGGCTGACA
>JAYWFR010000309.1:0-16362 GCA_043778695.1 Polaromonas sp. | reverse complement strand
GAAGCCACCCGGTGCTTTGAACGTCTGCCCGGCCATCGCGGCGATCACTTTATCGGTGTCGGTGGACTTGGCTTTTTCAACCGCTTGCTTCCACATGTAGATGCCGATGTAGGTGGCCTCCATCGGGTCGTTGGTCAGAGGCTTGTCCTTGTGACCGGCGATGCCTTTGGCTTTGGCATACGCGGCCCACTTGGCGGTGAACTCGGAGTTGGCCGGGTTCTTCAAGCTCATGAAATAGTTCCAAGCCGCTAAGTGGCCGACCAGTGGCTTGGTGTCAACACCGCGCAGCTCTTCTTCACCGACCGAAAAGGCGACGACTGGCACGTCTTTGGCTTTCAAGCCTGCGTTGCCCAGCTCTTTATAAAAAGGCACGTTGGAGTCACCGTTGATGGTCGACACCACCGCGGTTTTGCCGCCAGCTGCAAACTTTTTGACGTCGGCCACGATGGTTTGATAGTCTGAGTGGCCAAACGGGGTGTACTTTTCGTCGATGTCTTTGTCCGCCACGCCTTTTGATTTGAGGTAAGCGCGCAAAATTTTGTTGGTGGTGCGAGGGTACACATAGTCAGTGCCCAGCAGTACCCAACGCTTGGCGCCGCCGCCGTCTTTGCTCATCAAATAGTCGACGGCGGGAATCGCTTGCTGGTTTGGCGCTGCACCGGTGTAGAAGACGTTCTTTGACAGCTCTTCACCTTCATACTGCACAGGGTAAAACAGCAAGCCGTTCAGCTCTTCAAGCACTGGCAATGCTGACTTGCGCGACACCGAGGTCCAGCAGCCAAAAATGACCGCGACTTTGTCTTGCGTCAACAACTGCTTGGTTTTTTCAGCAAACAAAGGCCAGTTTGAAGCGGGGTCAACAATCACAGCTTCAAGCTTTTTGCCCAATACGCCGCCTTTGGCATTGATCTCGTCAATCGCCATCATGACGGTGTCTTTGAGAACGGTTTCAGAAATGGCCATGGTGCCCGAAAGGCTGTGCAAAATGCCGACCTTGATGGTGCTGCCGGCTTGCGCCAGCGCTCGGCCAGACATGCCCGTCATGGCAATTGCTGCGGCTGCGCTTAATGACTTCAGTGTGTCTCTACGATCCATTGAATTTTCTCCAGATTTGAGTATTGAGTAAACCTATCCCTGCACACAGTTGCAAAGGTCATGCCAGTGAAGGCTGAATTTACGCACCAAAACAAAGCTGGTCACGCACGAAACCCGGGTGATTTTGACCAAGGATTGTCAGTTTGGTGCGCTCAATGCGCCGCGCCGTTGAAAAAGGCGGGGGGGGGAGACACTTTGCACCCCTTCCTTGTCACAAACCAGTGAATTTGCGAATCACCGGGAAATAAAGCAGCGGCGGCAACAGCGCCAACGCCTTCATCAGCAGCGTGAAGCGCTTGGGGAAGTGAATTTCAAACTCGCCTTTGGCCCAGCCACGCAAAATTTCGTCGGCAGCTTTTTCGGGTTTGATGAGGCCAGGCATGGCGAACTTGTTTTGCGCCGTCAGCTGGGTTTCAACAAAACCGGGGCAGATCAGGCTAACCCCGATGTGGCTGTCCTCCAAGTCAACATGCAGCGTTTCAGCCAGGTTAATAAGTGCTGCCTTGGTTGGCCCGTAGGCCAGGCTTTGCGGCAAGCCCCGGTAGCCCGCCACGCTGCTGACCAGGCTGATGTGCCCCGCCTTGCGCGCCAAAAAGTGTGGCAACACAGCAGCCAGCACATACAGCGCGCCAACGTAGTTCACCTGGTTGTGGCGCAGCATTTGGCCCAAGTCGAACTCAGTGGCGCGCATTTCTTTGTAGTAGCCCGCGCAGTACAGCACCAAGTCAAGCCCGCCGGCGGCCAAAATAGTTTGCGCGGTGGCCTCTACCGATGCAGCGTCCGCGGCGTCCATCGGCAACACCACCGCTCCGGGGTGCTCAGCGGCAAAGGCGTCCAGCGCCTGCTGGCTGCGCGCCGAGACAATCACCTTGGCACCGCGTGCGTGGAGCGCGTGCGCAGTGGCTCGGCCAATGCCGCTGGATGCGCCCACCAGCCAAACGGTTTTACCGTGCCAGTCGTTTATGGGAAGGTTATGGGGCATGGCCGGATTTCTTAAAACTATTAATTTGATAGCTGCTTGCCCAGACATTACCTGGGCTAGCGGCTAATTTGATGCTTAAAGAGGTCAAAATAACGCGCTGCAAACTGATTTCAGCGCTTGGCAAACGACAAAGTCACTTCACCGAGCTTGAAGCCAAACTTGCTCATCGTGGCCTTGTTCAACATGACTTTGTCGTTCATCAAGTACATCCAATCGTCAAACTGCACTTCTATGGTTTTACCGTCTACCGGTAGCAGCAGCGTGTAGCCCCAGCGGAAAGCATTGCCTTTTTCTTCGCCCGCGGCCTCGCCCAGCACATCGCCTGCGGTGCCGGTGTACTTGCCGTCCGCGCCGCGCTTGAGGGTCCATATCCGGCGATCTTTGGTGCCGTCCGAATAGGTGAAGGCCTCGTCCAGCACACCGACTTCTTGGCCCGCCGCGCCAGACCACTTGCAGTCCATCACCACCGTGAAGCGTTTGACAACCTTGCCAGACCGGTCGGTGAACACACCATAGGCATCCAGCGTGCCGTTGAAGTATTGGCGCAAATCAAGTGTTGGTTTTTCTGCGGCGTAGTCGCTGACTTGTGGTCCGGCGCAGCCTGCCAGCAAGCTGGCGCTGACGGCCAGGGCCAATACCAGGGCGCGCGAAAGACATGTGAATCTGCTCATAGGGATGCTTTCAATGCCTGACGATCAGGCTGGATGATAAAAAAGTACAAAGCCGCCGCCGCTGCCAGCTTTAGCAGGCAAGGCAGCACACAATAAGCAACGACCAGCGCGCCAAGTGCGCCTGGCCCACGCGCACCTGGAGAGTAGCCAAACAGCCCCAGCAGCGGCAGCGCCAGGCCAGCGGCCAGTGCCAAGTTGAGCTTGGTAGCAAAGTTCCACCAGCCAAAATAGGCGCCTTCGGACTTTCCCGAATCGCCATTGTTTGAAATAGCACCAGCCAGCATGGCCCCGGGCAATGTCAAGTCGGTACCCAGTGCAATGCCCGACAGCGCGGTAATGGTTAAAAACGCTGTGGTTTGCCCAGCGACTACCTGCGTGGCCCAGGCAAACACCGCGATGCTGAGCGCCATACCAATTAACCAGGTCTTGGCCAGGCCAAGGCGCTTGACAACTGCCAGCCAGAGTGGAATCGACAGCGCAGCAGTTAAAAAGTAGCTGCCTAAAAACAGCGGCTCCATGCTGCTAGGTGCCTGCAAACGGTCTTGAATAAAAAACAGCACCAGCGTGGCGGGCACAGCGCTGGCAATGCCGTTGAGCATGAACACGAGCAACAAGCGCTTGAAGTTGCTGTGCTTGAAGGGCTGCCAAATGGCCATGTTCGCCTTCGTGTCAACGACAGCGGCGGTTTTGGGTGTCGGTTTGACGGCGCGCGTCCAGGCCAGCCAGCCAATACCCAACGCTACAAAAAAAATAGCCGTGGTCCAAGTTAATCCAAGGGCTACAGGCGTTACAGACGCCAAAACTACACCGATAAGTCCCAAACCTTCACGCCAGGCGACGATACGGCTGCGCTCGGCCTCGTTGCCGCCCAACATCGCGCCCCAGGACTGGTGCGACACACTTAAAAAACTGTAGGCCGCATAGGTCACCATCAGCATCACACTGGCCCATAACACCAGCGCGTTCAGCGACTGGACTTGCGGGAAAAACAGCAAGGCAAAACCCACCGCCAACACCACAGCTGCCAGCAAGCCAGCTTGAAGAACTGAAGCCGCAGAGCGCGCAAACAAGCGGTCACTCAATCTGCCCAGCAGCGGGTCAATGAACGCATCAAACAGCCGCGCACCCAACAAAATAGCGCCCAGTATGGCCAGCGGCACACCAAAGGCTTTGGCGTAGTAATTCGGCAAAATTACATACAGCGGTAGCGCCACAAACGCCAATGGCAAGCCCAGCAGGCCGTAAGCCACCCCGTTGCGTTTGCCAAAAGCAGTCATGCTTAAAGTGCCCCGGCCAGCAGTGCCAGGCGCACTTTGGGTTCAGACGTTTGGGGCGACAGCCAAATGCCGAAAAACAAGCGCGCAAATTCAGCGTCGCGAATCTCACCCGATGCCTTGCCGTTGATCAGCAACTGCGCCCCGGCGCCGGGGCGATGGATGCCCATCACGCGGTCGCCTTTTTTGATGTCAGGGATCACGCGCTGCATCTCATAGGTCCAGGCTTTGGCTTGGCTTTCATTGATGTCGGCTGAGCGGCGCATCTCAGTGATCGAGCGCTCAGCAATGTCGCGGCTAGCAAAGTCGCGCAGGTAGGACAGCTCTAACGCAAATGGCTGGGCGGTCAAGTTGCCTGGCTTAAAGCTTGGCAACGCCCACAGCCGTGCGTCGTACACCTGAAAGCCCCACACGGTCAATCGGCCTTTTCCGACCAGCCGATGTTGCGGCAATGCCGTATCGAGCTCAGCCCGGGTATCTTCTGCGCTTACGCTTACGCTCGCGCTGGTTTGCGCGAAGGCGGGCGAGCCCAACGCTGCCAGCAGCAAGCTACTGATCAGCGTACGGCGGGCAAGCGCGCGTGCGACGTTTATGCGCTGCGTGGTCACGCGGGTTTTCTCAGCGTGTACTGCACCACGTCGGTGTTGGCCTCTAAAAACGCTGCTTCGCAGTAGCTTAAATAAAATTCCCAGATACGGATAAACCGCTCGTCAAAACCTAGCTGCAACACATGCGCATGTTGCGCCGTGAATTGCTCACGCCACAACTGCAGGGTGCGGGCGTAGTCTTGGCCGAACGAAAACTCATCAACCACTTGCAAGCCTGCCGCAGCGGCTTGTGCACGAAACTCCTTCGGGCAAGGCAAGCACCCGCCTGGGAACACGTATTGCTGAATGAAGTCAGTCGAGGTGAGGTAACGCTCAAACAAATCGTCGGCGATCACGATGCTTTGAATGCAGGCATAACCGCCGGGCTTGAGCAGGCGATGCACAGTTTGAAAATACTCGGGCCAGTATTCGCGGCCGACGGCTTCAACCATTTCAATCGAGCAAACTGCATCAAACGGCGCGTCTGGGGTTGCCCTGCCGATGTCGCGATAGTCTTGCAGTCTGAGATCCGCTTTTTCAGCAACCCCTTGCCTTTGCATGCGTTTTTGCGCCCATTCGAGCTGCTCCGTGCTCAGCGTCACGCCCACCACCGACGCGCCAAACTCTTTGGTGGCCTTTTCAGCCAGTGCGCCCCAGCCGCAGCCGATTTCTAAAACACGATCGCCGGGCTTGGTTTGCACCATGCGCAATGCGCGCCGCACCTTGGCGTGCTGGGCGTCTTGCATCGACGTCTCGGGTGTCTCAAAAATAGCCGATGAATAGTTCATCGTGCCGTCGAGCCACAGCTCGTAAAACGCATTGCCCAAGTCGTAATGCGCATGGATGTTTTTCTGGCTATTGGATTTGGTGTTGCGGTTGAGCAAATGCTTGACGCGGTACACAAAGCGGCCCAGCCAGGTGCCGTAAATCACGTCTTCAACTTCCTTGCGATTGACGATGAAAACCTGCAACAAATCGGTCAGGTGTGGTGTCGTCCAGTCGCCGACAATGTAACTTTCAGCAAAACCAATGTCGCCAGATTTCAGCGCGGCACTACACACATTCCAGTTGAGCAAGTGCAAGCTGGCTTGGGGGCTTTGTCCGTTGCCAAAGCGCTGAACCGAGCCGTCCGGCAATTTCAAAGTGAGCGTGCCGTGCTTCAGCCGAAGAAGTAATTTGAGCGTGGCGCGCGCTGCCGACGGCGCACCCGCGGGCAAGGTAAAAGCGCCACTGTCGGGAGTTGTGTTGCTGGTGGTCATCGGGTCACAAAGAGTTCGGGGGGCTTGGGTTTAGGAATAAAAGGCACGCGCTTGCGCCATAGCTTGAAGGCTTGCCAATGGATTCGCAGCACCACGCCAAACGTCATGGCCGGGTAGCGCCACAGCGCCTTGCGCAACGCAGCATTCGTCGCGGGCTCTAACGTGCCGCTGACACTGGTTTCAATCAGCGGGCCAACACTGTCGTCATAGTCGATACGGGCTACGGTTTTTTCAATCCCGCCGTGGCTGCTGCGCATGAAGCGAAAGCGGTAGTTGCCCTGCAACGTACAAAACGGAGACACGTGAAAAACTTTCGCGGCTTGCAGCTCACGCCCATACTGCGGCCTGTCCAGCAGGTAACAGTGGCGTTCCCCGAAGGTGTTGTTGACCTCCACCACAATCGCGCGTAATGTGCCGTCTAGCGCATGGCAGTACCAAAAGCTGACGGGTTTGAAGGTGTAGCCCAGCACGCGTGGATAGGTGTGCAGCCAGGCTTCTCCTAGCGCGTCCGTGATGCCTTCGCGCTGAAGCAATTCGTCCAGCCAAGTCACGGCGTTGGCTCGACCGTCACCATGGTCTACATCAAAAAAACTCAGCGCCCCACTGCGGTTATGCGCCAGCGCGTGGGCCGGTTCGTGCGACTTGCTGGCCTGCATCGCGCGCATCGGCAGCATTAAAAAGTAAGTCGGGTAGGCGAAGGTGTTTTTTGCAGGTTTTAGCCGGGCGTGGCGTACCTGCCCGAATCCCACAAGGGGCTGGGCCGTCACGCCGCGACCTTTTGAATTTTTAAAATCTGCTCGGCAACATTCAAGCCTGACTTCAAGCCATCTTCATGGAATCCATAACCTGTCCAGGCACCGCAAAAATAGGTGTTGTGTTGACCTTGTAGCGCCGCGATTTCTTCCTGGGCACGAATGGCGGCCAGGTCAAACACCGGGTGCGCATAGTCAAATTCAGCCATGATGTGTTCACGCGCAATCTCCTTGAGCGGATTCAACGACACCACCACGCTTTGGGTAAACGGCAGCGGTTGCAGCATGTTTAGCAGGTAATGCAGGCACACCTGGGCCGACTCGCGGCCAGCTTGTTCGGCGCGCTCGTAGTTCCAGGCGGCCCAGGCTATTTTCTTTTGCGGCAGCACCGAAGTGTCGGTGTGCAGTACGGCGCGGTTTGGCTGATAGCGGATGGCGCCAAGAGCTTGCTGCTCGGCTGCGCTTGGCGCTTGCAACATGGCGAGGGACTGGTCGGAATGGGTCGCCAAAACCACCTTGTCAAATTGCTCAGTCCCAGCGTCTGTGGTAATTTGAACGCCGGTCGAGTCACGAACAATGCGCCTGACTGGCGTGTTCAAACGCTTGTCAGAAATGTTGGCAACTATTTTTTCGACATAGTGCTTGGCTCCGCCTTTGACGGTCCACCACTGCGGCCGATTGGTAACTTGTATCAGGCCATGGTTGTAGCAAAACCGGATCATCGTGGCAACAGGAAATTGCAGCATCTGGTCCGTCGGGCAAGACCAAATGCACCCCATCATGGGCAAGAAATACCAATCGCGAAATTCGTTTGAGAATTTTTGATCGCTCAAAAATGCGCTGAGGGGCTGCATCATGGCCGACTCTGCTTTGCTGTGGGCAATGTCGGTGGTGATGCGGTTAAAGCGCAAAATATCTTTGAGCATGCGCAAAAACTGAGCATTGAGCAGGTTTTTTCGCTGCGCAAACACGGTGTTGAGTGAAGAGCCGCTCCATTCCAACTGTTGGCCGCCTGTGCGCGGCACTTGCACTGAAAACGACATGTCCGACTTGGCGGTTTCAACCTTCAAATCGGCAAGCAGCTTGATCAGGTTCGGGTAAGTGCGCTCGTTAAAAACCAAAAAGCCGGTGTCAACGCCATGTGCGACGGGCCCGTGCGCGCCGGGCAAGGTTACGTCAACCGTGTGGGTATGACCGCCAAAATAGTCTGCTGATTCAAACAGCGTAAGGTCCGCATGACCGTGCAGTGCGTGGGCGGCAGCTAGCCCCGATATGCCGGACCCTACGATGGCAACGCGCTGTGAGACGAAGCGGTCACTGACACCCATCAGCGCACCGAAGATAAAAATGTTGCGAAGCGCCCCGACGCGAACAAGGGAGGGAGGGAGGAGGAAAACCGCTCCGGGATTTCGCCTGCGACCAAACGGCTCAGGCGACTTCGCAACCATGAAACTTTGCCATCGCCGATTACCGGAAATGACGACCGTAGGAGCGCACCTTGACGACCAAAGTTCCGCAATGATGCAAACCGTGATGCGTAAAAATTTGTGATGTCATCAGAACTCATGGCGTAGTATAGACAAAAAATACCGGTTGGTCAAATAGTGACTGTGCAGTATTTTGATGATGAAGGTTACTTTATGGCCAGCTGTTTTTCAATTTCTTTGACGAAGGACTTGCTCTTGGGGTCTGCCATTGAGTTAAAGCTTTCCACACTTTGGCCGTTGCGGCCGATCACGTACTTGTAGAAGTTCCACTTTGGCGCGGTGCCGGTCTTGGCGCTGAGTTGCTTGAACAGCGGGCTGGCGTCTTTGCCTGCCACGCTGGTTTTCGTGAACATCGGGAATTTCACGCCGAAAGTGTTTTCGCAAAAGTCAGCAATCTGTTTGTTGCTGCCAGTTTCTTGTGAAAAGTCGTTTGACGGGAAACCCAGAACCACCAGACCCTGGTCTTTGTACTTGGCGTGCAGCGCCTCCAGCCCTTCATATTGCGAAGTAAAGCCGCAAAAGCTGGCCGTGTTGACCACCACCACCACTTTGCCTGTGTATTGGCACAAGGACTGGGGCTTTTCGTCTTGCAAGCGCAAGACGTTTTGTTGCAGCAATGTGGGGCAGCTTGCGTCGGGCGGGCTGGCGGCCTGCGCACTTGCCAAACCAACAGCGCCCAAGCTCAAAACACTTAAAACAACAGAATAAAAGCTCATGGAAACCTTGTAAAAAAAGGCGGAACATGCCGCACACCTGGGGTTATACGCCCGTTCACAGCGCCCAGATTCAAAGCCCAAATCTTGGAATACCCCCTTGTGGGGGCATTTGTCACATATCGCGCCTAAAATTCACGCAGCATCCGAATCGGCATATTCTGCGTAATACCGCAGCAACATCAGCAACTTAGATTTTGCAGTGTGAGGAAAATTAATGCTTTATCCCGAATTATTCAAACAACTTGAATCCGTCCGTTGGGACATGGACAAGGATATTCCTTGGGCCAGCTTTGATGCTTCGCAACTGACCGATGAGCAGGCGCAGACCATCAAAATGAACGCCATCACCGAATGGTCAGCATTGCCTGCGACTGAGATGTTTTTGCGCGACAACAAGCACGACAGCGACTTTTCAGCCTTTATGTCGATCTGGTTTTTTGAAGAACAAAAGCACTCGCTGGTGTTGATGGAGTACCTCAAACGCTTCCGGCCAGACTTGGCCCCCACTGAACAAGAGCTGCATGAAGTGCGCTTTGAGTTTGAGCCAGCACCGCCTTTAGAAACGCTGATGCTGCACTTTTGTGGTGAGATCCGCCTGAACCACTGGTACCGACGCGCCAGCGAATGGCATACCGAGCCGGTGATCAAGAAAATTTACACCCAGCTCAGCCAGGACGAAGCGCGCCACGGCGGCGCTTACCTGCGCTACATGAAGCGCGCCATCAACAATGTGGGCAACGACGCGCGGGCTGCATTTACGAAGGTCGGCGTGTTGATGGCCAGTGCCCGCCGCACGGCCCAAGCGCTGCACCCGACCAACTTGCATGTGAACAAAAACCTGTTCCCGCGCGACACCATTCAGTCGCGCCTGCCCAACCCCGAGTGGCTTGAGCACTGGCTGGACAAACAAATCAATTTTGACGCAGTGTGGGAAGGCAAAGTGGTCGAGCGGATTCTGCACAACATGAGCCTACTCATGAACCAGAGTTTCAAAACCGTGCAGGAATTGAACCGTTACCGCAAAGAATTAAGCCGTGAAATTACAGGGGCGATCACCGCACTGCCAACTGTCGATATCAAACTAAACACGGTGTGAGCACGCCCGGCTTTTTAAACAAACTGGCATCCGCCAGTGAGACACTGACACGTATCACCAGTTTGCCAAAACCCGTTGTGTTTACCAACGGCGTTTTTGATGTGCTGCACCGAGGGCACGTGACCTATTTGGAACAGGCGCGCGCCTTGGGCGGCAGTTTGGTTGTCGCCCTTAACACAGACGCGTCCGCCAAAAGGCTGGGCAAAGGGCCGGACAGACCGCTGAACAATGAACTCGATCGTGCGGTGGTGATGGCGGCGTTAGCGTCGGTTAGCCTTGTGACCTGGTTTGATGAGGACACGCCGCTCGAGTTGATCAGCGTGCTTAAACCTGACGTGCTGGTCAAAGGGGAGGACTACGACATGCGCAAGTTGGCTGAAACTGCAGTAGTTGAAAGCTACGGCGGCAAGGCTGTAGCAATACCGTTTGTTGACGGTTACTCGACGTCCGCGTTAGTCCAGAAAATTCGCAATCCGGCTTAGGCTGCCTTGGCAATCAGCACGGCGTTAGAGCCACCAAAAGCAAACGAGTTGGACATCACTGCATTGAGGCCCAAGACCCGCCTGGCCACCAGAGGAATGTAGTCCAAGTCGCAGCGCTCATCAGGCGTTTGCAAAAAGGCCGTCGGGGCTAATTCGCCAGCGCCCAATGACATCACACTTGCTATAAATTCCATAGCTCCTGACGCACCCATTGCGTGGCCATGCAAAGCTTTCGTCGAGCTGATCGGCACATGTTGCGCGGCGTTTCCAAACACCAGTTTGATGGCGTTGGTTTCCACCACATCGCCTACCTCGGTAGCTGTGCCGTGGGCATTCAGGTAGCCGATCTCGCTGGCATTCAAACCTGAATCTTGTAATGCCAACAACATAGCCGCTGCCTGACCGTGCGCTTCAGGCTGCGTCAGATGGTGCGCATCGGTGGTAGAGGCATAGCCTGCCAGCTCAGCCAAAATGCTGGCCCCCCGGCGCTTGGCCGTGTCCCAGTCTTCCAGCACCAGCATGGCCGCACCTTCTGACAAGACCAAACCGCTGCGATCTTTTGAAAATGGTCTGCAAGAAGCTGCATCGCCATCGGCATGCGGCTTTGCCAGCGTGTGCATGGCTTGCCAAGCTTTGATGGTGCCTTTGGTGAGAAGCGCATCAGCGCCTCCGACCAGCATCGCATCAGCGTAGCCGTGGCGAATTTGCCGGAATGCGTCACCAATCGCCGTAGCCGAGGACGCGCAGGCGTTAGACACGGTGCTGCTAGGGCCTTTCAGCCCAAACTCCATTGACAGGTGCGCAGCGGTCGCGTTGTGCATGGCCAGCACCACCGTCATGGGGCGAAGGCGCGCGACTTTTTGCTCTAGCAGCGCGTAATAAGCCGCCTCAAGAGACGTTGCACCGCCGCTGCCGGTGCCCACCAGCACGCCAAAGCGCTCGGGTTGCGCACCAAGCAATTCAACGCCAAGGCCAGCTTGGGCCATGGCCTCACGCGCCGCGACCAGGGCAAACTGGCTTACCCGGTCCATGGTCAGCAGCTTGGCTTTGGCAAAGTGTTCTTCAGGTTGAAAGTCCACCGCGCCCATCAGTATCGGTTCAGAGCCCGTGGGGAAGTTGACGTCAACGCACCGAATGCCAGAGCGTGCCGCAAGCAACGATTCAAAAAAAGCCGTTGTGTGCAGCCCAACTGGAGACACAACGCCTAAACCAGTGATGGCAACTCGGCGCATGCGCGGCAAGCTCAGGCGGCGGCAGCCGCACTTCCCGGTTGGTTTTTGGGCATGAGTGGTTCTATCAGTTGCACCATCTCGTCAAGCGTGCGCGGCGGGCTGGCTTGGTCTGGGATCTGAATGTGAAACTGGTCTTCAATCTGAAACAAAAACTCAATCACCGCCAGCGAATCGAGGCCAAGGCTCTCCAGCGTAGCGCCTGGCAACAGTCTGTCTTCGGCAATCCCGAAGGTTTCAGCAAAAAGATTAATCAGATCAGAGTTCATCGCATTTAAAACCCAAGGCGTCTTTTTCACGACACCCAAACAGACGATTAGCTTAACATTTGTTTACACGCACCTCAATGAGGAAACCACTCAAGCGTCAAGGCGTGTACATCTGCCTGACCGCATCAGACAAGCTAAATGTGCCCAGCAAATCACCCAAATAACTGCTTGGAGCCGGCGCAGTCGCTGACGTTCCAATTTCACCACGTAATCTCTCATTGCTGAACACCGCGTCGGCAGTAAGAAACGGCAAGTACGGCTGCAGCGCTGCAAACATCCAACGCTGACGTGCAAAACTTGGCACGGGTAGGTAGTCACGACCCCGCATGACGAGTTTTTTAATCCCCGGCATGCTCACGATCAACTCGTCTGCCAGCGCTTGAAAGGTCATCGACGCCTCGCCGGTTGACACGTGATAGCAATCATGGGCGACGTCATTTTTAAGCAACATTTCAGCAAAAACACGGGCAATAAAGTCAACCGGCGCAAAATCAAGCCGGGACAGAGGGTCCAGCGGTACCTCGCCCAGCTCGGCCATCACGGGAATAGCCCACAGCATATTGCGCGACAGCTTCGCGTCGTCAATGCCGCGCGACAACACAATGCCGGGCCGCAAGCTGACAAAGGGTGCGCCGTTGGCGCGCAGCAGCGTTTCAGCATCGCGCTTGGAGCGAATGTAGTCGTTGGCATAACCTGCAAACGGCATGTCCTCGGTAATCACGCCGCGCGGCTCCATCGTCACTGCCGCTGTACCAACAAAAAACCCGCGCTGCGAAGGGGAAAGGTTTCTCAGGATGCCGGCGAAGTTGGTGGCGGCCTTGATGTTGATCGGGTAGACCCCTGCGTCGGGCTTGAACGAGGTGCTGGCCGCGGAATGCAAAATCACATCAACGGAGCGCAACACGCTGTCTGCCAGGCCAAAGTTGGGCAGTTCAATATCGCCCGCTACTGCCGCCACAAACTCGTCAAATTCGGGCTGGTACAAGGCGCTTTTTCGCAGGCGCTCCAGCAATCGGGCAGTGGCTTTTTCTTGGGTTTGGGCACGCACGACCGCCGTGCTGTAAACACCTCTGGCCGCCAAAATGAGCATCAACTCGCCGCCAATCAGGCCCGTTGCGCCCGAAAGCAGAATGCGTTTTTGCATGAAAACCTGGTGAAAAAATGAAGCTGAATTATAGGCTGGAGCGCGGGGGCTTTAAGGGGTCCGCAGCGCCAATAGCGGGGGCGAAAGGCTTTCGGTGAAACAGGCGCTTGAAAAAATGCTCAATATCATCGACAAAGGTGAAAACCGCTGGCACCACCAACAAACTGAGCACAGTGGATGTGATCAAACCGCCAATAACGGCCACCGCCATTGGGCTGCGAAAACTGCTGTCTGCCGCACCCCAACCAAAGGCAATTGGCATCATGCCCGCACCCATGGCAATGGTGGTCATGACGATTGGGCGGGCGCGCTTATGGCAGGCGTCGAGCAGCGCATCGAGCCTTGACATCGGGGCATTCAACCAGAGCCCACGCTCGCTCACATCGTGTAATTGTCTGCCCCCTGGGGCGGCTGCGCTTGTCAAGCCGTCAGGTAGCGGCGTGCCGCGCCTGGCAACAATCGCATATTCAACCAGCAAAATCGAGTTTTTAGTCGCCACACCCATCAGCATGATGAGGCCGATCAGTGACGGCATGGAAAAGCTTTTGTCAGCGATCAGCAGGCCGACAAAAGCCCCGCCTAACGACAACGGCAGCGCCGCCAAAATCGTCACCGGGTGCAGCAAGTCTTTGAACAGCAGCACCAGCACGATATAAATGCACAGCACACCTGTCAGCATGGCCAAACCAAAGCTGGCAAACAGCTCGCCCATCACCTCCGCATCGCCAATTGTCACCTGCCGCACATCGGCCGGCAGGTTAACAATCGCTGGCAGTTTGTTCACTTGCGCCGTTGCGTCACCTAACGCCATGCCCGACAGTTCGATATCAAACTTCACGTCCCGCAACCGGTTGAAACGGTTGATCACCGCGGGGCCACTGGCAACTTCTAGTGTGGCAACCTGACCCAGCATGACAGAGCCCACGCCAGGCTTGGTGCTGGGCACCATCAGACGCTCCAGCAGGGCCAAGTCTGTGCGCGCATCATCAGCCAGCCGCACCACAATCGGTACTTGCCGACCTGGCAAGTTGAGCTTGGGCAGCGCAGCGTTGTAGTCGCCTACGGTGGCAATACGCAGCGTCTCACCGATGGCGCTGCTGGTCACGCCCTGGTCGGCCATGCGAGCAAAGTCAGGCCGCACCGACAATTCTGACTGAACCAAGGCCGCGCTAGACGCCACTGAGCCCAAGCCCGGGACGGTGCGCAAATCTTTTTCAAGCGCCGCAGCCGCTGCGGCCAGCGACGCGGGGTTCTCGCTGGTCAGCGCCAGCACCAGTGCTTCACCACTACCGCCCAAGCCGACCTTGCTGCGTACGCCGGGCAGTTCGGTCAGTGCGGCGCGAATGTTGTTTTCGACCACCTGCTTGCGTGGCCGCTTACCGCGCGGGTCTAGCAAAATCGTCAGCGTCGCCTTGCGTTTTTCAGCAGCGCCGCTGGCTGCAAACGGGTCACTGCCGGCCGAACCACCGCCAACAGCGGTGTACACGGACTTGACGTGCTCTACTTTCACGAGCAGCTTGCGCGCTGATTCAGCGGCCTGCAGCGTGTCTGCCAGTTTGCTACCGGGTGCCAACTCTAAGTAAACCTGGGTTTGGCTGTTGTCGTCAGGCGGAATAAAGCCGGTCGGCAGCAGCGGGATCAGCATCAGCGAGCCGACAAAAAAACCGCCCGCCGCCAAACCGGTCAGCCAGCGGTGGTTTAAGGCCCAACGGCTGGCCTGCATGTAGCGCCGCATCACCGGGCCGTCTTTGTCAACATAGTCGACGATCGGTTTGAGCAAGTACGCCGACATCATGGGCGTGAGCATGCGTGCCACCACCAGCGATGCAAACACCGCCAACGACGCGGTCCAGCCGAATTGTTTGAAAAACTTGCCGGCAATGCCGCTCATAAAAGCCGTCGGTAAAAACACCGCCACCAGCGTGAAGGTGGTGGCAATCACCGCCAGGCCAATCTCGTCTGCGGCCTCCATGGCGGCTTGGTACGGCGTTTTGCCCATGCGCAGGTGGCGCACGATGTTTTCAACCTCCACAATCGCATCGTCAACCAATATGCCGATCACTAAACTGAGCGCGAGCAGCGTAACAACGTTGATGGAAAAGCCCAAGTAGTGCATGCCGATAAAGGCCGGAATCACCGACAGCGGCAACGCCACGGCAGTGATGAAAGTCGCCCGCCAGTCGCGCAAAAACAGCCACACCACCAGCACCGCCAGCAGCGCGCCTTCCACCAGCAGCATCAAGGATGCCCGGTACTCTTCTTCAACCGGGGTAACAAAGTCAAACGCCTCGACCAATTCCATATCGGGGTGGGTCACTTTCAGCTGCGCCAGCGCAGCACGCACGCCGCGCCCCACATCTACTTCGCTGGAGCCTTTGGCCCGCGCAATTTCAAAACCGACAACCGGCACACCGTTGAGCAACGCTGATGAACGCGGCTCGGCGATGGTGTCTTGAATGTCGGCCAATTGGGACAACCGGGCTTTGCGGCCATCACCAAAGCCAAGCTCAAGCTGCGCCAATTCAGCAGCAGAGCGCACGGTAGCCAGTGTGCGCAGCGGCTGCTCGCTGCTGCCAATGTCGACCCGCCCGCCTGCGGTGTCCATTTGCACCTGCTTGAGCTGGTGCGACACGGTGGTGGCGCTCACGCCAAGGGCCTGCATTTTGGCGCTGTTCAGGGCAACCCGCACCTCGCGCGTCACGCCGCCGACGCGGTTGACGGAGCCGACACCACGCACCGCCAGCAGGCTGCGCGTTAGCGTGTCGTCGACAAACCAGCTCAGCGCCTCATCGTCCAGCGACTGGCTGCGAATGGTGTAGGCCAACACCGGCGTTCCCGCCACATTGACCTTGCTCACCACCGGGTCGCGCAGCTCGGCGGGCATGTCGGCACGCACCTGCTGAATGGCAGAGCGGGTCTCGTCCAGCGCCTCCTGGCTGGGCTTTTCAAGGCGAAACTCCGCCGTGATGGTGACCACACCGTCTTGCACTGTCGTGTAGATGTTTTTAAGCCCTTGCAGCGAGGCAATGGCGCTTTCCATCTTGCGGGCCACCTCGGTTTCCAGCTGCACTGGCGACGCACCCGGCAAGCTGGCGCTGATGATGATGTTGGGCACATCCAGGTCTGGAAAGTTTTGCACCTTCATGGCCTGGTAGCTGAGCGTGCCCGCAAAGCACAACATCACAAAAAACATGATGGCGGCAATCGGGTTTTTGATGCACCAGGCGGAGACATTCATGACAAGCGATTCCTGTTTACTACTTATTTAATAGCTGCAAGCCCACGTTTTATATGCGCTATCAGCTACTTTGGTAAAATT
>JAYWFR010000308.1:0-6796 GCA_043778695.1 Polaromonas sp. | reverse complement strand
CCGTCCGACTTGCTGGTGCGCAGGCCCGACATTCGTCAGGCCGAGCAACAACTGATCGCCGCCAACGCCAACATCGGCGCGGCCAGGGCGGCGTTTTTTCCGCGCATTGCTTTGACAGCGACCGCTGGCAGCGCCAGTTCACGTTTGGGTGGGTTGTTCAGCGGCGGTACCTGGGGCTGGACGTTGGCACCCCAGTTGCTGCTGCCGATTTTTGACGCGGGCCGCAACGATGCCGGGTTAGCGTCTAGCAAGGCCGCAGAGGGCATTGCGGTGGCAAGTTACGAAAAAGCTATTCAGACTGCCTTCAAAGAGGTGGCAGACGCCTTGGCAGGCAGAGCCACCTACGCCGAACAATTGCGCGCCGCCCAATCGCAGGCAGATGCCGAAGCCGTGCGTTACAAACTGGCCGACTTGCGCTACCAAAACGGCGTGGCCAGTCAGCTAGACCAGCTTGATGCGCAGCGCTCGTTGTTTGCAGCGCGTCAAGCTGTGGTGCAAACCCGGTTGGCGCAGTTGCAGAGTCAGGTCACGCTTTACAAGGTGCTGGGCGGTGGGTGGAAGGATGAGGCTGTGGCTGCATCGTCTTCGTTATCGCGACCTTAAGCCGCAGTCAAGACGGCTAGATTTCGTCTTAAGTCACACTACAGCGACGTGAACCGAATCTCGAATCAAGTTTGGACACTCTGCGGAGTCTATTTCTTGTCTGGTGCAATTTGCGGAAGTGGCTTGCCTGATTGAACAATCAAAACGGCTTCTGCGAAACGGCGGTGGAAGGTTTCTTCAGTAAGCGTTGTAAAAAGATTAGTCTGAACACGGCGTTTCGTTACCACCGTCACTTTCGTATTTGGCGGGGTGATACCTTTTTCTACCCATGCACCCATTACTGCACCGTATGAGACAAGGTTCATGCCTGAAGTCGTAAGCATGTAACCTTGTTCTTTATGCTCTTCGATTGCGTCTGCGCCCTCCCATCTAAACACCGTTTTTGCGATGTCGAACGCTTGGTCTGTTGTTACTGGATATTCCTTTGAAATGCCTTCTTTGCCACTTTCCTTGGCGGATACAACGTCGTTAACGGTTGCACATCCAGTCAAGAATCCAGAAATAACAACGACACACATCAGGCAGATTTTTTTAAAAGTAATCATAAGTTTTTGTATACAAGAAGAACTAACCGTATCCCAGCCAACACACTTTACAAAGCTGAAAAACTATTTTTTTCAACTCCCCGCCACCTTCATCCGATTCACCAGAATGGACCCCACCGTTTTCGCACCGTAGTTGTAGGTGTCGGCCCCCACAGCCGTGATGCCCATCAGCATGTCTTTCAGATTGCCCGCGATTGTGATTTCTTCAACCGGAAAAGCGATTTGCCCTTTCTCGACCCAAAAGCCTGACGCGCCGCGCGAATAGTCGCCGGTCACGTAGTTCATGCCCTGGCCCATCAGCTCGGTGACGAAGAGGCCTGTGCCGAGTTTTTTCAGCATTGCGTCCAAGTCATCAGCGGGCTTTGTCTGGCGGCTGCTCATCACCAAATTGTGCGAGCCACCTGCATTGCCTGTTGTGCGCATGCCGAGCTTGCGGGCTGAGTAGGTGCTTAAAAAATAGCCTTGCACAATGCCTGCGTCTACCACCGTGCGGGCGTGGGTTTTGACGCCTTCTTCGTCAAACGGGGCGCTGCCTTTGCCCTTCTTTAAAAACGGGTCTTCGGTGATGTCGATAAATTTCGGGAAGGCAGCTTTGCCCAAACTGTCAAGCAAGAATGTGCTTTTGCGATACAGAGCGCCGCCGCTGATGGCTTGGGTAAAGCTGCCCAGCAGGCCAGCGGCCAGGGGCGATTCAAACAGCACAGGGCATTCGCAGGTTTTGACTTTGCGGCTTTTCAGGCGTGACAGTGCTCGTTCAGCAGCGTAGCGGCCCACGGCTTCTGGGCTGGCCATGTCGCTGGCGTCGCGCATGGACGTATACCAAGCGTCGCGCTGCATGTCGCCGTTTTTGCCGGGTGATGATGCGATGGGCGAGGCCGACATGGAGTGCCGTGAGCTGGCGTAGCCGCCCCTGAATCCTTTTGTGTGCGCGCTGAAAAAATGCGACTGCTGGGCCGACACGCCCGCGCCTTCGCTGTTGGTGATGCGCTTGCTCACGCCCAGGGCAGCGGCTTCGCATTGCAGGGCCAGAATGGCGGCGTCTTCACTGGTGATGTCCCACGGGTAAAACAGATCCAGATCAGGGTAAGTTTTCGAAATATCGCGGTCGGCCGGCAGGCCGCTCGACTTGTCTTCAGCGGTAAAGCGTGCAATGTCGAAAGCGGCTTTCACGGTTTGTTGAATCGCGGCTTTTGAAAAGTCGCTCGTCGCTGCGTTACCGCGCTTTTGGCCGACGTACACGGTGATGCCGAGTGACTTGTCGCGGTTGCGCTCAACGTTCTCCAACTCGCCCTTGCGCACACTAACCGACAGGCCGCAGCCTTCAGATGCTTCGGCTGCAGCGTCGGTAGCGCCGAGTTTTTTGGCGTGGGCTAGCGCGGTGTCAACCAGGTCTTCAAAAAAGGCGCGGCTGTAGCTGAAGCCTTTTTGCGGTTGAGCAGAAGGGTGGGCGGTGGGTTTGGAGGCTTTTGATGTCATATGGGTAGCTATGATACGGGCTGCTATGAATACAAAGACATGACCAAGAATACAAAGGGTACGCCCAAGGCCATCAAAGGCTATTGGTCGAACGGCCGCTTCGTCAAACCTGAAGAAATTGCGTTAGAGGAAGTCGGCCCTCCGAGCAAGACCATGCTCAAAGCCGAGGCGGATGAAAAGCAGGCGCTGGGCGAGGCATTGCTCACATTGCGCGCCGACCTGATGGCAAGGCTTGACCTGCCCACCAAGCTGCTAGACGCTATCAAAGACGCCAAAAAAATCACCAATTTTGAGGGCCGTCGCCGCCAGATGCAGTTCATCGGCAAGCTGATGCGCCCGCTTGATGCCGACCCGATTCGCGACGCCATCAATGAGCAGCTCAATGGCTCGGCGCAATTGACGCTGCAACTGCATTTGGCCGAGCAGTGGCGTGACAAGCTGGTGCTGGACGATGAGTCATTAAGCGCATGGCTCAACGACTACCCCACAACTGATGCGCAGCAACTGCGTGCGCTGATTCGCCAAGCCCGCAAAGACTACAAACCCGAAAAGCCGGGTGAAGCGCCGCGCCACGGCAAGTCGTACCGCGAGATATTTCAGTTGGTCAAAGCTGAAATGCAAGCCACTGCTGAGCCCGAGCAATAATCCATGGGCTATGACGCCATCAAAATCGGCATCGTCTCGGTTAGCGACCGTGCATCAACCGGTGTGTATGTTGACAAAGGTCTACCCGCCTTGAAAGAGTGGTTGAGCAGCGCGCTGCTAAACCCCATCGCCTTTGAAGAGCGATTGATACCGGACGAGCAAGCGGGAATTAGCGCCGCACTTATTGACCTGGTTAACGTTGGCTGCAATTTGGTGTTGACCACTGGCGGCACGGGCCCGGCATTGCGAGACGTCACGCCTGAAGCGACGCTGGCTGTGGCGCACAAGGTCATGCCCGGCTTTGGCGAGCAAATGCGGCAAATCAGTTTGGCGTTTGTACCCACGGCGATTTTGTCGCGGCAATGCGCGGTGGTGCGGGGCCAGTGCCTGATCATCAACCTGCCCGGCCAGCCTAAGGCAATCGCCGAAACGCTAGGTGGGCTACAGCCTAACGCATCGGCGCAAAAAGTTGACGGTATTTTTGCTGCGGTTCCGTACTGCATTGACCTGATAGGCGGTCCATATCTTGAAACCAGGGCGGACATCTGCAAAGCCTTTCGGCCCAAATCGGCGCAGCGCCCGGCTGCCGTTTGAATCGTCGTTTTAATTGTTAAACAGGCCGCTAGGCCCAGTAATCAGGGCGCTACTAGCTAGCATATTAGTAGCGTTTAGTTTGAATTTTTTTAGTTTTTGGCGTTTAGCGTTTAGCGTTTATTGCTTGGGTAACGAAGCCGCTAATTCGAACGTCAAAGCCGGGCTTGCCCAAGCTCCAGCATTCTTTTTATCAAGAAGAGCAGTCACTTTCGGAGTCAATCGTGAAACCATCCACATTGTTTATCGCCGCGTCGCTCACCGGCGTTTTTGTGCTGCAAGGCTGCACCTTATTAGCGGTAGCCGACGCTGTTGGCTCAGTAGCGGTTGGTACGGTAGGCTTGGCCGCAAACGCCGCCATAGGCACGGTCAAACTCGGCGGAAAAGCGGTAGGCGCGGTGGCTGATGCGGTGCTACCCGGCAGCGCCGCTAAAAACTAGCTACCCCGCCTAGGAGTCGCTGCACGCAAGGTTTTGCAGTGAAATTTGTACGGCACGCTGCCCTGTATTTCATCCGGATATAATCAATTTTTAATTTAATCCGGATAATATTATGTTTTCTAGACAGTTGGCGTGTACCGCCTTTGAAGGCAGTCGCTGCCTGGCTTCGGGCGCGCTGATGGACGTGTCTCTGGCGGCTAAAGCAGCGATAGACAGGTCGGCTCAAAGCCTGTCGTCCCTGCCGGTTCTGGTGTTCAATGACGCGACCAGTGAGGTCATGGAATTAGACTGGCGTGGGTCGGCGGAAGACTTCTCAAAGCGACTGGATGCGCTGATGACAACATCACCGGCCACTGAAGCCGCAGATCAACCAAAGCCTGAACCCGCAGAGCACAGCCCGCGCGGCCCAGGCCGCCCGCGCTTGGGTGTGGTGCCGCGTGAGGTAACTTTGCTGCCCCGTCACTGGGAATGGCTGGCCAGCCAGAGCGGCGGTGCGTCGGTCGCGTTGCGCAAGCTGGTGGAGGCTGCCCGCCGCACGTCAGAGGTCAAAGACCGTGTGCGCCAAGCCAGCAGCGTGGGATACAAATTCATGTCCACCATGGCAGGGCATGAAGCCGGTTTTGAAGAAGCCAGCCGCGCGCTGTTTGCGGGTGACCAGATGCGGTTTGAAGCGCTGATCGCGCCTTGGCCTGTTGATGTGCAGGCGCATTTGAAAAAAATCTTGGTCGATGCGTTTGCGGTTTGAGGCCTGTCTATCCAGCTGAGCTCAATCGGAGCACTGTTTGACATTTGTTTGAATGTGACTAGACTTATGACTATAAATAGACTATTTCAGGAACGCCATGCAATTCGGTTTAGCCCAAGCCAAAGCCCGCCTCAGTGAACTCACGCATCTGGTCGATGCAGGTCAGGAGGTGGTGATCGCGAAACACGGTAAGCCGGGTTACCGCCTGGTGGCTGTGTCGGCGGGGCAACCTGCAGGCGCGGCAGACGGCGCTCTTGAAAAGCCGTCCGGCAGTTTGGACGACATGGTAGATCTGCTGGCAGGCTTTCGTAGCAAAAGCCGCCTGCCGCAAGAGCCAAACTTTGTTGAGCAGTGGCGGGGAGGTGCACGCTACTAAAGCGCTGGCGATTCATGTTTTACATCGACACCAGCGTTGCCGTCGCGCTTTTAACCCAAGAAACCAACAGCCAAGCTGCACAAGCACTCATCAACCGACTCATGGGTCAAGGCCTGCGCGGCATTTGCAGCGACTGGACCTGCGCTGAATACCGCTGTGCCATTGCCGCCAAGCAACGTGCGGGCTATGTGGATGCGGCGGACTTGTACACACTGGCATCAGCTTTGGACAAGCTTCGCGCGGCAAAATTAAATGCTGCCCCCACGCTGGCCAGCGATGTGGTTCGTGCGGGCGAGTTGGCAGTGCAAGTGGCTCATCTGCCGCTTCGCGCAGCCGATGCGCTGCACATTGCGATTGCGGCTCGATTAGGCGCGACGCATTTCGTCAGCTTTGACCGTGCGCAGGCAGCTGTTGCGGTGAAGGTGCTGGTGGGTGTTCAGGTGTTGTGTCAAGATTGAGTTGCAGGTCGGGTTGGCCCAAGGGGCGTAACCCGACAGCTGCGCTGAACAAATCGTTCTATACGGACTGCAAATGCACTACGCCATCGCCATTGAAACCGGTACAGACACGCAAGCCTATGGTGTGGTCGTCCCCGACTTGCCCGGCTGCTTTTCCGCTGGTGACACGCTGGACGAAGCCATGCTGAACGCCAAAGAGGCAATTGAGCTGTGGCTGGAAGTAGCGATTGGCGATGGGATGCAAATACCCGAACCGCAAAAATTGGCGGTGCACCAAGCCAAACGCGGCTTCAAAGGCTGATCATGGGGCTTGGTGACGGTAGACATTGCATCGCTGTCAGACAAGGCAGAACGTATCAACATCACGCTGCCATCGCGGGTTCTGCGGCGTATTGACCAGGCCGCTAAAAACGCCGGCGAGTCGCGGTCTGGGTACATTGCGCGGCGGGCGTTGGCTTGATCTGTTTTTGAAATAAAAATTTAATTTTAGTCACGACTAGTTTTATAGAAACACACGAGCGAGTACGAGATGACGCAACGACCTGAAATTCAAGACGTTTTTTCTCCAAGAAATCACGAAGTAAATGAGCGTATTTATGTGCCTAGACCAGATTTAGAAAGCTCTTTGGAGCGTGCGCTTAACGGACCGCTGCATATTGTCATTTTTGGAGAAAGTGGTAGCGGAAAATCTTGGTTATATAAGAAGATGCTCCAGCAAAAGAAGGCTAATTTTGTTATCGTTAACGGCGGAAATATTTCAAGAAACAAATCGATAGCTAAGGAGATCCTTGTTGCTATAAAACCGCCGCAAGTTGCCAAAGGATCATGTTCAAAACTCCCCTCAAATCGTCCTGCCTACGGCACGCAACTTGCACGCACTGACGGCATGAAACAAAAAGACCTCGGGCTCGAACTCA
>JAYWFR010000307.1:0-2826 GCA_043778695.1 Polaromonas sp. | reverse complement strand
GGCGCAGCGCGCGTTCAATCACCCAGTCTTCCAGTGTGCGCAGCTCGGTCACGCTTTTGCCGTCGCCTTTGACGCGGTAACGCATCACTTCGCCCACTGGTGTGGCGTTGGGCGCAACGTTGACTTGCGCGCCGGGTGGCACATCAACGCTGCTCAAGCGCTCGCTGACTTGTTGGCGTGCAATGTTGACGTTGGCGTCGTCGTTATAGGTAATGACGGTGTACGACAGGCCAAACTGTGTATGCGAAAACAAGCGGATCGAATTCGGCAAACCCGACAGTGCGGTTTCAATTGGTAGCGTGACTTGTTTTTCAACCTCTTCAGCCGCACGGCCGGGGTACAGCGCAATGACAGTGACCTGGGTGTCGGTCACGTCGGGAAAGGCCTCGACTGAGAGGTTTTTAAAGGCAAACACGCCCGCCATCACAAACAGCAAGGCGGCTAAGACGATGATCAGCGGCTGGTGCAGCGCATAGGAAATCAGCTTTTTCATGGTTTGGCCTGCGCTGATGGAGTCGACGAAGCGGCTTGCGATGCTACTGAATTAGGAGCTGTTAGTGCGCTATTTACTGGGGCTACAGCACTTTTTTTGTCGGGGTCATCGTTGGTTTTGGCGTCATTTTGAGCCACCCGGAATGCGCGCGCCAGTAGCAACATGTTTTCGCTGACGATTTGCTCGCCCGCCTCCAGTCCGCTGGACACCACCGTTTCTTTCGGGCCCTGGTAGCTGAGCGTGACCTCGCGCGATTCAAACACGCCCGGCTGGACTTGCACCATGACGCGATGCCGGGCGCCCAGCAGCGATACGGCTTGCGACGGCACCACCACGCCCGCACCCATCATGCGTTCAATGCGGGCAGTGGCCAGCATTTCGGCTTTCAGCAAGCGGTTTGGGTTGGCGACCACGCCGCGAACCTTGATGGTGCGGGTAGTCGGGTCAATGTAGTCGGCGGCTGCGGTGACTTTGCCTTCAAACTTTTGCCCGCCCAAGCTGGGGATCACCAGCTCGAAAGCTGAGCCGACTTTGAGCGTGCCGATTTCGCTTTCACGCGCATCAATTTGCACCCACAGCGATGTGGGGTCCGTCACCACAAACAGCGCTGGTACACCCGGGCCTGACTGGTCGGGCCGCACTTCCTGGCCGGGGTTGAGGTTGCGTTCAACCACCACGCCGCTGATGTTGGCCGCCAGGCCGAGTTGCTGGTTGACACCGCCGCCGCCACTAGCGCCACCATAAAGCCGGGTACGCGCCTGGGCACGCTGGCTTTCAGCTTGCGCTCTGCTCGCGTCGGCTTGCGCTACGTCCAGGTCTTTTCTGGCAATGATGCCCGCGTCAAACAGTTCTTTTTGTCGGGCCAGCGACTTTTGCGTCAAGCCCACATCGGCTTGCGACTTGGCAGTGTCAGCTTGCGCCATGCCAAAGTCTGGTGAAGCGAGCTGGGCCAGCTGCGTGCCGCTTTTGACTTGCTGGCCCACGTCGGCCTTGATGGCTGTCACGCGGCCAGCAAAGGCTGGGTAAATGCGCTGGGTACGCTCCTCGTTCCACACCAGCTTGGCGGGCAACTCAACTGTGATGGCTTTGCCTGGCGCAGCCGTAGCCATGCCCAGCAGTGCCAGCTGCGGGTGGCCAGGCGCAAAACGCAATTGGCTGCCCTGCAAGATGGGTGCCGATGCTTCGGGCGCGGGGGCGGGGGCTTCGGTGCAGGCGGTGATGAAGTTAAGCAGCGCCAGGCTTAAAACTGAAAGGAGGTAGGTATGGTTCACGGTGTATTTTTGGGTAAAAAATGAATCTGAAACTACGCTTAGTCTTGGCGCAGAATCCACGCCTGCGAAGCTTTGGCGTGATCGGTGCGTGCGCTGAGCGCTTCTATCAACACGCTGCGCAGCGTGCGGCGTGCGTCAATCAGTTCGGTCAATGACATCGCGCCTTTGCTGTAGGCCAGCTCGGCCATCTCCGCAACCTTGCGGGCGCGCGGCAAGATGGTGGTGTCGTAGCTCAGGGCACGGGTTGCAGCGCCCTGGCGGTCTTGCTGCAGTCTTTGATAATCTGCAGTGGTGGCGCGGCGGACTTTCTCTAGCGTGTCTTCAGCCTGATTTAACTGAGCTTCAGCGCGCGCTATTTCGCCCTGGTAGTTATAGCTGCCAAAAAAGCCGTTTAGCGGCACCTGCGCGCGAAACTCCAGCAGGCGCGTTGACGTGCCCGGGTAATGGTCAAACGACGTGCCCAAAGTAATGTCGCGCGTTTTTTGCGCAGCTGCCACATCTACAGCCGCCCGGGCTGCATCCACCCGCTGAACGGCCGCGCGTACCTCGCCCCTCTTTTCAACCGATGGGTAAACCAGGTTGTCGTTGGAGGCGGCGTCGCTGGCCAGGTTGACTGGCCAGTCGGCCTTTGCCACCAGCGCAGTGGTGCTGGGCAAGCCAGTAGACAGTGCCAGACTGATAGCCGCGCGCTGGCGGTCCAGTTGCGCTGTGGCCAGGTCAGTGTTGGCGCGCTGGGCTTCAATGTCCGTGCGGGCTGCGTCTTGTGCAGCCAGGTCGCCGGCTTTGACGCGCCTTTCAGCGGTGGCTGCCAGCTGCGCGGCACTGCGCGCAATGGCAGCGACTTCCTTGATGCGTTCTTGCGCGGACAGCAGGTCAAAAAATGCCACTGATGCAGCGATTTTCTGGGTTTCTTGTATCTCATCGATGTCAGACTCAGCCGCGGCTACCAAACGCTGTGCCACCTGCGTGCGCAGCTCACGCTTGTTGCCGCGCTCGTACGTCCAGTCCAGGCCAATGGCTTTGTCAATGCGTTTGTCACGTACCAAGTTACCGCCGCCAATG
>JAYWFR010000306.1:0-38326 GCA_043778695.1 Polaromonas sp. | reverse complement strand
ACGCGAGCAACAACGTATTCATGGCGGCCCCGATGCAAAGGGCGCGGCTCGGTTTGACTTTTCAACCAACAGCAATGCCTGCGGACCATGCCCAACGGTATTAGCGGCTGTTCGGCAGGCTGACCCAACGCAATACCCTGACAGCGGCTACACCGCACTGCGTGAGAAGCTGGCAACTTTTCATTGCGTAGACGTGCAGCGTGTGGTGCTAGCCGCCAGCGCCAGTGAGTTTATTTTTCGCATCACGGCGATGGTGGCCAGGCGCGGTGGGCGTTCTGTTGCGTTGCCACCGTACAGCTACGGTGACTATGCCCATGCTGCGGCAGCGTGTGGTTTGGAGGTAGTTGATGCACATGTTGCTGACCTGTATTGGGCATGCGAGCCGTCGAGTCCGTTAGGCCAAGCGCATGCGGATTGGCACAGCGCCAGCAGTGTTTTGTGCGTGCTTGACCGGGCTTACGAGCCGCTGCGACTTGAAGGCCAATCGTCATTGCCGAAGTCTGAGCTGCAAAATGTTTGGCAACTGTACTCACCTAACAAAGCCATGGGCTTGACCGGTGTGCGCGCCGCGTACGCGATTGCGCCTGTTGATTCTGAGACAGACGTTGAAGCCATGAATCAGCTCTGCCCGTCATGGCCGATCGGCGCGCATGGCGTGGCCATGCTCGCGGCGTGGACGAAACTGGACGCGCAGGCATGGCTAGCAGGCAGTCTGGACACGCTGCGGCGCTGGAAGGCCGAGCAAATAGCGTTATGCGCATCGTTTGGCTGGACGGTGTTGCCGAGCTTTGCCAATTTTTTCGTCTGTGATACCGGACTTGATCCGGTATCCAGGCTTCCATGCAGCGATGAATTGCAGATCGAGTCCGCACTGACAAACTTAAGACAACACGGCATCAAGCTGCGTGACTGTGCTTCCTTTGGTTTGCCTGGCCATGTGCGGCTGGGTGTGCTTAGCCCAGCTGCGCAGCATGCATTAAAACTGGCGTTGACTCACCCCATCACAGACACCTGAGCCAGCCCGGCATCGACTATCAGGTTTTGCCCCGTGATGCCGTCGCTGTCGTCGCTGGCCAAAAACATCGTAGGGCGGGCGACGTGGATAGCTTCTAACCTGAACTTCAGGCATTGCAGTTCAATGAACTTTTTGTCCTCGTCGGGGTTGCGCCAGAGTTCGTTTTGCCGGCTGGTCGAAATCGCGCCGGGCACCAGCGCATTGACGCGGATGCGGTACTCGCCCAGCTCGCGTGCCAGTGAGCGCGTCATTCCAGAAATCGCCGCCTTGCTGGCGGTGTAGCCAATCAAATTGGGCCGTCCGCGCATCCAGCTGATGCTGCCCATGTTAATGATTGAGGCTGCAGCGCCCGTTTTACGTGCGCGAGCAGCTACGGTTTGTGTAGCGAATACCTGGTGGCGCAAGTTGGTGTTCAGGCAGTTGTCCCAGTAATCCGGGGTTAATTCGGCCAGGCTGTGGCGGTCATCACGCCCCGCGTTGTTGACCAGCACGCCGATGGGGCCGAGTGTGTCGCAAACGGTGTTCAGCATGGACTGCAGCGCGGCAATGTCGCGTACATCGCATTGCCAATAATGCGGCGCTGCAAGGCCTGCGGCCACCACCTCGGCAATGACGGCGTCGCCGCCTTCGGGTTTGGTGCCGCAAAAGGCGACCAGCGAGCCTTGCGCTGCAAAGGATTTGACCAGCTCTGAGCCTATGCCCGAGCTGCCGCCGGAAATGAACACCACGCGGCCCTTAAGGCTGGGATAAATCGCGAAACTGGCTGCGGGAGATTCAGTGAGGGCGGGTTGGTTGGTCATGGGTGTGTTGATCAATCTTGAAAAAGTAAATGGCTTAAGCGTTTCGCTCAACGTCAATCGTCATCTGCGCGGACCAGGTCTGGCCGGGCTCCAAAATCACCAAGCCCAAGCTGGCCGGATTCTCTAGCCTGTTGATCGCGTTGTTGACATGGCTGACGGGCTCAATCGCGACAAAGTCCCGACCGGGCTGGGTGAAGACCACCAGGCGGTCAAGGCTGGACGCAATGCGAATGTTGAGCAGCTCGTCACGAAGTTCCACGCTGCCTGTCCAGCCTTCAAAGCAGTGATCAACGTCAAGCGTTGTGCACGTCGTGTCCAAACCCCGGGACGCTCTGCGTTCGGTGGGTAGCTTGTCGGCACCCATTTCCCACCGACATGTTGCTTGAAACGAAACGTGACTGCCCGGGCGTTTGACGAAGTATGGATGCCAGCCGCCGCCAACAGGGACGGGCGATGTGTGGCAGTTGGTGATGCTGATGTCGAGGGCCATACCGCTGTGGGTTAACCGGAGCCGCTGCATGCAGTCAAACGCAAACGGCCAGGCTGCGTCAGGTCGGTGCTGGTAACCCAGCTTGGCTGATGCGGTAGCGACTTCAAGCACCTGCCAGGGCCGCTGCCAGGCCACGCCGTGAATGGCGTGCAGCTCAGGCAAAAAGTTTTTCGCTAATTCGTAGCTGCGCCCTTGCCAATCAAAGCGCCCATGGTCGATGCGGTTAGAAAACGGTGCTAGCGGGTAGCTGGCGCATTGGCGAGAGTTGTCAAGCTGGTCTGCTGGGGTAGAACGCAGCACAGGCACATCGCCGATCCAAAACCCAGCGATGCAGCCGCCTAGGTCAGGCCGCAGGCACAAGCGCAGCTGTTGCTGCTCAAGCGTTAGGCTTTGCGGCACGGCGCGCCTCAAGCGGCAAGCTTGGGCAGCACATCGGCCAGCAGCACTGGCAAGCCGGTGTCAATGCTGCGGTGCGCCGCCAAACCCACGGCCACGCAGCGCATGCCCTCTTGTAAGTTGACTTCAGGTGCTGTGCCTTCGCGAATGGCTTTGGCAAACCGCTGGTGCTCAATGTAAGACGCGCCAAAGTGCTGACCGGCGTAGCGAATGTTGGTGTCCCACACGCGGCGTGTGGCCACGCCGCGCCCGCTGCCAGACGCTTCGCCCCACACCTTGCGGCTACCCCAGTCCTCACGCCGTCCGTGGCGTAGCACCAGCGAGGGGATGAGTGATTCGAGCTTGCCAACGCTTCCCACAATCACAATCTGCTCGTTGTCGGCTGAGTTTTCAGCAAACATGCACAGGTCCAGGCTGGCGCGTGCGCCGCTGGCGTATTCCACAATCACATAGGCGCTGTCCAAAATGTCGGGTGTGGTTTGGCCGTTCGGCCCGTTGTAACGCTCATCAAGGTGATTGACCCGTTGCCCGCCGGACGCAAACACCCGTACCGCTTGCTCCTGCAAAATGAACTCCATCAGGTTGAAATAGTGGCAACACTTTTCAACCAGCGTGCCTCCCGTGTTGGCGTTAAAACGGTTCCAGTCACCGACCTTGGGGTAGAACGGTTCGCGGTGTTCCCTGATGGACACTTGGTGCATTTGCCCCACGTCGCCCGCATGCGCCATGCGAATCATCTCAGCCACAGGCGGCATGTAGCGGTACTCTTGCGCTACCCAAACAATAGCTTTTCGGCCTTCGGCTTGGCGCTTGGCCTCAAGCTGTACCAGCTCATGGCAATCGGCCACCGTGGTGCACAGCGGCTTTTCAATCAGCAAATGAAGCTCTGTCGGCAGGGCGTGGCGCATCACGTCGGCGTGGGTGAAGTTGGGCGTGGCAATGACCACCGCATCGCACAAGCCAGAGGTCAGCAAATCTGCAAAGCGTTCAAACACCACCGGCTGCACGGCAGCACCCAACAGCAGCGCCTGGGCGGCGTTGCGGCTGCCTGCGTCCACGTCGGCAAGCGCGGTGACCACGCAGGCGTCCATCGCCATGATGTTCAAAATATGTTCGCGGCCCATGCTGCCGCAGCCGATGATGCCGTAACGAATTTTTTCTAGCATTTCCTAAAACTTTCTTAGCCTTTCAGCCCGCCTTGCGTTAAGCCGCCGACGACACGCTCTTGAAAAATAGCAATCAACACTGCAATCGGCACGATGGCCACAATCAAGGCCGCTGAAATAATGGGCCACGGGAAGGCAAACTCGCCTTGATACAGCGTGATGCCGACTGGAAGCGTGCGCAAAGCGGGGTTGGAATTCAGCGACAGCGCCAGCAAAAATTCGTCCCACGAATTCACAAAAGCCAAAATACCTGCGGTAAAAACGCCTGGCGCGGCCAACGGAATCACCACCCGCCACAGCGTGCCAAGGCGCGTGCAGCCGTCAATCATGGCGGCGTTCTCCAGGTCTTTCGGGATGCTTTGAAAAAAGCTCACCAGCACCAGCGTGCACACCGGCAGGTTGAGCACGATGTAGGGCAGCACCAACGCGGTGTAGCTGTTAAGCAAACCCAGCGTTCGCATCGTTTCAAAAATCGGCACCAACAGCGTCACCAAGGGGAACATGCTGGACGCGACGATGGCGGTCAAAATCAATTGCCGGTGTTTTAAGTTCAAGCGCGCAATCGCGTAGCCCGCACAAGCGGCCACCAGCAGCGAGCAAACAGTAGAGATCAACGCCACGGCCAGGCTATTGCCCAAAAATTTCAGTAACGGCTGGTCGGTGAACGCCTGAATGTAATTTTTTAAGGTTACCGTATGCGGCCACCAAGTGATGGGCTTTTGCACCAGCTCCACTTCACTCTTAAGCGAGGTGAACAAAATCCACACCGCCGGGAAAAACCCATTGACCACCACAATGGCGGCGGCGGCAAAGCGTAGCTGGGGTGATGTCCAACCAGGTAGCATGACTGGCTTCATGCTTGCCTTCCAACGCGGCGTAGGTACACCGAGGTGACAATTAGCGACAGTAAAAACATGAACACCGCCAGCGTTGAGCCGTAGCCTACGTCCAGGTACTCAATGGTGGTTTTGTGAATCAACATGGCCAGTGTCTCGGTGCTGTTGCCCGGCCCGCCCTTGGTCATGGTGTAGGGGATGTCAAAAGTTTGCAGCGCGGTGATGGTCCGAAAAATCAGCGCCACGACGATGCTGGGCATCAGCATCGGAATGGTGATTTGCCAAAATTGCTGTAGCTTGCTGGCACCGTCCACCTCGGCGGCTTCGTACAAAGATTTGGGAATCATTTGCAATCCGGCCAGCAAAATCAGCGCCATGAAGGATGAGGTTTTCCAGATGATGGTGATGCAAATCGCCGCAAACGCCCAGTTGGGGCGCAGAAGCCACATGGTTTCCTCACCCATGCCGAAGTTTGCGCCGCCAAATCGCCTGATCAAGTCATTGACCACACCGTACTCGGTATGAAAAAACCACGCAAAAATAAGACCCGCAAACGACAGCGGCAGGGCCCACGGCAACAGCAGCGACAGGCGCACTGGCCACTTGCGCTTAAACGGCAGGTTGGCCAGCATGGCCAGGCCCAAGCCCAAAACTAATGCGCCCGGCACGGTGATGAGTGTGATCAACACCGTATTTTTGGTGGCGTTCCAAAAGTCTTTGTCTTTCCAAGCCTCGGCATAGTTGTCAAAGCCAACGAACTTCGTCAGCCCTGAGCCGCCTGACAGTCGCAGGTCAAAAAAGCTGTTAAAAATCAGTTTGCCAATCGGGTAGACCACGATGAGTGCAATCAACAAAAAGGCTGGTGCCAACAGCATCACGCCCAACGCCTTTTCAGACGGGTCGCGGAACCGACTGGCAAAAGATACCGAAGGGGCCTTTTTTGGTGCGCTCATCGTGTGCTTGCTAGCGCATCACGCGCGACAGTCTGCCTTCGATTTCGGACACGCCCTCGGCAGGCGTTTTGGTGCGCGCCAAAATAGCGCTGGTGGTGGTGCGAATCGCGTCACTGACCTGACCGTATTGCGCGCTGATAGGGCGTGCCTGGCCAGCCGTTACCACGTTGGCTGCGTCTTTAAACCAGGGTACTTGTTTGATCACGTCTGCATCGGTGTAGACGCTTTGAATGGTCGGCAACAACGAGCCTTCAGCAGCTAAAAACTTGCTGGAGTTGGTCGACGCCAAAAACTGCACCAGCTTGGCTGACTCGGCCTTGCTCTTGCTGAAGGCGCTCACAGCCCATTGCCAGCCGCCTACACAGGTGGCGCTCTTGCCGCCCGCCATCGATGGCAGGGGCATCACGCCAACCTTGCCCTTGACCTGACTGTCAGCGTCGTCTTTGAAGCGATCCCACGCAAAGCCCCAGTTGATGGCAAACGCCACTTGACCGGCCTTGAATTCATTCACGGTGGCCGGTGTAGTGACTTCGGCAATGTTCTTTTTCATCACGCCCTGGTCGACCAGCTTGAGCCACATGTCCATGCCCTTGGTGGCCGCTTCTTTGTCCAGCGTCATTTTGCCGGCCGCGTCATTGAAGGCTTTGCCTTGGCTCCAGTACGGGAGCAAGAAGGTACAAACTGCGCCTTCAATTGGCGCGCCTTGAATTGAAAGGCCTTGCAGGTTCGGGTTTTTTTCGCCGTCCTGAATTTTTTTGGCGGCGACTGCCAGTTCGTCCCAGGTCTTGGGTTCTTTGATGCCGTATTTGTCGAGCAGGTCTTTGCGGTAGTACATGAACATTGCGTCAGCAAACGCTGGCATGGCGGCCACTTTGCCATTAACCACATTGGACTGTGCATAAACCGGAAGGTAAGGCTTCATGGCCGTAGCCGCATTGCCAACATACGCATCCAAAGGCTCCAGCCAGCCAGCGCTGAAATACTGCGCCGGGTTGACAATGTCAATCAGGTAGATGTCAATCGCAGAGTCTTTGGCATTTAGCACCGTGCTGAGGTACTGGCGCTGAAGTTCTGACGTGGCACCGCCGGTTTCGATGTCAATTTTGACGTTTGGGTTGGCCTTTTGGTACTCGTCAAAAAGCTTGCGCATCAGGTCAGGGCGTTGGTTTTGCCCGCCTGAGAAAACGCGAAGTGAGGTTTGCTGCGCATAAGCGCCAGCAGCCAGCGTGGCGCCAAAGGCCAGCGCAATCAGGGAATGCAGGGTGCGTCGTTTCATGGTGCTTGTCTCCTAAAAAATTAAAATTACCGGTCGAAAAATTAACGTTCATACAAATTGTGAGTTATTACCACCACTTTGAACCTCTCATGCTCTGCCATGGCAAAGGTTTTGAACTGCTCGCTGCTGCGCCAGACCAAGGGGTTGTTGGCGGCTTGCGCGCGAGCTTTGTAAACCGTGGTGTCTACTGCTGTTTTGCAGGCGGCCTCTAGCTTTTGTTTAATGTCCAGCGGCAAGCCCTTGGGCGCAACCAGCCCGCCCCAAACGGAGGCGCGGGTGGCGATATCCAACTGCTTGGCGGTAGGTACCTGCTCATAACCCGCTACCGGTGCCTCGCTCAAGGCTAACAATGGTCGCAGTTGGTACTGTGTGGCAATGGGCGGTGTTTCATTGAACATCGCGATTTGCTGCGTCCGCAGCGGCACGATCATGTCACCGGTGCTTTTGTACGGCACGGCCACTGCATCAACACCCTGGCTGCGCGTTAGCTCCAGCATGGAGATGTGTAGCACGCCGCCTATGCCAGAGTTGCCGTAATTAAGCTTGCCTGGGTTGGCTTTGCCATACGCCATCAGTTGCTGAATGGTTTTGTGCGGCGACTCTTGCGCCACCATCGCCATCACTGGCACGTCGTAGGTGCCGCACAGGTAGTCAAAGTCTGCTGTTTGGTAGGGCGGGGCGTCGCGCCGCGAGGGCTGTAGCGTTTGTGGGCCGGTGGTGGTCATGGCCAGGGTGTAGCCGTCGGCCTTGGCGCGGGCCACATTAGCCATTCCAATCATGCCGCCTGCACCAGCGGTGTTAACAATCGCAATCGAGGCTGGGCTACCTGCGCTGCCCAAAGCTTTGCCCAGCTCGCCCTGCAACAGCCTGGCCATCAAATCTGTCGTGCCACCAGGGCCAAACGGTACGATCAACTGTATCGCTTTTTCTGGAAATGTCTGACTAAATGACGCGGTAGCCAGCGTAATTAGACCGCTAGCAGCTATTATTTTTATAGTAACTGTAAGCTGGCTCATCGCAGTGCTGCCCCGCTGGTGGCGTCAAACAAGTGCATGTGCTGCTGAGCCAAATAGACCGGCAGCACCGTGCCCGGTGCCTGCTGAAAACTTGCTGCGCAGCGCGCCACCAGTTCGCAGTTGCCGACCTTGAAGGTCACCAAGGTTTCAGCGCCCAGTGGCTCGGTCAGCACCACGCTGGCCTCGGCTTGTGCGCTGCCCGCCAAAGGGGCTAGCGAGATGTTTTCTGGTCGGATGCCAAAGGTTAATTTGTCCGCGCCGGTGATTTTTGACGTCAATGCCCTAGGCGCGTCAAACCGGGTGTGGCCCAGCACGATCTGGCCAGCATCTGCCGTGCAGGGCACTAAATTCATCGCTGGCGAGCCGGTAAAGCCCGCCACAAACAGCGCAGCAGGTGTGTTGTAAATGTCGTGCGGTGATGCGTATTGCATTTTGTGGCCCGCTTGCATTACGGCAATGCGGTCGGCCAGCGTCATGGCCTCGACCTGGTCGTGGGTGACGTAAATGATGGTGGCGCCCAGCCGCTGGTGCAGCTTTTTAATTTCAGTCCGCATCTCTGAGCGCAGCTGCGCGTCCAGGTTAGACAACGGCTCGTCAAATAAAAACACTTTGGGCTGCCTGACGATGGCGCGGCCAATAGCTACCCGTTGGCGCTGGCCACCAGACAGTGCGGCAGGTTTACGTTCCAGCATGTGGTCAATGCGCAGCAGGCGGGCGGCGTCCATCACCCGTTTGTTGATGTCGTCCTCTGGCGTTTTGCGCAGCCGCAAGCCAAACGCCATGTTGTCGTACAGGTTCTTGTGCGGGTACAGCGCGTAGTCCTGAAAAACCATGGCAATGTCGCGGTTGCGCGGCGGCTCGTTGTTGACGCGTTTGCCGTCGATCACCACATTCCCGCCGCTGATGGTCTCCAGGCCGGCAATCATCCTTAAGAGCGTGCTTTTCCCACAGCCCGACGGACCCACAAACACCACAAACTCACCGTGCTTGATCTCAAGATCAATGCCGTGGATGACATTGTTTTTCCCGTCGTAGGACTTGGTGATGTGCTGGAGTTCTACGCTGGCCATCTCAATATCCTTGGGAATGGATGACGATATTTTGCGAACGAACCGTCGACAGCACAGCTGCACAGTTGCGCATCATCAGCCCCAAGTCAGACGCGCAGCCAATGTAGTCAAAACCTGCCGCCCGGTAAACTGCGACCGCCTCTGGCGTGCCGCCCACTGTGCCCACTGACATGCCTAGGGCATGAGCGCGGCGCACGCCGTCGGCCATCAGCTTGACCACGTCGTCATGCATCAGGTTGCCTACGTGGCCCATGGCGCCGCTCAAATCCCCAGGCCCAAAAAACAGCGAGTCCACCCCGGGCACGCTGGCGATTTCTTCTACACGCGCCATCGCCTCCGGCGTTTCAATTTGCACAATCACGCTAACGCCGTCGTTGGCAACTTTGAAGTAGTCTTTGACCGTGCCAAAGCGCGAGCCGCGGCTCATGGCGGCCATGCCGCGTGTGCCCATTGGCGGGTACTTGCTGCTAGCCACCGCGCGCTCAGCCTCTTGCTTGTTTTGAACAAACGGGAACATCAGCGTTTGCGCCCCAGCGTCGAGCACGCGCTTGACCATGACAGCATCGTTCCATGGCACGCGAGTAATCGGCAGCATGGCGGTGCCTGCTACCGCTTGCAGCATGTGCACCAGGTCCATCTGGTCTAGCGGCGTGTGTTCCATATCGACCACGCACCAGTCAAAGCCAGCGCACCCCATGGCCTCGGCCACCACCGGGCTGGCAGACATGACCCACGACCCGACGGGGTAGCCGCCGGGGAGGTCTTTTTTTGCCAAAAGGGCTTTAAACGGGTTGTGCATAAAGACCAATCAAAAAATAACCGGCTCGGGGGTGGCTGCGGTGCCTTGCAGAAAATCAAAATCGCAACCCAGATGGGCTTGGGTGACGTGGCGCTGGTACAGCTGGGTAAAGCCGCGCTGGTAGCTTGATACGGGCGCTTTCCACGCGGCTTTGCGGCGAGCGAGCTCTTCGCTACCCACAGCCAAGTGCAGTCGGCGCTCAGCGACATCAAGCTCAATTACGTCGCCAGTTTTTACCAGTGCCAGCGGCCCGCCGACGGCGCTTTCAGGTGAGATATGCAGCACGCAGGTGCCGTAGTGGGTACCGCTCATGCGGGCGTCAGACAAGCGCAGCATGTCGCGCACGCCTTGCTTTAAAAGTTTTTTGGGAATTGGCAAGTTACCCCATTCCGGCATACCTGGGCCGCCTACCGGGCCGGCATTGCGCAGCACCAGCACGGTGTTTTCGTCGCAGTCCAGCGTCTCGTCAAGCATGGCGGCCAGCATGTCGGGCTGGCTGTCAAACACCAGCGCTTTGCCGCTGTGGCGCAGCAACCGGTCGCTGGCGGCGCTGGGCTTGATCACCGCGCCATTTGGTGCCAAGTTGCCGTGCAGCACGGCTAGAGCCCCGGCTGTGCTGACAGGTCGGCTCAATGGCCTGATCACTTCGGCGTCTTGCACGTCGGCGTTGGCAATGTTGAGGCCCAGGCTTTGGCCGGTGACAGTCAGCTCATCCAAATTGAGCTCGCTTTTAATCGTCTTCATCAGCGCTGGCAAACCACCTGCGTAGTAAAAATCTTCCATCAGCCGGTCGCCGCTGGGGAACAAATTGGCCAGCACCGGTACGCGCCTGCCGATTGCGTCCAGCTCATCGAGGGTCAGGTTGATACCGGCGCGGCCAGCCATGGCAATGATGTGCACGGCAGCGTTAGTCGAGCCGCCCAACGCCATTTGCACTGCGCAAGCGTTGGCGAATGAGCCACGCGTCAAAATGTGCGACGGCCTCAAGTCTTCCCACACCATGCTGACAATTCGTTCGCCGCAGTCAGTGGCCATACGGCTGTGGCTGGCGTCCATCGCGGGAATGCTGGTCGAGCCCGGCAACGCCATGCCCAGCGCTTCAACCATCGACGTCATCGTCGATGCTGTGCCCATGGTGTTACACGTGCCGGGGCTGCGCGTCATGCGGGCTTCTAGCGCTTGCAAATCGAGCTGACTCAACTTGCCTGCTTGATATTCGTCCCAAAAAATTCGGGTGTGGGTGCCCGCGCCAATGCTGCGCGTCACGCCAGCCTTGACGTGCCGGTCGTTCAGCATCGGGCCGGCTGGGCAAAACAGGGTAGGGATGTCCATGCTGATGGCACCCATCAGTGTGCCGGGCGTGGTTTTGTCGCAGCCCGCCAGCAGGACAGCGCCGTCGCAGGGCAGGCTGCGCAGCAGCTCTTCAACTTCCATCGCCAAAAAGTTGCGGTACAGCATGGTGGTCGGCTTGACCATCACCTCGCCCAGGCTCATGGCGGGCAGTTCAACCGGGTAGCCGCCGGCCATCAAAATCCCTTTTTTGACCGATTCGGCCCGCTCGCGCAAATGCGCGTGGCAAGGCGACATGTCGCTCCAGGTGTTGATGATGGCAATCATCGGTTTGTCCATCATGTCGCTGCGCCGCCAGCCCTGCTGCTGCATGCGCTGGCGGTGCGCAAAGCCGCGAACGCCTGCGTCGGCAAACCAGCGGCGGCTGCGCAAGTCAGCCAAAGTTTTTAAGGGAACTGCTTTCGACATAAGTGCGCGAAATATAAAATTTGCAAAGACAATTTGTTAGCGCTAACATTAAGCGCTTAACGCCTTTTTGTCATCCAGATAAACCCTTGAAGTCAAACCAATCAACCTTTCCGGTTTCGTTTTGTAGTCCTTTGAAAGCACGCTATTTCTTCCACGCCTGCCCTGCCAATTAGCGCCTCGCGGTTGTCCAAGTCCAGTCCAGGCAGGGTGACGCTGGCCGACGTGGCACGGCACGCCGGCGTGACCACCATGACCGTTTCACGCTTCTTGCGTACGCCTGGGCAAGTCGCCACAGGCACCGCAAAGCGGGTGCAGGCGGCGCTTGAGCGCACCGGCTATGTGGCCAATAAGCAGGCAGGCATTTTGGCGACAGGCACCAGCTCGATGGTGGCTGCCATCATTCCCAACATCGCACACTCGATTTTTTCTGAAACCATTCAGGGCCTGAGCGACACGCTGGAGGCGCATGGTTTTGAGCTGTTGCTGGCGTCCAGCGGCTATTCGCTGGAGCGGGAACAAAAGCAAATCCGCGCAGTGCTGGGGTGGGCCCCGTTTGCGCTGGTTTTGACGGGTCGGCACCACACGCCAGGCAGTCTTCAGTTGTTGCAAGCCGCCCATGCCGCTGGCACGCCGGTGGTGGAAATGTGGGACCACGTCAGTTCTCGGCCCGAGTTTGCCCACATCGGCTTTGACCACGCAGCAGCGGGGGCGCTGATGGCGCAGCATTTTGTGTCGCGCGGGTACCAAAACCTGATGTACGTGGACAGCGGGGTAGCGCAAGACTTTCGGGCGCATGAACGTGGCAAAGGCTTTGCCAAGTCAGCCACCACGTTGAAAGCTCGGATCAGCACCGTGAGCGCGGCGGCAGGCGACCCGGTCGCTGCCGGTCGTCAAGTGCTACAAAAATTGGTGCATAGCAACCAGTTGCCCAGGGCCATAGCTTTTGCCAACGACCAACTGGCCGTTGGCGCCCTGTTGGAGGCCATCGACCAGCGTATCGCCGTGCCTGAGCGCCTGGCGCTGCTGGGTTTTGGGGACTTTCCCATGGCGGGGCAAGTTGGCGGAGGCCTGAGCACGGTCGCCACACCTTGCTATGAGATTGGTCAGGCTACTGGCCAATGGGTGGTGACGTGTCGGCCTGGGTTGGCCAAGTTAAATCCACCGATGAAGGCTATCGCCTCATCGCGCTTGCAACCCAACCTGATTCATCGGAAAACCAGTTAAAACCGCTTTAAAGTGTCTAATATAGGGCGCTAGCAGCTATTATTAATGTAGCTTGACATCAACCAGGCGTGACTCGCTTGAAGCACCGTGATAATCAAAGTGCGATTGACACAACTCTCGACCCCACCTTTATGAACATTTTGCTCACAGGCGCTGAAGGCAACTTTGGCAGTGAATTTAGCCGCCAAGTCCAAGCCCGTGGTGGCCTGCAATTGGTGCCTGTGGGGCGCGGTGACTGGACGCGCATACACGAGCAACTGGCAGGCGTTGACGTGGTGGTGCATGCAGCCAGTGATTTGCGCACGTCTGCCAGCCAAGAGCCCAGCCGGTTGCTTGACTCCAACGTCATGTCGACTGCGGTGCTGCTTGAAGCAGCGCGCAGCAGCCGGGTTAAAAAATTTGTTTTTCTGAGCAGCTGCGCGGTGTACGGTGAAGACATGCGCACGGGTGAGGCCAGCCTGTGCTGCCCAATCACCATCAACGGTATTTCCAAACACTTGAATGAAAAGCTGATTGCTGAGTTTTGTGCCGCTAACGGTATGGAGTACCAGATATTGCGCGTTTTTAACAGCTACGGTGGGCATGACAAGTTTTCGATCTTCAGCCACCTCAAACGTGCCTTGCTCAGCGGCACGCCGTTCACACTGAATAATTTTGGCCGCATGCAGCGCGACTTTGTTCATGTGGCTGATGTGGCGTCCATTGTGCTCAAGTTGTCGCTCACAGCGCTGCCGTACACCCACCTGAATATTGGTACCGGCATGGCCACCAAGGTGTCGGTGTTGGTGGACATGCTGGCAGCTCAGTTCCCGCAGCTGGTGGTTCGTCATGGCGTGGCGCAAGAGGCCGAATACTCACGTGCAGACACGGCCAGGCTGCGCGAGTTTTGGAGCCAGGATTTTGTACGCGTTCAAGATTATGTTGCGCAGACCTTTGTGCCCGAGATTGCTGCCGCACTGAGCAGCGCTGCATAGCGTTGGCCTTTTTTTAAAGCCCGGTGTGCCCCATGAGGCGTATTGCCCACCTTGATATGGATGCGTTTTTTGCATCGATTGAGCTGCTGCGTCACCCGCAGCTCAAGGGCTTGCCAGTGGTGATTGGGGGAGGGCGGCGCAAGGTGGATGACGCCTTGCTTGCGCAGCCTCAACGCGACCCACGCTTTATTCCCGTTGCTGATTTCCCGCTGCTCAAAGACTACGTGGGGCGCGGCGTGATTACCACTGCCACCTACGCCGCGCGGCAGTTTGGCGTCGGCTCAGCGATGGGCATGATGAAGGCTGCCAAGCTGTGCCCGCAAGCGATTGTGTTGCCGGTCGATTTTGATGAGGTACGTAAATACTCGCGCCTGTTTAAGAGCACGATTCTTGAGATTGCCCCGCTGTTGGAAGACCGCGGTGTCGATGAGGTGTACATCGACTTCACCGACGTACCCGGGGGCCAACGTGGCGGTGGGCGGGTGCTGGCACGCTTGATTCAAAAAGCCATCACCGAAGCGACGGGGCTGACTTGTTCTGTCGGCGTAGCGCCCAACAAACTGTTGGCCAAAATGGCCAGCGAGTTCAACAAGCCGAACGGGATTTCGATTGTTTATGAAGATGACTTGCAAAGCAAAATTTGGCCACTGAAGTGCCGCAAAATCAACGGCATAGGCCCGAAAGCGGACGAAAAGCTGGCTGCGCTGGGCATTCAAACGATTGGCGAGCTGGCCGCGCAGTCGCCAGATTTTTTAGTCGCTAATTTCGGCAAAGCCACAGGCGCGTGGATGCACCAAGTCGCTTGGGGCCACGACTCCCGCCCGGTGGTCACCAGCAGTGAGCCTGTCAGCATGAGCCGCGAGACCACGTTTGAACGTGACCTGCACGCGGTGCGCGACAAAGCCGCGTTGGGCGACGTATTCACCGACCTGTGCAGCAAGCTGGCGGCAGATTTACAGCGCAAAGGCTACGCAGCCAAAACCATTGGCATCAAGCTGCGCTATGACGACTTCAAAATCGCCACGCGAGACCAGACTCTTGGCGGCTACGCGTTAGACGCTAAAACCATTCGGCACGCAGCAGGCCAGTGCCTGAAGCGCGTACCGTTGGGTAAAAAGCTGCGGCTGCTGGGGGTACGCGCTAGCGCGCTGGAGAAGCTTAAAAACTTGTCTGCAAACGTTGAAACTAGCCTCTTTCAAGTAAAAAATGAGGTTCTGGCCCGTATAAATAGTGCGCAAGCAGCTCCTGAAAATGTAGCAGACTCGCGACTCAACGATCAGTTATTTTAGAGTCGACCTATCGCGCTTAGCTACTTCAAACTGGCTAAGTAGGCGATCAAGTCACCGCGCTCTTGCGCGTTCTCAATCAAAAAGCCCATGCGCTGACCACTGACCAGATCTTCTGGGTCGGCTAGCCAGGCGTTTAAGGTTTGCGGTGTCCAACGCAAGCGAGACGCGGCCAGCTCGTTTGAATACTTGTAGCCCGGCAAGCTGCCCACGCGGCGGCCCATCACGCCGCCATGCGCTGGGCCTATTTTGTTGCTGTCGATGCTGTGGCAAGCAGTGCAGTGCTGCTGGTAAAGCGCCGCGCCGCGCTGCACATCTCCTGGCGGCGGGCTGGTCCACTCGCGCGCTGCGGCAGGTTGCGCTAGTGCCGGAAGTGCCCCCGCGCCACAGGCGGCCACCGCCAAGGCCACAACAATTTGGCTTTGTAAGTTCATATAAGCGTTCATACGCTGTAATACGTCACGTAATTCTGGTTTGGATTCAAGCTGCTCGATGAAAATAAAAGGCAATGCAACAAAGATTGAATCTAATCTGGGCATCGCTTCGTAGTTACCGGGTGTTCATTTAGCTTTAACTTTTAAGCAAACTCGTTTTGCATTGATTGGTTCGTCGCTTGACCCGTACATTGTTTCACCCGCCCACCGCTTGACTCCGTTAACCGCAACCACTAGGAAACCCTGTGCAAAAAAAATTCATCTTTACTTTGGTTGCCATTGGCGCAGCGGCTTTTTGCGCAGGCGCGCAGGCTGATACCGGCAAGCTGCTGCTGACCGGCGGCGTTAGCAGCGTTGACGGTGCGGCAGGTGGCGGGCTCACGCCATGGGCGGTAATTGGCAGCAACGCCACCGACGACGAAATCGGCGCTTCGGCTTTCGTATCCAATCTGGGCACGAAAGACTACGGTTTGAATGTTTTTGGCGCTGCGGTAGGTTTTAAAGACCGCTTTGAGCTGTCGATCGCTCGCCAAGACCTAGACACGCGCGGCACCGGCACAGCGCTGGGTTTGCCTGGCCTGCACTTAAAGCAAACCATTGTGGGCGCCAAAGTTCGCGTGGCGGGCGATGCGATTTTGGACAGCGACTCTCTGATGCCGCAAATAGCGGTGGGCGTTCAATACAAAACACTGGTGTCAACCGGTCTCGACGCCACCCTCACGGCGCTGGGTGCTAAGCGCAGCGGTGTAGATGTGTACGTTAGCGCGACCAAGCTTTTCTTGGGCTCTGGCGTGTTGGTTAACGGCACGCTACGCGCCACCAAGGCGAATCAAAACGGGCTCTTGGGTTACGGCGCAACGCTGGGCGGCGATGAGAACCGTTACAGCTTGCAGCCTGAGTTGTCGATTGGTTATTTGGTCAGTAAAAACGTGGTGGTGGGTGCGGAGTACCGATTCATGCGCAACAAGCTCGAAAAAGCAGGCGCAGCCGCTGGCTTGGGCAATGGCCTTCGGTCTGAAGATTGGAAAGACATCTTTATAGCTTGGGCGCCGACCAAAAACGTGTCACTGACTTTGGCCTATGTTGACCTGGGTGTGGTCGTGCCCGCGACCACCGCCAGCCGCAAGCAAAAGGGCGCTTATATTTCTGCCCAGTTGGCCTTCTAATTAGTTACGCACTTTTACAAATGACACCAGGACTCACCATGAAAAAAACGCTTATCACCATTACCACCACCATCTCGATTGCCGCTGCTGGCTTGCTGTTGGCCAGTGCATCGCTTGCCCAAGGCATGACCGCTAAAGACGACCAGCTCTACAAAGCCTTCGGTGAAAAGCCGGGCTTGGTGGCGTTGATGGACGACTTCATGACGCGGCTACTTGCCGACCCCCGTACCGGCCCCCACTTCAAGCCAGCCAACCAGCAGCGAATTAAGGAGCAACTGGTGGATCAGCTGTGCATGCTGTCAGGCGGGCCTTGCGCGTACAAAGGCGCGGATATGAAGAGTTCGCACGCTAACCTGGACATCACAAAATCAGACTTTCACGCACTCGTTGAGGTGCTTCAAGCTAGCATGGACGCTAAAGGCATACCGTTTCGCAAGCAAGGAGAAATGTTGGCCCTGCTGGCACCCATGAACCGCGACATGATCACGCCCAAGTAAACGGAAATTAAAGTCCCTACTCAAATTCGCACCCCCATGAAAAAAACTCTGCTTTTTGCCGCACTTTTAGCCAGTGTAGTTTCGGCTTTTGCCGGCAGCCTGTCCGTTTCAGTGGTCGACAAAGACGGCAAGCCCGTGCCCGATGCGGTGGTGCTGGTGATACCGGCCAACAAGTCTGCGCAGCCTAAAACACCGCTGCCCATGCAGGCTGCCGTCAACCAGGAAAAAATGCAGTTCATACCTGCCGTCACGCTGGTGCCCGTCGGTGCAAAAGTACGCTTTGCCAATAACGATCCTTGGGACCACCACGTACGTTCGTCGCCTGCTGGCATGGGCCAGTTCAACACCACCAATGCGGGTTTTGAATTACGCCTTGAAGGTAAGCCTGAGGGCAAGCCCGCCAAAACCAGCGACGTCACCATGGACAAACCCGGCGTCATGGGTGCCACACTGCTTGGCTGTTTTATCCATGGCTCCATGCGCGGCTATGTTTACGTGAGCGACTCGCCCTGGGCCGTTAAAACCGGCTCTGACGGCATGGCCACTTTTGACGACTTGCCTGACGGAGCAGCGCAAGTCAAGCTGTGGCAGGCGGATCAATTGATTGATGTGCCGTTGCAGTCCGCCTTAATTGGTGCGGCAGTAGCTAAAAGCACCTTTCAATTGACGGTGGTGCCCCGGCGCGTTCGCGCTCCGGTTAGCACGCCGCAACGGTCTTACTACTAGACACGGCGCCAAAACGTCGCGAGAACGGCTCAAGAGCGGCGTTAGAGCGGCTCAAGAGCGGCTCAAGAGCGGTGCTTTGGGTGTTTTGGTGTCAGCAATAAAGCCCTGCTTTGCAACATTTGGCTTGACTTTCGTACACTCAGGCTTCCTAGACATTCAAGCAATTTACCATGCAAAAATTCACTGTTTCCAAGTTGACAGCCATGCTTTCGCTCAGCCTGCTTTTGGCTACACAAGGCACCAGTGCGCTGGCCGCAGACACCCCAACTACACCCGAAGAAAACGTCAAGATTGACGACTACGCAGCTGGTCAAAAGGCCTTGAAGACCAAGAACTGGGCGCTTGCCGCTGCCAGTTTTAAAAAAGTAGTGGCCGACAATCCGAAAAACGCTGATGCCTATAACTTGCTAGGCTATTCAAGCCGCTGGCTGGGTAAGTACGACGAAGCTTTTGCGGCTTACGACAAAGCCTTGGCACTGGACCCTAAGCACAAAGGCGCCCTTGAATATTCAGGTGTGGCGTATTTAAAAGTGAATCAAAAAGCCAAAGCCGAAGCCCAACTGGCCAAGCTCAAAGTGATCTGTGCGGCATGTGAAGAAACCACCGACTTGGCCAAAGCGATTTCGGTATACAAGCCGTAAAATCATAAGATTGGGCTCTAGCCCCCATTTTATTTACGCAAGGTGCTACTTTATTAATAGCAATTAATAGCAATTAATAGCAATTAACAGCAATTAATAGCGATTTACAGGGATCAACAGCGATTAACAGCTTATCGATGTAGCAACGTGAAACTTGCTTTCCTTGCAGCTCGCGTGCGCACTACTTCAGTGCAGTGAGCTACCCGGTGGCGGCAAGTCCATGGCTTCGAGTTTAAAAAAGCCTGTGCCCATCGAGCCTTGCGCTATTTCCGCTGCTGTCGCCGCCCGTACGGATTCAACGTTCAAATTTAAGCGCAGCGCAATACCAGCCAGTGGGTGGTTGCCGTCTAGCACCACGTGCTCGGGGTAGATTTCAGTCACGGTGTAAATGTTGTCGGTGGGCGTATTTGGGTTGGCTCCTGCGGGAAGTGCCGCGCCATCGTAGGTCATGCCTTCTTCCAGCTCGGTCGGGAAAATCACGCGTTGCTCTAAAAACACCAGGCTTTCGTCGTAGTCGCCAAAAGCCTCTTCCGGCTCCAGTTGAAAGGCCAGCTTGTCGCCTGCTGCGTGGCCTTCTAGGTGCTCCTCGATCTTTGCCAGCAGGTCTTGCCCGCCGACCAAGAACTCAACGGACTCGTCCAGCTCGTCCAGAACGTCGCCTAGAGTGTCTTTTAGCGTCCAGGTCAGGCCAACAACGCAGGGTGAGGTGATTTTCATCGCACAATTGTCCCATGGATATTCAACAATCACTGCCGTTGCTCGGGGGCCTGAGCCCAGCTCAATTCATGCGCCGCTATTGGCAAAAAAAGCCCTTGCTGGTGCGCGGCGCCATACCTAACTTTAAGCCGCTGTTGAGCCGAAGTGACTTGGTCAAATTAGCCGCGCAGGGCGGGATTGAGTCGCGCTTGATTGTTAAAAATGCCAAGGGTTGGCGCATGAAAAGCGGCCCATTTACGGCGCGCAGCTTGCCGCCCATCAGTCGCCCCGGCTGGACGTTGCTGGTGCAGGGCGTTGACGGGCATGACAGCGGTGTTCATCAGTTATTGCAGCAGTTTCGCTTTGTGCCTGATGCTCGACTCGATGATTTGATGATTTCACTTGCCTCAACTGGCGGCGGGGTAGGGCCGCACTTTGACAGCTACGACGTGTTCTTGCTGCAAGCCAGTGGTCGCCGCAGATGGAAGATCGGCCAGCAAAAAGACTTGACGCTGCAAAGCGGTGTGCCTTTGAAAATATTGAAAAACTTTCAGCCTAAAGAAGAGTTTGTTTTGGAAGCGGGTGACATGCTGTACCTGCCGCCGCGCTATGCGCATGACGGCATGGCACAGGCCATGAGCGACGCTGACGGTAGAGCTGCGGATTGCATGACGTACTCGATTGGCTTTAAAGCGCCCGCGCAGGCTGAATTGGCAGCTGAGCTTTTGCACAAGCTGGCAGAGTTTAGTGAAGATGCAGAGCTGGCACCAAAAATGTACCGCGACAGGTCGCAACCCGCAACGCCCACCCCAGCAGCGCTGCCCGAAGCACTGCTTGATTTTGCGGGCGCGGCAGTGGCCAAAGCCCTCAGTGACCCGCGAGCGCTGGCATGCGCCGTTGGTGAAATCCTGACGTCGCCCAAGGCCAGCGTCTGGTTTGACGAGACGCTTCAAACTTGGGACAGTGCCAAGGCGCAACGCCTTGTGCTGGATAGCAAAACCCGCATGATGTACGACGCAAACCATGTGTTCATCAACGGCGAAAGCTACTTGGCCAAAGGTGCTGATGCGGCGCTGATGCACCAGCTGGCCAATGAGCGCAGCTTGAGCCAGCAAGCGCTTACCAAAGCCAGTGTTGGCGCTACTCAATTGCTTTCAGATTGGCATGCGGCTGGTTGGATTTATTCTCAATAGGGGCGATACAAATGAACAATGAACCGGACACAAACCACGGAGCTGGAGCGCTGGCCAGCGATTTGCCGGAAGGCCGTTTTAGTGGGCCGGTTGAGTTTTCTGCGCTTGTTCGCCGGTCGTTTGCTGCTGCGGCAGAACAAGGTTGGCGCGAGATCATTTTGTGCGACAGCACATTCGAAGATTGGCCCCTTGGCGAGCGCGCCGTTGCCCAGTGTTTGAACGACTGGTCAAAGTCCGGCCGCAAGCTCACGATGCTGGCCAAAAACTACAACGAGATCGTGCGCAAGCATTCCCGCTTTGTGACGTGGCGGCAAACTTGGGCGCACATTGTTGAATGTCGCGCCAACGCTGCCATATCAGCTGAAGACTTGCCCAGCGCCTTGTGGAGCCCGGTTTGGGTTTTTCAGCGCTCGGACCTGGCGCGTTCAACTGGAGTCTGTGGCGGCGGCGCGGACAGGCGCGTCGCTTTGAAAGAGCGACTTGACGCTTGCCTGAGACTCAGCTCGCCCGCTTTTGCTGCGACCACGCTGGGTTTGTGACGTCACCAGAGTGGTGCAGCTAAAGGAGATGGCTCTAATCCGGGCTATAATGGAAAGCTGGACAAAAGTGCTCGAGTCCCTTTGTCTGGTCAATTGATTTCTGGTAAATCATCGGTTAACGATTGATTTATCGGTTTGAATTTTGACAATTTCCGGAAATTGTTTTTATTTTTTAAATTTTAAGGATAGTGAAATGAACAAATCTCTAGTTTTGGCAGCTGTTGTTGCTGCATTGGCTCTTGCTGCTTGCGGCGAGAAAAAAGTTGAAGCACCTGCCCCTGCACCTGTTGCCGCTCCAGCACCTGCACCAGTCGCCGCTCCAGCACCAGCACCTGCTGCTGAAACCGCTGCTGCTGTTGCCTCTGGCGCTGCTGCCATGGCTACTGGCGCTGCTTCTGCCGCTACCGGCGCCGCATCCGCAGCGTCTGGCGCAATGGACGCCGCCAAAGGTGCCATGGGCGCTGCCAAAGACGCTGCTGGTGCCGCTAAAGATGCAGCTGGTGCAGCTGGCGACGCAGCCAAAAAAGCTGTTGACGCTGCCAAAGATGCAATGCCTAAGAAGTAATCTTCTGACATGCTAGAAAAAACCGCCGAAAGGCGGTTTTTTTTTGGGCATCTAGCATGTGCCGCTGTCAACTGTCAAACATTCATCCAGGGGCAGCCGTCGTCCGCTGATGCGACCATGATGTCATCGAGACTGCAAGACAACGCCTTTGCCAGCGCCTGCGCTGCTAACGCGGGCAGGTTGTTTTGCTGGCTGAGGTGGGCTGCCACTACCTGACGCAATTGGTCGTGTTGAATGGTTTGAGCAATACCTGCGGCTTGCGCGTTTGACAGGTGGCCGTGGTCGCCGCCTACTCGCTGCTTTAAAAACTCAGGGTAGCTAGATGCGCCGAGCATGTCGGCATCGTGGTTGCATTCAAGCAGCAGCGCGTTGCAGTTTCTAAGGTGGTGTAGCACATGCTCTGTGGCGTGACCAAGGTCTGTTAGCACGCCAAACTTGGCATTGCCGTCAGTACAAGTCAGTTGAAGCGGAGCGCGCGCATCATGCGGCACAGTAAAGGGTGTAATTTGTAAACCACCCAAATCAATCGTTTGCCCGTCGCTGGCCAATTTGATCAGGCCTGCGGCGTTGTCAAAAGCGACGGCCGAAAATGTACCGGCGCTCATCCACATGGGGATACCGTACTTGGACGACAAAGCCTGCGCACAGCCTGTGTGGTCGCCGTGCTCGTGGGTAATGAAGATCGCGGTCACATCCTCTGCGCGCAATCCCGACTTTTCCAGCCTTACCGACAGCTGTTTGAGCCCAAAGCCGCAATCAATAAGCAGGGTACAGGCACCCGCGCCCTTGCTTTGAACAACTGTTGCGTTGCCTGTACTGCCGCTGCCCAGGCTTTTAAAGCGCATCAGCGAACTATTTCAAATCGTCAACGATCACCTGAACGATTCGCTGCGCATTGGCTGAGGATTCAGCCACACCTTGCGCGTTCAGAACCGACACCGTGGTCGCGTCGCCTTGGCTTTTAAGAGCAATCCGGTACTTCAGCGGTGCAACCGTGGGCGTGCTGGAGCTGAAAAGCTTGCCAAAAAATCCCGGCTCCTTTTTATCTGATGTGACGTCGACGTAGCGTACAAAGTAGATGCCCTGCGCACGGTCGCGGTCTTCAACAGTGAACCCGGTTCTGTCCAGAGTCAAGCCGACCCGTCGCCACGCGCGATCAAAGCCCTCGTCCAGTTGAACAGCAGGCGTGCCGTTGACATTGGTCAGCCGTGATGTGCTGCGGCTGGTACCTGACGCCACCAGCGCTTTGGACTGCTCTTGCGTCACGCCGAGCTTGACCATCAAGCGCCGCAAAAACTCCGCCTCCAGTTCAGGGTTGGGTGGTTGCGGCGTCCAAATGGTGTCAGCGCCCGATGCGTTCCCGGCCTTGCTGGATGCGGTGATGGTTTCCACCATGCCGCGGTGGCTGATGTAGATTTCTGTGCCGCCAGCAGCGTTGCGCTCCAGGCGGGTACGAAACTTGTCCCGCTCTCCAGTGGAGTACAAGCTGTCAAGCACCTTGCCAAGAGCATTGCGGATGAAGTCCTGCGGCAGTTTGGCCCGGTTTTCAGCAAAGTCTGTTTCCATGATGCCCAGGTTTTCTTGGTCCAGTGCCAGCAAAAAGCCGCTTTCTAGCCAGAAGTCCCGTACCGGCCCCCACAGCTTGTCAGCAGGGCGACTGACCACCAGCCAGCGCTGGGTGCCTGCCCGCTCAATCCGAACATCACCCACACTTGCGGCTGCAACAGGCAAGCTTTGCGTGCCTTGCCCGACTTGAAAAGCGTTGGCACTGGCCGCCGCACCGGGCACCACGTAACGCGTCTCGCGGCTTAACTGCGTCAAGTCAGGGGGAACATCCAGCGACGGTCCGGCTTTGCCACTGGACTTGTAGTCGATACGGTCGCCTTGCAACAAATTGCCAACCGACGAGCAACCCGAAAGTACCAAAGCTGTACCCAGCAACGCGGCACCGCAAAACGTCAAACGGGTATTTTTTTTCAATGTCATCACAAAATCCTTAAAGCTCAGATCAAACCGCACGAGCGCATGGCGCCCTCGACAGCATTCACATTGGAAGTCTCTAACGGTGTCATGGGCAGGCGCAATGTAGGCCCGCACAGCCCCATACGAGCCATCGCCCACTTGATGGGTATCGGGTTGGCTTCTACGAACAAGTGTTTGTGAAGCGGCAGCAACTTCATTTGCACTTGCATCGCGGTTTTGGCATCGCCTGCTACGGCTGCTGCGCAAAGCTCGTGCATTAACTTTGGCGCAATGTTGGCCGTCACGCTGACGTTGCCTTGGCCGCCGCATAACATCAGGGCCACAGCAGTGGCGTCGTCGCCTGAATACACGGCAAAGCCATCGGGCACTTCCTTGACCAGCCACTGCGCGCGTTCAATATTGCCTGTTGCTTCCTTGATGCCAACGATGCCCGGTACTTGCGCCAGGCGCAAGACGGTGGCGTGCAACATATCGGCTACGGTGCGACCCGGCACGTTGTACAACACACAGGGCAAGTCGCCCGTTGCCTCGGCAATCGCTTTGAAGTGCTGGTACTGGCCCTCTTGGGTGGGCTTGTTGTAGTAAGGCACGACTTGCAATTGGCAATCTGCACCGACCTGGCGTGCAAACTTTGCCAGCTCAATCGCCTCAGCCGTTGAATTGGCACCGCAGCCCGCCATGATGGGTACCCGTTTAGCGGCTTGTTCAACGGCAACGCGAATAATCTCGCAGTGTTCTTGGACATTTACCGTGGGCGACTCACCCGTGGTGCCCACGACGCCAATGCAGTCCGTACCTTCTGACACGTGCCAGTCCACCAGTTTGCGCAGGGTAGGGTAGTCCACGCTGCCGTTGGGGTGTAAGGGTGTTGCCAGTGCAACGATACTGCCAGTGATTTGGTTCATGTGGTGAATATGCGGTCAGTTCAAACGTAAGGCCGAACCGCCATTCTACCCAGTCAAGGCAGTGCTTTTACGCTAGCAGATAACGCGCGGGTGCGGGATTTACTGCGGCTTCGCGCACAGCGGCGATGCGCTGCACAAATCGCGGTGCAGCGCCATGTTGACCTTCAACAAAACCATCTTCAAACGCCACGACCTTCAAGGTTTTGCAGACATCAAGCAGCTCGCCCGGGCGCAGCAAAAAGTCTGGCCGTGACGGTTTGCCAACGGTTTCATTACCAGCAGCAAAGGTCTCGTAAATCAACACGCCGCTGGGGGCCAGGCTGGCCAACAAGGTGGGCATCAACGGCCGCCACAGGTAGTGGGTCACCACCACGGCATCAAACTGTCGATGTGCAAACGGCCACGGGCCGTTTTCAATGTCAGCCACCACCTTTTCGCAGGCGTGCGCTGCAATCGCTATGGAGTCAATAGCTGCTTGCGCTCTGTCTACAACGGCTACAGGGTGATTTAGTTCGTGAAAGTAGTAGGCGTGACGACCATATCCGCAGGCCACATCAAGCACGCTTCCTTGCGGCTTGACCAGGTGCGACCAGCGTTTGACCCAGTCGGACGGCGGCCCGATGCCGTGCATGCCTGACTCTTTCAAGACGGTTTGACCTCGTCTTTGAGCGCTGCCAGCGCCATTGCTTCAACCCGCGCTGGCGCTATCAGCTTGAGCCAACGCCCCAGCTTGCCTTTGCCGGTCATCACCACGTCACGCTGGCGTTTGTCCATGCCTTGCAAAATCAGCCGAGCGCAGTCTTCAACGCTCATGGCATCGTCTTCTTTCAATCCGCTTGAGCCCGCAGCTTGCCCAGCGGCATTGAAGCCGCGGTGGCGGATTTGCGTGGCCACCACGCCAGGGTAGGCGGTGGTCACGCTAACGCCAGCCGTTTTTAGCTCGGCCCGCAGCGCTTCAAAAAAGCCGGCCATGGCAAATTTGGTCGCGCTGTAAGCGGTGCGCCCCGGCACGCCGATCAGCCCGGCCAGGCTAGATACTGCGACGATGCTGCCGCGACTCTTTTTAAGGTGAGGCAGCGCTGCATGGGTGCACCACACGCTGCCCCACAAATTAACGCGCATCAGTTGCTCGTACCAGGCCAGGTCATCTGCCTTGACGTCTTCAAACAGCGCCTGGGCCGACATGCCAGCGTTATTGATGAGGGCGTCAATCTGGCCGTACTTGGCTACCGCAGCCGCTATCAATGCGCGGCAGGCGGGTTGTAGCGCCACATCAGTGGGCAGCACAAGTGTTTGCGGACCGAAAGCGGCACATTGGCTGGCGACTTTTTCCAATCTTGCTTCATCTCTGGCGGCCAGCACCAGCGCCACTTGGGTGCTGTGGGTTTTGGCCAGTTGCCGTGCCATCTCTGCACCAATGCCATCAGAGGCACCTGTGATTACTATAATTTTCATAGCTGCCTGCGCACGTTTTAATTGGGCTAGAGGCCTAAATGATGGGTAAAAAGGCGCTAAAAACAGGCCCAAACCTGATTGGCCAGCACCACCAAAAACTCTGGCTGAACGTAAAGCGCGAACACGCCCAGCAGCGCGGCAGTGGCGGCAAGCCAAGCGGCGGTTTGCAGCGCATGCTGGCGTGGCATGTCAAGCGCGCACCGGCTGTTGGCCCAGGCCTGGGCGCTGAATCGGCGCTTCCCGCACCGGCAAATTGATCAGCCCGGCAAACACGCCGAGCCCAATCGTGATGTACCAAACAATGTCGTAGCTGCCAGTTTTGTCATACAGCACGCCGCCCAACCAAACGCCTAGAAATGAACCAATCTGGTGGCTGAAAAACACAAAACCGCTGAGCATGGACAAGTGCGCTACGCCGAAAATTTGCGCCACTGCAGCGTTTGTAGCCGGCACTGTTGACAGCCATAGCAGGCCCATCACAGCAGAAAAAATATATACGCTCATCGGGCTAAGGGGTGCCGCAATAAACACCGTGATCACCACCGCCCGGGCAAAGTATATGAAAGCCAAAATATTCTTTTTAGCCATGCGCTGGCCCAGCGTGCCCGCAGCATAGGTGCCAAACACATTGAACAAACCAATCAGCGCCAGCGCATAGCCAGCAACCTGCGGCGACAGGCCTTTGTCTTTTAAGTAGCTGGGCATGTGCACCCCGATAAACACAACCTGAAACCCACATACAAAGTAGCCCGCCATGAGCAGCTGAAAGCTGGGGTATTTGAAGGCTTCGCGCAGCGCCTGGGCAATGGATTGGTCTCGCTTTGGCGCTTGCCCGCCCGCAAAACCGTCTTCGCGCAAGCCCAGTGCCAGCGGCATGATCAGCAGCACCGCGCTCGCTAAGACCAGCAAAGCCTGCTGCCAGCCGATGTTGTTGATTAAAAAGCTTTCAATTGGCACCATTAAAAACTGGCCAAACGACCCGGCAGCCGCTGCCACGCCCATTGCCCATGAGCGCTTGTCAGCTGAAATATTGCGGCCAATGATGCCGTAGATCACTGCGTAGGTCGTGCCCGCCTGCGCCGCACCTATCAAGACGCCGGCCGTTAGCGTGAATAAAAACCCGGTTGGTGACAAAGCCATGCCTGCCAAGCCCAGCGCGTACAGCACCGCGCCTACCACCAGTACCTTGAAGGCGCCCATCTTGTCGGCCAGCATGCCGGCAAAAATACCGCAAACACCCCATGAGAGGTTTTGAATAGCTATCGCAAAGGCAAAAGTTTCACGCGTCCACCCTTGTGCTTGGGTGATGGGTTGTAACCACAGGCCAAAGCCGTGGCGAATACCCATTGACAGCGTGACAATGGCCGCGCCGCAGACCAAAACCTGGGCCATAGAAAGTTTTTTCGCTGCGGCAGGGTTGTTGGTGGTCATACACTGACTTTAACTTGGCTCAAGCACCCGTACTCAAAGGCTGTATTTTCATCCAGTTGATTTTATTAAGCCGCTTACAATGAAGGCAAAATACTGACTTGTTATGGCTACCAAACCCCCCCTTTTATCGTCACCTTTATCGGCTTTGGTGACTCCCGAATACTCCGAAAGCTCGATCCGCGTGCTCAAGGGTCTGGAGCCTGTCAAGCAGCGCCCGGGGATGTACACCCGCACCGACAATCCTCTGCACATCATTCAGGAAGTCCTGGACAACTCAGCTGATGAGGCATTGGCCGGTTACGGTAAAAAGCTCAAAGTCACACTGCATACCGATGGCTCCGTCAGTGTTGACGACGATGGGCGCGGCATTCCCTACGGACTACACCCGCAAGAAAAAGCGCCTGTGGTTGAAATTGTGTTTACCCGTCTGCACGCCGGCGGCAAGTTTGACAAAGGCAAGGGTGGTGCCTACAGCTTTTCAGGCGGTCTGCATGGCGTTGGCGTTAGCGTGACGAATGCGCTTTCTAAACGGCTTGAGGTCACATCGTACCGCGAAGGCATGGTTGCCAAGCTGGTGTTTTCAGGCGGTGATGTGATTGAGAAATTGCATTTGCGCAAGTTTGATGCGAGTGTTGAGGGCGACCGAAAATCAGGCACGACTGTGCGTGCGTGGCCAGACACCAAATACTTTGAGTCGTCAGTGCTGCCCATCAACGACCTGACACATTTGCTTCGTAGCAAAGCGGTGTTGATGCCCGGCGTGTCGGTGACGTTAACGACTGAAAAGACCAAAGACACCCAAACCTGGCTCTACAAAGGTGGCTTGCACGACTACCTAGCGCAAACACTCAATGGCGACTTGGTTATACCGATGTTTGAGGGCAAAGGCTTTGCTGACAGCCAACATGAAACCTTTGCTGAAGGCGAGGGCGCGGACTGGTGCGTCGCTTTTACCGAAGATGGCCAGCCGGTGCGCGAAAGCTATGTCAATTTGATTCCGACCAGCGCTGGCGGCACGCATGAGAGCGGCTTGCGCGACGGTTTGTTTACAGCCGTCAAAAGTTTTATCGAGCTGCATTCGTTGCTGCCGAAAGGCGTGAAGCTGCTGCCCGAAGACGTGTTTGCACGCGCTAGTTATGTGCTGAGCGCCAAGGTGCTCGACCCACAATTTCAGGGTCAGATCAAAGAGCGCCTCAATTCCCGTGATGCGGTGCGACTGGTGTCAAGCTATGTACGCCCGGCGCTTGAGCTGTGGTTAAACCAGCACGTGGATTACGGCAAAAAACTGGCCGAGCTCGCGATTCGTGCTGCACAAACGCGGCAAAAAGCCGGGCAAAAAGTTGAAAAACGCAAGGGCTCTGGCGTGGCCGTGCTACCCGGCAAACTGACTGACTGCGAAAGCAAAGATTTAGCCCACAACGAGGTGTTTTTGGTCGAGGGCGACTCCGCAGGCGGCAGTGCCAAAATGGGTCGCGACAAGGAAAGCCAGGCCATCTTGCCCCTGCGCGGCAAAGTATTGAACACCTGGGAAGTTGAGCGTGACCGCCTGTTTGCCAACACCGAGATTCACGACATCGCGGTGGCCATTGGCGTTGATCCGCACGGACCCAACGACACGCCCGACATGAGTGGTCTGCGCTACGGCAAGGTATGTATCTTGAGCGATGCAGACGTGGATGGCTCGCATATCCAGGTTTTATTGTTAACGCTGTTTTTCAGGCATTTTCCCAAGCTGATTGATGCGGGCCACGTTTACGTGGCGCGGCCACCGCTGTTCAGAGTTGATGCGCCCGCGCGCGGCAAAAAGCCCGCGTCCAAAGCCTACGCGCTGGACGACGGCGAGCTGTCGGCTATTCTGGACAAGCTGCGCAAGGAAGGCGTCAAAGAAGCCTCCTGGAGCATCAGCCGCTTCAAAGGATTGGGCGAAATGAATGCTGAGCAGTTGTGGGAGACCACGCTCAACCCCGACACTCGCCGCTTGCTCCCCGTGCAACTAGGCAACCAAAGCTTTTTGCAAACCGAAGGTTTGATCACCAAACTAATGGGCAAAGGAGAAGCAGCGGCACGTCGCTGCTTGATGGAGCTGCATGGTGATACGGTGGAGATTGATGTCTGATGAAATACCTTCGCCTCTTTCGTCTCTGTCTCGATCTCGGCCCCAGTTCTCTTGGCCGTGTAGCTTCGCGTTTGTTGCTTGTCAGCCTGTGCTGGTTCGCCGCACCCGCAATGGCCGATGTCTGGGGCTACATTGACGCCAAAGGTGTGGCGCATTTTTCAAACGACAAACTCGACGAGCGCTATGAGTTGTTCTTCAAGGGCGGTGAAAGCTTTTCAACCGACAAGGCAGATGGCTCATCCAATTTGCCTGCGCCAAAATCTCTGGCCAACGCCAATTTGTATGCACTGCCCGCAGGTGGTGTTCGGGCCCCCACCAAACTACTGGCCTACTTTGACGTCTCGCCCAACTACAAGGTGGTCAAGCATTTACTCAAGGACGCAGCCGCAGCGCACGGCATGGACTACGAGCTGCTGCAAGCATTGATTGCCACCGAATCGGGGTTCGACACCTTCGCCGTATCACCCAAAGGCGCAGTGGGTTTGATGCAACTGATGCCGCCCACGGCTGAACGCTATGGGGTGAAAACCGACAAACAAACGTCGATTGAAAAAAAGCTAACGGATCCTAAAACCAACATCAAGGCAGGTGCCAGTTACCTGCGTGACTTGATCAAAATGTTTCCTGGTCAACTGGAGCTAGCGGTGGCTGCGTACAACGCCGGGGAAGGCGCCGTGCAGCGCGCTGGCAACAAAATTCCTAATTATCCGGAAACTAAAAACTACGTCAAAACCGTGATGCAACTCTACGGCCACCTCAAGCCACCCGTAGCTGTACAAGAAGCCCGTAAAACCACTGGCCGTGTGCGAATGGAGATGATGGGCGGTGCAGCATCGGGCATATCAGATGCATCAGGCGTGCCGGGGCGCAACAACATGGTGCCGGCACTCACAGCCCAGTCGCCAGGCTTGCAGGCAACCGCACTCGATTAACTTTCTCATCATTTTTCGTACTATTCATGGATCTTTTTACCGCTGACTCAGCGCCCAGCAGCCCAGACGCGGCCGACCAGGACTCCCTTTCAGCCTACGCCCAACGCGCCTACCTTGAATACGCATTGAGTGTGGTCAAAGGCCGGGCCTTGCCAGATGCCTGTGATGGTCAAAAGCCAGTACAGCGTCGCATTTTATTCAGCATGTCACGCATGGGTTTGGGTTTTGGCGGTGCCAACGGTGCCAGTGGTGCCAAACCCGTCAAAAGTGCGCGTGTGGTCGGTGATGTGCTGGGCAAGTACCACCCACACGGCGACAGCGCGGCTTACGATGCGATGGTGCGCATGGCGCAAGATTTCAGCCAGCGCTACCCGCTGGTTGACGGCCAAGGCAACTTTGGCTCCAGAGACGGCGATAGCGCCGCGGCCATGCGCTACACCGAGGCACGCTTGGCGCGTATTACCAGCTTGCTGCTCGATGAGCTGGACGAAGGCACGGTGGACTTTGTCCCTAACTACGATGGCTCGTTTGAAGAGCCGCGCCAGTTGCCAGCGCGCCTGCCATTCACGCTGCTCAATGGGGCCAGCGGCATTGCGGTCGGCCTGGCCACAGAGATACCTAGTCACAACCTGCGTGAAGTGGCTGATGCTTGTATCGCGTTGATCAAAACGCCCAAGCTGCCGGATGATGAGCTGTACAGCATCATTGCAGGGCCGGACTACCCCGGCGGCGGACAAATTATCTCCAGCGCTACTGAAATTGCAGCGGCCTACAGCACAGGTCGCGGCTCGCTCAAGGTAAGGGCCCGCTGGAAAATTGAAGACCTGGCGCGCGGCCAGTGGCAGCTGGTCGTCACTGAGTTACCGATCGGTGTCAGCACCCAAAAAGTGCTGGAAGAAATTGAAGAGCTGACGAATCCGAAAATCAAGGCTGGCAAAAAAGCGCTCGGCACAGAGCAATTGCAGCTCAAACAAACACTGCTATCGGTGCTCGATGTAGTGCGTGATGAGTCTGGCAAAGAAGCCGCCGTGCGCCTGGTGTTTGAGCCTAAAACCAGCCGCATCGAGCAAAACGAACTCATCACCACGCTGCTGGCTCATACGAGCTTGGAGAGTTCGTCGCCGATCAACTTAACGATGATTGGGATAGACGGCCGGCCCGCACAAAAATCGTTGCGGCAAATGCTCAATGAGTGGATTGAGTTCAGGCAAACCACAATTGCTCGTCGCTCACAACACCGCTTGACCAAGGTGCTGGACCGCATCCACATCCTGGAAGGCCGCGCGCTGGTGCTGTTGAACATTGACGAGGTGATTGCCATCATCCGTCAATCAGACGAGCCCAAAATCGCGTTGATAAAGCGCTTCAAACTCAGCGACAAACAAGCTGAAGATATCTTGGAAATCCGCCTGCGCCAGCTTGCACGCCTAGAAGCCATCAAGATTGAGCAAGAGCTGAAAACCCTGCGCGAAGAGCAGGGCAAGCTGGAAGAAATCTTGGGTAATCCGGCCTCGCTCAAGCGCCTGATGATCAAAGAAGTTGACTCGGATGCCAAGCAGTTTGCCGATGCGCGTCGTACGCTTATTCAAGCCGAGAAAAAAGCTGTGCTGGAGGTGAAAATTTTTGACGAGCCGGTAACTGTCGTGGTCAGCAGCAAAGGCTGGATTCGCGCGCGTACAGGCCACAGCCATGATGCTGCCAGCTTTGCGTTTAAGGAAGGCGACGGCCTATACGGCACGTTTGAATGCCGCACCGTCGACACGTTGCTGGTGTTTGGCAGCGCTGCAAAATCTTCGTCAGGCAACAGCACGGGCCGTGTTTATTCGATAGCCGTGTCGCTGCTACCCGGAGCTCGAGGTGATGGCCAGCCGGTCACGACATTGATTGAACTTGAATCAGGCACGCAGCCTGTGTATTACTTTGCCGGTCCGGCTAGTGCTACCTTGCTGTTGTCCAGCAGCGGTGGCTACGGTTTTTTAGCGACCGTTGACACCATGACCTCTCGCCCCAAGACAGGCAAAGCGTTTATCAGCTGTGCTGAAGGTGAGTTGATTTGCAAGCCTTCACATGCATCAGGCTCTTCCGGCAGCTTACCGATGAATGCAGCCACCCATGTGGCTTGTGCATCAACTGCGGGCCGGATACTCACCTTCGAAATTGCCGAGCTCAAACAAATGGCCGGCGGCGGCCGCGGTTTGATGCTGATTGACTTGGACGTTAAGGACACATTAGCGGGCGCTGCGGCCTACACCCGGAGCGTGCGAATTGACGGCATAGGCAGGGGAGGTAAGGCGCGCGATGAAACGTTGGAAATCCGAAGCCTGAACAATGCCAAAGCCGCCAGGGCGCGCAAAGGCAAAGCGGCAGATTTGGGATTTAAACCGATGGCGGTGACGCGGGTTGCGTAGTTTTTATCAATTTAAAAAATAAAATGGCGGTCGCCGTTTAATAACTTGTGCTTGCAGCTCTGAAATAAATAGCAAGGGGTTTTACTGCGCAGCTAGTTGCACAGGTGCGGTCGATTCGTGGCTGTCAGCTGGAGAACTGCTGTGCGGTAACGATGAATCAAAAATGTGGGGTGTGCGTCGGGTGCCAACCGCAGGGGGTACCGACATTGTGGTGTTGGGTCCTCGCCTGCTCACGTTTGCCGCTTTGCTTTGCGTGGTTGTCAAACTGGTAGCAAAGTAAAGACATGACAAGTCGCGGGTTAGATTCTCGTGGCGCATACCAAGCCGCTCGACCAATTGTTGAAAGGTTGAGGGGCGAGAACACAACTGGCTCAATATCCGAAGCTGGGAGTCTGTCACCCATGACAGCTCGACCTGTGGCGATCGGCGAAAGTAAATGACCTCATGCCGATAGCGCGATGGCAGAACATTGCGTTCGGAGTGTTGTGCATAAACCCACCTGAGCCTTGCAACGTCAGTCAGAACAAAATGATGCGGAATATCAGCCGCCTGGACCGGGCGTTTTTCCCAGATGGCCCGCTCAAAGTGCTTCGGATTGGCATCGGGCAACATGCCGATTCGAAACGACACAAAGTCCATCACCGCCAGTAAGGTGCCGCGGTGCTGAACGTGGTAAACCTTGGGCTGGAGCTCTGGCTCGCGTTCAATCAACTGTTTTCCCAAAACAAATTGCGCCAATCGACGCCACAAACATCTTTCAAACTGCTCGAGCAAGGCGCTGAGGCTGTTCGGCGATGCTGCGTCGAAAGTAAGACGCGGTTCTATGTCGGGGTTGTTGCTTGGCAATGAAAAAGCCAGCGGCCGGGTGATCTCTGGCAAATTCAAAACGGTCGCTTTTTCCGATGGCAAACCCGGCAAAACCAGCAGATTTTCTGGGCTTGCATTTGCCGCAGCTGACGCCATACGCACTTTGTCGCTGCAAACCAGCCAGGCGTGAGCATCCGAAAATCGCCCAACGCACCAGGCCGCAGTTTTATTCGGTAGCAGTTTGACGATACCTTCAATTTGCACGCGTTGTAGCTGGGAAAAACCGACCATACCAATTTGCAAAGCTGGCAAATCGGCAACGTGCAAACGACTACCCAGCGCCGAATCTGGCGGCTTAATCACTTTTAACTGTGATGAAAAGGTACTAGATTCCATTTCAGTAGTTTGCCGTTTAACTTACAAATTAACAATCCTATAAATAGATTACGCAGTTTAAATTATAAAATAATGGTTTTAAAGTGAAAATATAGTTGTTTTATAGCTAAAATTTAGTATATTTTTCAAAAGTGTCAATGCCGCAAATGCCGCAAATGCCGCAAATGCCGCTATTTCTGTTTTATCTTTTTTTGCAAAGTAAAAGCCAACCACTGGCGCAAAAGCGGGAGCTAATTGCGCTTCCAAGGCGCTGCTGACCAGTGCTAAGGGGCGTCAAGCCGATCGTTTAAACAAAGGTAAAAATATACCTATGAGATTGATGACAAACACAACTTTTTAGATCAATGGGCAACGGGGCCAGCCCGATCCAATTGCAGAAGATGCGTCACGTAACGCTGCAAACTGATGCGATAGCAACCAGCAAACATGAGGCCCAACACAAAGGCCAACCAGCGCTGGCTGTTGAAGGTTTTGCTTCGTCGATACAAGGCTGAGCTGGTTCATCACACATATTGCGATGAATAAAATCTCCACCGGCATAGCCACCCGGTACTCCAACTGAATGGAGCAGAGTGCTTGCGCGCGCCCAGACATGAGATAACGGTTGTTCTTTGGGCTATCTAGAGCTCACAGCGCTGCTTTGCCGATGTGGCCACGAACCGCGCTAGCAACATATTTCGACTGTAAATTTGTGTGGGTGGAATAAAAGACTGATCAAGGCCACACAAAAAAGAGCGGGGTTGGCAATTTTTTGGGGCAATGCTTTAGCAACAAAATAACGTTTTTGCTAGGCGCTAACCTTCCCTTCAAATCACAATTTAGCCAATCGATCAAGTGCGGCATTCAGGGTTTCTTCTTTTTTTGCAAAGCAAAAACGTACCACCCGCTGGTCAAAACCGTTGCCATAAAAAGCTGAGAGTGGAATAGCTGCCACCCCCACCTCGGTGGTCAGCCATTTGCAAAAATCAGCCTCGGTTAGGTCACTGACATCCGAGATGTCGACGCATTGAAAGTAACTTCCTTCGCTGGGTAATAACTTAAACTTTGTTCGCGCCAAGCCGGCGCGAAACAGGTCACGTTTGCGCTGATAAAACGCCGGTAAATCAAGGTAGGCACTTTCATTGGCCATGTAGCTGGCCAGGCCGTATTGAACCGGGGTGTTGACGGTAAAGACATTGAACTGGTGCACTTTACGAAACTCTGCGGTCAACGCCGCTGGTGCCGCTACGTAGCCTATCTTCCAGCCCGTGACGTGGTAAGTTTTGCCAAAGCTGCTAACTATCATGGCGCGCGCCGCCAAGCCTGCAAACCGCGCTGCGCTTTGGTGTACCCGCCCCTGATCGGCGTCAAACACCATGTGCTCATAAACCTCATCGCTGATTAGCAGCACATCGGTAGGTGCCAGCAGGTCTTGCAATGTGAGCATGTCGACCTCAGTCCACACCGTTGCGCTGGGATTGTGCGGCGAGTTGACGATGATGGCGCGCGTCTTTGGTGTTATGGCCGCGCTGATTTTGTCAAAGTCTGGGCGAAACGTGCCTGGGGTCAAAGGAACCCGCACCACAATGCCGCCCGCCAGCTCAATGTTGGGCACATAACTGTCGTAGCAGGGCTCCAGCACGATCACCTCATCGCCTGGGTGCACGATCGCCAGAATGGCGGTGATGATGGCTTGCGTCGCGCCAGCCGTGACAGTGATCTCAGTGGTCGGGTTATAGCTGCGGCCGTAGAGTTTTTTAACCTTGTTGGCGATGGCCTCGCGCAGCACCGGTACGCCGGGCATAGGCGGGTACTGGTTAAAGCCTTTAAGCATCGCGTCCGTCACGGCATTGACGAGCAGGGGGTCACATTCAAAATCCGGGAAACCCTGGCCTAGATTGACTGCATTGGTCTGGGTTGCTAAAGCAGACATCACGGTGAAGATGGTGGTGCCCACAGCGGGCAGTTTGGTTTTAACTTCAGGTGTGCGTTCTTCAATGGTTTTCATAGGGCAGTTTTCATGGAACGGTTGTTAAATTAGAAGTCGTCGTGATGACCCGACATGGTTTTCTCAATTTGGCTGCGTGTCAGACCGCTGCTAAGCAGCTCTGCGAACGTGTACACAAAGTTGCGCAGGTAGGCACTGCGTTTGAAAGCAACACGAGCGACGTTGACGCCAAACAAGTGACCCACCGGAATCGCCACCAAATCGTTGTTGGTGCCATCGTCTTTGATAGCCATCTCAGCAACGATGCCTACCCCCAAGCCGACGCGCACATAGGTCTTGATAACATCCGAGTCAATTGCTTCCAAAGCGATCCGCGGCTGCAAATGTTTGGCCGAAAACGCGGCATCAATTTTGGTGCGACCAGTAAACGATGGGTGGTACGTGATCAGCGGCTCAAGCGCCAAGTCTTCCAGCGTGATGGCCGCTTTGTTGGCCAACGCATGGGTGGTGGGCAGCACCAGCATGTGCTGCCACTCGTAGCAAGGCAGGGTAATCAGGTCAGCATATTGCGCCAGCGACTCGGTGGCGATGCCAATTTCGGCAACTTCATCCATCAGCATTTGCGCGACCTGATCAGGTGAGCCTTGGTGCAGGCTGACATTGACTTTTGGGTAAGCCAACCGCAGCTTGGCAATCGGCTGCGGCAGCACGTACCGCGCTTGGGTGTGCGTGGTGGCGATAGACAAGGTACCGCTGTCCTGCTTGGAGTATTGCTCGCCAATACGCCGCAAATTACTCACCTCACGCATGATGAGGTCAATGCTTTTTAGCACGTGCGTGCCGGGCTCGGTCACGCGCTTTAAGCGCTTGCCATGTCGGGCGAAAATTTCAACGCCCAGTTCTTCTTCAAGCTCAATGATGGCTTTGGACACACCGGGCTGGGATGTGTGCAGCGCTTTGGCGGTCTCAGTTAAATTGAGGTTGCGCCTGATGGCTTCTTGCACAAATCTGAATTGATGAAGGTTCATGCTGTAGTTGCCTAGTGCCTATGCATGGGCCAAAGCCATATCGGCCATCAGCGCGATCAGCGCCGGGTTCTCGCCGACGGTGGCCAGCAGCTCAACCACCGTACCAGGATGCGCAGCGCGCACTTCAGCCAGCAGCAGCGGCAGGTCTTCTCTGGCGTGCTTGCCTACACCTAAAAATAGCGGCATAACCCTTATTTTATGGGCACCAGCAGCTATTAAATCAGCAGCAGCTAGTTGCAAAGTAGGCTCGCACAGCTCTAGGTAAGCGCAGCGCACCTGCACGTCTGGCTGGCGCTGCAAGACGGCTGTCGCTACAGCTTCAATTGGCAGCCGCCACAGAGGGTCGCGCGAACCGTGGGCAAATAAAATGATGCCAGTTGTCATGATGTGATTGGATTCCTTGAGGTCAACGTCTGAGCACCAGCCAGCCAAAAGCGCCCAGCGAGATGGCCATGTATAGCAAACCTGGGGTGGCTGCGGCCAGCCATGGTTGCCAGTTTTGCAGGTTGCCGATATAGCCAAACACATTGTTGAGCAAAAAGAAACTGATGCCAATCATCACACCTGCAAAAACGTAAGTTGCGATGCCGCCAGATCGAAAGTGCAGGTACGCAAAGGGTAGCGCCAGAATCACCATGACCAAGCAACTCAAAGGATAAAAGACTTTCTTCCAAAATTCAATTTCATAGCGTTGGGCGGTCTGGTTGTTCGCATCCAGGTGGCGGATGTAGTTGAACAAGTCCACCGTAGCCATGCGTTCTGGCTTGAGAAGTGCTACCGACACCATCTCCTCGGTGATTTCTGTCGGCCAGCGAAAATTGTCAAGGGTGCTTCGACTAACAGCTGCAGTTTGCGAAGACACACCCGCTGCAGTAGACACGCTGAAGTCGGTACGACTTACCTTTTTTAATGCCCACGAGTCGTCTTGACCAAACGCGGCCTCCTCGGCCTGCATGGTGGACACCACCAGGCCTTTGTTGTCAAACTCAAAAATTTGCACGCCCAGCAGTTCGCTTTTCGGGGACAATTTTTTGACATTGACGACATAGTTGTTGTGGGCCTGCTTTTCCTTGAGCCAGGCACCGGTCTGGCCCACTGTCAGGGTGCCTTGGTACCTGGCTTTGAGAAGCTGCGCCGTGCGCTCGCTCAACGGCGCAACATAGTCCCCAATGGCGAAACTTAAAGCCACAAAAAATGCGCCCAGGCTAAGCAATAGCTTCAATGCGCGCCAGGGGCCTAGCCCGCTAGTCCGTAAGATCGTGTATTCGGAGCTTTGCGCCAGCCGCGCCATTACAAAAATCGTACCAATCAGTACCGAGATGGGTAGCAGCTCGTATAAGTGGTTGGGTACCAGCAGCGCAACGTACAAAAGAGCGTGGCGGACTTGGTAGATGTCGCTGGCAGTAGGTAAGGCAGCAGGCA
>JAYWFR010000305.1:0-2861 GCA_043778695.1 Polaromonas sp. | reverse complement strand
GTTTAGCCGTCTTTCCGAATGTTTTAAAGTAAAAAACGCCTGAGCTAGGTGACTAACTCAGGCGTTTTTAATGAATTTACCGATTACTTGCGCAGGCCAAGTTTGGCGATCAGTGCGGTGTAGCGGCCGGCGTCTTTGGACTTCAAATAGTCCAGCAGCTTGCGGCGGCGGCTGACCATGCGCAGCAAACCACGGCGGCCGTGGTGGTCTTTGGCATTGGCCTTAAAGTGGGGGGTGAGCTCATTGATGCGGCCGGTCAGCAGCGCCACTTGAACTTCAGGACTGCCCGTATCGCCAGCGGCACGTGCGTTGGACTGAACAATGTCAGCCTTGATTGATTTTGCAATCATGGATTTCTTTCTCGCACTTCAACAGTGCAACTTGCGAGCGACACAGTTTTCTCACCATGAGATTTAACCGTTTGTCGTCGTGTATCGCCAAGCGGTACGCCGTGCGAAGCCTTCAATTATAGCCAGCTTTTGAGGCGCTGCACGCCCTGCTCAAGGCGCCCTAAGTCTTGGCTGGCAAAGCACCAGCGCAGCCAGCCTTGAGAATCCGCTCCGGGATTTACCATGAAGGCATTGCCGGGCGCTAAGCCCAGACCGGCCTCCAACACCAAGCGTTTGGCGACCGCCAGCGAATCACCAAACCGCGCCTGGTCTTCCAACCTGAAAAACGCGTACATACCGCCTTTGGCAGGGGCAACCTGCACGCCGGGCACGGCTCGTAGCAACGGGATCAGCGTGTCGCGGCAGGTTTTCAGGTGCGCCACCACCCCGGGCGTGACATCCAGCGTGCGCTCAATCGCCACCAAGCCCGCACGTTGAATGAACACAGGGGCGCAGGAGGTATTGAACTCAATCAGTTTGCCCATTTGCGCCGTCATGGCGAGCGGCATCACGAGCCAGCCCAGTCGCCAACCCGTCATCAAAAAGCTTTTGGAAAAGCTGTTGACGACGAACAAGCGGTCATCGGGCTGAGAAATGTCCAAGAAGCTCGGAGCGCAGCTGTTAGGCGTTGGCTCGTAGTACAGCCGCTCATACACCTCGTCAGCCAAAATCCAAGTCCCCGTTTTGCGGCAATGCGCCAGGATGGTTTCTTGTTCTGCGCGCGACAACGTCCAGCCCGTGGGGTTGTTCGGCGCGTTAAGTATCAAAAGCTTGGTTTTCCCCGAAACGGCTGCCAGAAGCTCAGCCATGTCCAATTGCCATGCGCCGTCAATCGGCTTTAAGCTGACCGACCGAACCACCGCACCCATGATGGCGGGCTGCGCCGTCAGATTCGGCCACACGGGCGTGACAACCACCACCTCATCGCCACTGTCCACCAAGGCTTGTACCGCCAACATCAACGCATTGACACCGCCAGACGTGACAGCGATGCGGTCTGCTCCTATTTTTGCAGCGCCTCGCCCCCGTATTCCTTGGGTGTAACCTGCAATTGCCTCCCGCAGCTCGGGCAGCCCCAGATTGTGCGCATAAAAGGTTTCACCGTTTTGCAGCGACAGCGCAGCCGCATCACGAATGATTAGCGGTGTGACCTCATCACTCTCGCCGAACCAGAACTTGAGCACATCGCTGCGCCCCATGCCGGCATTGGCAACCTGGCGGATCATGGATTCTTCGAGATTTAGGACGGCTTGGCGCATGTGCAAATCAACGATAACGGTTAAGGCCGAACCATCTTGCAGCTAGTCGCCATCGCCGCCTTGTCGCTCGCAATCGTCTTGATCACGCGAAAGCCGTAGCCCGAACCCTCAACATCAAATTTCACGCCCGCATCGCCCAGCTTGCCCATTTGGGCGACGAGCAAAGGCTGCTGAAACTGGTGGTCACTGGCGCGCATCGCACCGGTTTGCCCGGCCATCGTGACGACTGCTTTTTCCATCTGCGCAGCCACCGCACCCGCTTCAATCGAGCCGGCTTTTTCCATGCTTTGCGCCAGTGCCTCGATCACCATTTGCATCCGCATATGAACGTAATCGTCTTTGGCCGCCGGAAAACGCTGGCGAAACGACTGGTAAAACGCTTCTGCTGGCGCGCCCGCTGCATTCGGAAACCACTCAGCCACCGCAATCACTTTGCCCACACCTGCATCGCCGATCGCCGCGGGTGCACCGAGCGCATTGCCGTAAAAGGTATAAAACTTGCCTTCAAAACCCACGTCTTTGGCGGCTTTGATAAGCAGCGTCAAGTCATTGCCCCAGTTACCCGTCAGCACCGCTTGTGCGCCGCTGGCCTTGATTTTGGCGGCGTAGGGAATGAAGTCTTTGACCCGGCCCAGTGGGTGCAGCTCTTCACCGACGATTTGCACATCAGGCCGTTGGGCGGTAATTTGCCGCTTTGCTTCTTTTAAAACCGACTGGCCAAAGCTGTAGTCCTGGCCAATGAGGTAAATACTTTGCGTGGCTTTGTCGTCTTTAAAAACATCCATCAGCGCCGTCATGCGCATGTCGGCGTGGGCGTCAAACCTGAAGTGCCAGTAGCTGCACTTTTCGTTGGTCAGCGCCGGGTCAACCGCCGAATAATTCAAAAACAGCACCCGCTTGGCAGGCTCGCGCTCATTGTGTTTGTTAATCGCATCAATCAACACCGCCGCCGTGGCAGATGAATTGCCCTGCGCAATCACCGTTACGCCGTCGTCAATCGCGGCGCGCAGTGCGCTCAGGGCTTCCTCGTTTTGGCCCTTGCTGTCGTAGCGTTCGATCAGCAAATTACGTGCGCCCCCCAGGTTTGCCGGCAGCTTCACGCCGCCGCGTGCGTTGACCCGTTCGGTGGCCCACACCAGGTTGCGGAAAACCGCCTCGCCCGTATTTGCAAACGGGCCCGACATGCTTTCGATCAGCGCGACTTTGATGGGTG
>JAYWFR010000304.1:0-2863 GCA_043778695.1 Polaromonas sp. | reverse complement strand
TGCACTACTTGCCACGGCCACGGTCAAGTGCAAATGCGCCAAGGCTTTTTTTCAGTTCAGCAAACCTGCCCGCAGTGCAAAGGCACAGGCAAGCTGATCCCCGAGCCTTGCTCGTCGTGCCACGGCGTAGGCAAAACCAAAAACAACAAAACACTTGAAGTCAAAATCCCGGCGGGCATTGACGATGGCATGCGTATTCGCTCCACAGGCAACGGCGAGCCAGGCACCAACGGCGGACCGCCGGGCGATTTGTACATTGAAATCCGCGTAAAAAAGCACGACATTTTTGAGCGCGACGGCGACGACCTGCACTGCGCCGTGCCCATCAGCTTTACGACTGCAGCGCTGGGCGGCGAAATTGAAGTACCCACTCTGGCAGGCAAAGCGGCGATTGACATCCCCGAGGGCACGCAAGCGGCCAAGCAGTTCAGGTTGCGCGGCAAAGGCATCAAGGGCGTGCGCAGCAGCTACCCCGGCGACTTGTACTGCCACATCACAGTTGAAACGCCGGTAAAGCTGACAGAACACCAGCGAAAGCTGCTCAAAGAGTTTGACGAGTCGCTTAAAAAAGGCGGTGCCAAGCATTCGCCAAGTGAAGACAGCTGGACGGACAAGCTGAAGAATTTTTTCAGCGCTTGAGGACTGCAAGATGTAAGCGCTCCTTAATCAGGAGCTACTTCCGCCCGTTTTTAAAGGCTTACAAGTCTAAATCGGTTTTGAACCCGGTCTGAGTGCAGCTTGGTGCTTCGTTCTCGAGTGCGCTAGCCAACACTTTTACCGACGGCAGATTCGACTTTTAGTTCAAATCGATCAAACTCTTGGTCGCCAAGCTTTTTCACACTGTGGTGCCTGAAGCCAAACCGCTCATACACAGCCCGGAGCTTTGGCCTGCCTCCAACGCAATCCAATCGAAGAAATTGGCGATCGTGCTGCTGCGCAAGTTGGCACGCGTAGCGCAAAAGCACATGCGAAGCGTCTTTGCCTTGCTTATACGGGTAGACGGCGATCTTGTGAATGAACGCAGACGAACCATCGGATACTTCCGGCCAGAACACGCGATCTTCTAACTGAAATCGAAAAACGCCGACCGGGCCTTCATCATCGAAGGCTGCGTAGTACATGCCAGCTTGAACGTGCTCTTTTACGGCTGCTTCACTGATGTCCGCTGTACTCCATAAGGCGTTGCCTTTCTCCAACAGGCTGGCTGCGGCGGCGCTGAGTAAGTCAACTACAAGACTGAGTTCTTCAGGGCGAACTTGGCGAATGTGCATGGCTGACGACTAAAAAAAATGAGGGTGTCATACGCAGAGCGCTGGTCACACAGTCAGGCGGCCTGGGGCCAATTGATCTGCACTTTTCTGCTGTTGGCCAAACAGTCCCTTAGGTACAAGTTAATCAGGCTCTGATAAGGCACACCAGCCTCCTCAGCCATAGCTTTGAAATACTGCACAACATCTTCCGAAAGTCGCATCGTGACGGGCTTCTTCAGCTTGGAAGCGTATGGATTCTTGCGTGATTTCAATTTGGAAAGATCGTGTTCTGCTTTCATGTGTGACCACCTTTGTAAAACGCGCTTTCGCGCTTGGTTGCCTTGCGTGCCGAGATGATGCGAATGGTCGAGCCATGCGCACGTTCGCAATGACAGACGATGAGAAGTTTTGCACCCGAACTGATGCAAAGCAACAGAAAACGCTCTTCGTCTGATGAGTGTTCCTCGTCGAAAAATTAACACCAAATTCGTCGTAAAAAATCGATTTTGCTTCGTCAAAAGACACCTGATGCTTTTTGAGATTTGCTGCGGCTCCAGCTTCATCCCATTCGAAACTAATCGTATGTACATTGTATTTATTTAGCGCATCGGGTCAAGTTGCGGTGCCAACGTCTTGAGCGCGTATGCAGCAGCTACCCCGACGACGTGTATTGCCACACGACGGTTGAAACAGCCGTGGAGCTTACGGAACACCAGCGCGCGGTGCTTAAAAGTTTGGCGAGTCGCTTAAAAAAGGCGGCGCAACACATTGTCAGTTGAAGAGGGATGGACGGATAAGCAATAAATTTTTGGCGTTTGAAGTTTTGGCGTTTCTATTGCTCTTAAATCAGGAGCTGCTTGCGCCCATATTTATTGGGCTGCAGTTAAATTTCATAGTAAATTTAGACGAATTCGGCAGGTTTTTTAGCTACCACCCAAGGCTTTTCCCATGTAAAGGCCGCATGAAGCACCCCCGCTCCGATACAGTTACGGCTTTGCGACTAATTCAATGACCACTTCCCTGTCGCCAAAACGCGAACTCTGGCTGCTGCTTACTCTGGCAGGCATCCAGTTCACGCACATCGTTGACTTCATGATCATGATGCCGTTGGGGCCGCAGTTCACGAAGATTTTTTCCATTACCGATGCCCAGTTCGGCCTGCTGGTATCGGCCTACACGTTCGCCGCCGGAGCCTCCGGCTTGCTGGCCGCCACCTACCTGGACAAATTCGACCGCAAGAAGCTGTTGTTGACTTTGTACGTGCTGTTTGGCCTGGCAACGCTGGCCTGCGGCCTGGCCCCAACCTACCATTCGCTGATGGCCGCGCGGGTGCTGGCGGGCGTATTTGGCGGCGTGCTGTCGGCGCTGTCGCAAACCATCGTGGCCGACGTGATTCCGTTTGAGCGGCGTGGCCGGGCCATGGGCATTGTGATGACGTCGTTTTCAGTGGCCACGGTAGCCGGTGTGCCCATCGGGCTTTTCCTGGCCGCGCATTTCAGCTGGCACGCACCGTTTTTCGGCATTGCGGCCATGGTGGGTTTGCTGGCCATTGGCGCGTCTTTGACGCTGCCCCGGTTGCGTGACCACCTGACTGCAGCGGGGCAATCGTCTGC
>JAYWFR010000303.1:0-6950 GCA_043778695.1 Polaromonas sp. | reverse complement strand
GGTGCGGTGCAACACAACACACCCTTAACAGCCGCCAAAGAAGTCTTTATTCAAGGCATCACGCACGACGGCAAAACGTTTCGGCCCAGTGACTGGGCCGATAGGCTGTGCGGCGTGATGAGCCCTTTTCGCCCTGGCGGTCCGCAGCCCGGCAGCCACCTGACCTATTCACCCTGGTGCATTCCCACCTTGATTAACGGCGTGCGCTGCGTTGTGGTGAATGCCGAGCTGCGCGCGGTAGAACCTATGGCCTGGGACTTTGCTATCAACTTTGCCAAAGACAACAATTTGCAAATGGCCGAGGCTTGTTTGCTGCCTGACGCGCCCAAGCCAGGCGGCTGTGGCAGTCCGTGCGTTCACGGCGACTTAAACACTAAAGCTGCACGGGGAGTGCAGGTAGCGTTACTATGATTTTCGGAGCTGCTAGCGCACATATTCATTGGGGTATAACCTTGTTTCATCACTGAAAACGATATTTTCAAGTGGTTTTCAGCCTTCTTTCTACAATAGCCCATGCTTTTTGACGTCGCGCCCTCTTCACCCCTTCTCAACAACCTCAACCCCGAGCAACTGGCCGCCGTGACGCTGCCCGCCACCCATGCACTGATTCTGGCTGGCGCTGGCTCTGGCAAGACCAGGGTGCTGACGACCCGCATCGCCTGGCTGCTGCAAACCGGGCAGGTGTCGCCAGGCGGTATTTTGGCGGTGACGTTTACCAACAAGGCTGCCAAGGAAATGATGCTGCGGCTGACCAGCATGCTGCCAGTGAACGTGCGGGGCATGTGGATTGGCACTTTTCATGGCCTGTGCAACCGGTTTTTGCGGGCGCATTACAAGCTGGCCAATTTGCCATCAACATTCCAAATTTTGGACACGCAAGACATGTTGTCCAGCGTCAAGCGGCTGTGCAAGCAGTTCAACATCGATGACGAGCGCTTTCCGCCCAAGCAGCTGATGTACTTTATTGCGGGCTGCAAAGAAGACGGCCAACGGCCGAAAGATGTGCCCATACGCGACGAAGACATGCGCAAGAAAGTTGACCTGTACGCGCTGTATGAAGAGCAATGCCAGCGCGAAGGTGTGGTCGACTTTGGCGAGCTGATGTTGCGCAGCTACGAGCTGCTGCGAGACAACGCGCCAATACGCGAGCACTACCAGCGGCGCTTTAGGCATATTTTGATTGACGAGTTTCAGGACACCAACAAGCTGCAATACGCGTGGATCAAAATGCTGGCTGGGCAAGGCCAAAATGACGAAGGGGGCGATGCCCCGACGATGACGGGCGGCTCGGTGATTGCAGTGGGTGACGACGACCAGAGCATCTATGCCTTCAGGGGCGCGCGGGTTGGCAACATGGCCGATTTTGTGCGGGAGTTTGCGGTCACGCATCAGATAAAGCTGGAGCGTAATTACCGCAGCTTTGGCCATATTTTGGATTCAGCCAACGCGTTGATTGGCCACAACACCAAGCGCCTGGGCAAAAACCTGCGCACCGAAGCCGGGCCGGGTGAGCCGGTGCGGGTGCATGAATCGCCCAGTGATTTTGCCGAGGCCCAATGGTTTGTTGATGAAGTCAAACAATTGGTGCGGGACGGCACCGAGCGCAAAGAAATCGCGCTGCTGTACCGCAGCAACGCCCAAAGCCGGGTGATGGAAACAGCGCTTTTTAATGCTGGCTTGCCGTACCGCGTGTACGGTGGGTTGCGCTTTTTTGAACGCGCTGAGATCAAGCACGCGCTAGCTTATTTGCGCCTGCTGGAAAATCCAAACGACGACACCAGCTTTATGCGGGTGGTTAACTTTCCGCCGCGCGGCATTGGCGCGCGCAGCCTGGAGCAACTGCAAGACATCGCCAAAACGTCGGGCTGCTCGCTGCACGATGCGGTCAGCGCAGTGGGTGGCAAAGCGGGAACAAACATTGGCGCGTTTGTCGCCAAGATTGACGTGATGCGTGAGCAAACCACTGGCAGCACACTGCGCGAAATTATTGAATTGGTCTTGCAGCACAGCGGCCTGGAAGAGCACTACAAGCTAGACCGCGAAGGCCAGGATCGGTTGGAAAACTTGGCTGAATTGGTGAATGCTGCGGAGTCATTTGTCGGGCAAGAAGGCTTTGGGCGGGACGCGGTGGCGCTGCCTGTGGATGAGCTGGGAACATCAACGAATCTGGCCCTCACGCAGTCGCCCGCCAGTCAAGGCCTGGATGCCAATGTGCTCGACAACCCCACGCCAGAATTTTTAGCGCCTGACTTTGAAACTGGCGAAACCTTAAGCCCACTCGTCGCGTTTTTAACCCACGCGGCCCTGGAGTCTGGCGATAACCAGGCCAAGGCCGGGCAAGACGCGGTGCAGCTCATGACGGTGCATTCGTCCAAAGGGCTGGAGTTTGACTGTGTGTTCATCACCGGACTTGAAGACGGCATATTTCCGCATGAAAACTCACTGCTGGACGCAGGCGGCATCGAAGAAGAGCGCCGCCTGATGTATGTGGCCATCACCCGGGCTCGCAAACGCTTGTACCTGAGTCATTCGCAAACCCGCATGTTGCACGGTCAGACGCGTTACAACCTGAAAAGCCGGTTTTACAACGAGTTGCCCGAGGCGGCGTTGAAGTGGATCACGCCAAAGAACCAGGGCTTTTCCAGCGGCTTGGGCATGGGCCGAGCGCCGTGGCTTGATGCTACTGATTCAGGAGCTGCTGGTGCACGTAACGATTGGGCTAGCAGCGTATTTTCTTCTCAAAAAGGCTCTGCAGAGCGATTCGCCAACCCCGCAGTGCCCAGCCAACGCGACGTACCTGCGCATGGCATCAAAACCGGCATGGACGTATTTCACGCCAAGTTTGGCGAAGGCCGTGTGCAAATGCTGGAGGGCAGTGGAGATGATGCTCGGGCGCAAATCAACTTTACGCGGCATGGCGTGAAGTGGCTGGCGTTGAGCGTGGCCAAGCTGACCGTGGTGTAAGCCGCTGTTATGAACCCATCGCGCCCTTACCGTCTTTGACGCCTTTGCGCCCCATGATCTGCCAGGCCGTGCGCTGGCCCATCAGTTGCGCTAAAAATTCCAGCTCTTCGTCGGTGTGGTTGATGGCTGCTGCTGGGCTAAGTGGTGCACCTTGGGTTTGCGACCAAAACGCTTGGTGGTATTGCGCTCTTGAAACTTTTTGAATGCCGCCCGAAGTCAGATCAACCGTGCCGTAGCAATTGCAAAAATAACTGCGCATGTCTTGGGCTGGCATCACTTCCGTGTACACCCCGGTGCCGCGTATGCCGGCGTTGAGCGTTGGGGTGGTGATGCTGTGGCTGCTGCCTTTGTTCCACACACTGGCCACAGCGCCTGTGACTATCCTTAACAGGGCGACGGTGTTCAATGTGGCCCCTCGCTCAGCCGTCATCATGGTGTTTTGGCGTACTAAAAACGCGGCATTGCCCATGCTGAAAATGAGGCTGGAATCGGGCCCGGTTTGCAACTGATCACCGGTTTGAACCGACTGACCGCGCTGCAGGCGCGTGCCATTGAGCAGCGCATCGCCGGTTTGTTGCACCACATTGCTGCGCTGCTGCGCAATGGCCGCAGGCAGCCCACCCATCATGACCCAAGCCGATGCGGCCTTGACCACATCCCGCCTTTGATGCCAGGTGACTTCTTTTTCAGTGCGGCCCGGCAGGGTGTGTTGTGTCATTGGAGTCTCCTGAAGTTGCCTCGAAGCTGTCACGAAAAGTGAAGTAGACCGAGGTAAAAAACATCGCGAAAAAGATCAGGGCAATCGGGAACATGGCCAGTGTCGCAAACGCGGCGTTGCCAAACAACGCCGCCACGACACCCACCACCAGCATGGCCAGCATAAAAACGCCAACCCACACCAGACCATAAACGGTGAATGCTCCAAAGTTTTTGTAACAAGCCATGAAGCTGAAAAACACGCTTTTTACAGGCGTTACGCCATGCCAGTGCACCAGCGCAGGGGCGTGCCAGAACATCAGCGACAGCGGCATGTACAGCGCCAGTGTGACCCACATCGCCGCCTGAAAGCTGCTTTGCAGTACCAACTCTTCAGTGATCTTGCCGCCCACCAAGTACAGCTTGGCAAACTGACCACCGTCAATCAGACTGGATATGGCCATGATGGCTAAAAACCCCACCGAGTACATCGCGCCCAGCGTTGCCATGGCTTTCAGCCGCTGCTGGCCCGCCCTAAATGCGCTGATCAAAATCGACGGCATCGGGAACTTGCCTTTCGTGGCTTCTTGCGTGGCCGCCATCAGTCCCAGTGTGGCGGCAGGCAGCAGCGCCAATGCCAAGGCCGAACCAATGAAGGGCAGCAGCGACGCGATCGACAGCAATGCCATGAACATGAAAAACAGCCCTGACATGGCCAGCGGCTGTTGTACAAAGGTTGTGATGCCAAGCTTGACCCAAACCAGGCCAGTGCGGGCGGGGACGATATTAAGTTTCATAGTAGTTGAAGGAGAAACGTTAAGTCACACAAATGGGATGCACCAGCGGGTACTTGACCCTTTGGCGCAGCACCCGTTCAAAGTGGGTAGGGTCATGCGCTTTGAGCACGCTGGCGTCCCGCGGCAAGTAAAAGTCCCACAGGCGCGATATCCAGAACCGCAGCGCACCAGCACGCGCCATGGCAGGCAGCAACGCGCGCTCGTGAGCTGTCAGCGGGCGCACCGCCTGGTAAGCAGCCAGAAATGCGTCAGCACGCAGCGCGTTGTGTTGGCCGGACGGCAAGTCAATGCACCAGTCGTTCAAGCAAACGCTGATGTCGAACAAAAACGTGTCACAACCAGCAAAGTAAAAGTCAAAAAAACCGGTCAGCTCATCGCCCTCAAACATCACGTTGTCGCGAAATAAATCGGCGTGAATGACGCCTACCGGCAGCGCGTTGTACGTGGCGCTTGCAGCGATGTGGTTTTGATAGGCCAGCTCGCCAAGCAGCAAACTGCGCTGCTCTGGCGTGATGTGCGGCAGCACGGCTGGCGCGGTGTCGTTTAACCACGGCAGGCCGCGCAGGTTGGGCTGGGTCAGGTTGAAGTCTTGGTTGGCCAGATGCATGCGTGCCAACATGCTGCCGACGTTGGCGCAGTGAATTGGCGTGGGCTGCAACTGGCTGTGGCCCCGCAGTTTATTAACCACCGCTGCTGGCTTGCTTTTTAAGCTGTGCAGCAGCTTGCCAGACGCATCAGGCGCTGGGTTAGGAACAGGAATACCGCGTAATGCCAGGTGTTTGGTCAGTTCCAAGTAAAAGGGGAGTTCAACGGCGGACAACCGTTCAAACAGCGTGAGCACATAGCAGCCGCTGTTGGTGTCGACAAAGTAGTTGGTATTTTCTATGCCGCCGCTACAGGGTTTGAGGCTCTGTAGCGCCCCTAGTTGAAGGGTTTGCAGCAACTCGGCTGCCTCGTCAAACGAAACTTCGGTGTAAACGGCCATGCCTTAAATTTTCAATTTAATCGCTACGCAACAAGTTTAAAACTTCAGCACATTCCAAACGCGTGAGCCTGTTGTGTCGCTGCTGGAGCTTGAAGGCGTTGCGCCGCCTGCGGCATTGAGCGGTTTGACTTCATACGCCGGGATATTGCCACCGACTTTGGGCTGCACGGTGATGCTTTGGGTTTGCCCGCCGACGCGCACCTCGTCAATGCGAGAGCCTGCATCCTCGATGCGGATGCGTTGGATGGTCTGGTCTGGCCTGACATTGGACGTCGTTGCTTGTGCATCGATTTGTGCACCGGTCTGCGCGTTCGCAGCTGCGCCAAACCCGGGTAGCGCTAAAACTATCAGGCAGGCTAAATTGTGCAGGTGTGAGTAGACGTTTTTCATCGCCTTATTGTAGGCTTGGGTAGGCTGGGGAGCTGGTAAGCCGGTGCATCACCGCTGGCGTACCCCGCACCGTGCAAATACCCGACAATTCGGTGCATGACACAAGACAAAAAAACCTTGCTGCTGGTTGATGGCTCCAGCTACCTGTACCGCGCCTTTCATGCCATGCCTGACCTGCGGGCTAATCCGGCGGACCCCAGCAGCCCGGCCACGGGCGCAATTCGCGGCATGGTCAACATGTTGGCCAGGCTGCGCAAAGACCACCGCGCCGACTACGCCGTCTGCGTGTTTGACGCCAAAGGCAAGACTTTCAGGGACGACATGTACCCGGCCTACAAGGCCACCCGCTCGCCGATGCCGCCTGATTTGCGCAGCCAGATTGAGCCGGTGCATGAGGTCGTTGCGCTGCTGGGCTGGCCAGTCTTGGCTGTGCCGGGTGTAGAGGCTGACGACGTGATTGGCACGCTGGCCTGCATGGCCTCTGCCCAGGGCATTGAAGTCATCATCTCCAGTGGCGACAAAGACTTAAGCCAACTGGTGGACGAGCACATCACCGTGATTGACACCATGAACGACAAGCGCCGTGACTTGGCGGGCGTAGAAGCTGAATTTGGCGTGCCGCCGCGCCTGATGGTCGACTACCAGGCGCTGGTGGGCGATACGGTAGACAACGTGCCGGGTGTGCCCAAATGCGGGCCCAAAACAGCCGTCAAGTGGCTGCTGGAATACGGCTCGCTTGACAACCTGGTGGCGCATGCTGCGGATATCAAAGGCGTGGTGGGTGAAAACCTGCGGGCTTCGCTTGATTGGCTGCCGCAGGGCAAGGCGCTGGTGACAATTAAAAAAGACTGCGACTTGACGGCGTACGTTACGGGGCTACCAGCTATGAATTCAATAGCTGCTAGCGCACCAAATCATGCGGCTTTGGCTATTTTTTATGAAAAATATGGGTTCAAGGGCTTGGTCAAGTCGCTAGAAACTGAAGCGCCTGTCGTTGCTGTTGAAAAGGCGGCTGAAAAGTCAGAGCCTGGGTTGTTCGACGAACCTGCAGCTGTCGCCACTTTGCCAACGCAACCCAGCACACTGGTCTATGACACCATCTTTACTTGGGAAATGTT
>JAYWFR010000302.1:0-6959 GCA_043778695.1 Polaromonas sp. | reverse complement strand
GTAGAAAATGCCGTGCTCAATGCCACTATTGAAAACCAAACTCAAAAACGACTCACCGCCATCACTTTAAATTGCTCTGCCGCCCAGGCTCCTAGCGCTGACCAACATAAAAGCTAATACTTTTGAAAAAATTTCCATTTGTAGAACCTTGTCAAATTAAATATTTTTAAAATTGCGCTGTATGCGGCTGAAAGCGAATCGCAGTGTGTTTTAAAGCGATAACTTTTTGAAGGGGATCGGTTCTTAAACTTCCACGCCGGACTGTCACTTTTAAAAAATTTCTTTAACTTTATTCAAATTTTTGCGAAAGCGCTGATTTGACCTGCCCATAGAGCTAGCGTGTCTGCAAACTTATGCCGCCGGCTCGCATTGTTGCCAACCCTTTGGTAGCTGTGTAAAAGTTATGCACAAATACAGACCCGTTAGAAAGTCCGTAGGGTGGCACGCCATCAGCACTAAAACCGGTCAAGGTTTCGTTTAGCTCCACCAGGGTTGCTGCGTCCAGCGATGCTTTTGGGGTAAGCACGACTGTTGCTACTTTAAAGTGCTTCTGGCCACCTGCGTTGGCAGGAATCCGTGTCGGATTTGCCGCCAGTATGCTGGCGGCTGAAATTGTTTGCCAACCAGTTGCCGAAAATATTCCGTTTGATGGATCCTGCCAGCTTGCGCCCACAGCGACCCGTACGTCTGGAACTGACGTGCTCGGTAATAAACCCATCGCAAAAAGCTCCAGCAGCGAATATGGAACATTGTTTCCACGATTGGCAAAGGTGCCGAAAGTACCTGGATTAAACGTTGAATTGCAGTTGAAAGGAAACGGCCCGCTATTGGCTGCCATAGGTATGCAGTTTGTGCCAGGGCCTTTTGCTTGCCATTGGTTGGTGTTGAGCAACGTTAGCGTCCCCTCTTGAAAACCGCCGAGCTGTCCTCCAGCCGAAGAAAACCCCCAATGCGCGCTGTCGGCAGCTGAGGGTACAAGCCCCAAATTCGCCCATTCGTGCATGAACTCGTGTAAGACCGGCCCACCTTTTATTGGATTCAAAAAGCCTTGTGGGCTGGTGATGTTAGGCAAGACCATCCTGCCCATGTAACGACGGGTTCGCGTCGGTTGCCTGGTCATCGCAGAACTGTATTGACCCGCATACTGGAAGTTTGGCGGCGCACCGTTGCTGTCTAAAACAAAAATAATGAAGTCAAAAGAATCTTTGAATGATGCGAAAAATGTTTGCTCGAAAGGTCGCGTGTCAAACGACCCGTTGCCAGTAACAATGTTGTTCCAGTCGGTCGCTGTTAAAGTAATGGACGCAACGCAATCGCCGCTGTAGACCTTTACAGCTCCCACGTTAATGAAGTTTGTAGTGGCGTTTGCGGCGGGCGTGCAATTGGCAATCGGACCTGCTGTACTCGGGATGTTGATTGCTGGTGCAGGTGCTGGTGCAGGTGCTGGTGCAGGTGCAGGTGCTGGTGCAGGTGCTGGTGCTGGAGCTGGTGCTGGAACTGGAACTGGTGCTGGTGCTGGTGCTGGTGCTGGTGCTGGTGCTGGAGCTGGTGCTGGAACTGGAACTGGAACTGGTGCTGGTGCTGGTGCAGGAGTTGGCGCAGGAGCAGGAGCAGGAGCAGGAGCAGGAGCTGGAACTGGAACTGGAACTGGAACTGGAACTGGAACTGGAACTGGAACTGGAACTGGAACTGGAACTGGCGCAGGAGCAGGAGCAGGTGCTGGTACTGTCGCTGGCGGTACTACCGCAGCTGGCGTGGGCATGGTTGCGGGCGCAGCGCTCGTGCTCCCTGATGGGACTGCCTGAGTTGAAGTGGATGAAATCGGATCGCTATTACCCCCTCCTCCGCAAGCGGTGAGGCTGACGACAGCAGCGCATGTGGCAAATAACTTAAACGATTTTTTAGGCATATGCGTCATTTTTTCAAACCCTTTGGTGTCTGATGTTTTACTGCGTGTTCCATTCATGTCAACATCGTCCGGTGCAATGTGCAATGTGCAATGTGCACTGTGCAATGTGCAAGGTGCGAAGTAAGAGAGCTCCCCTTGGCACGTCAAACTCACGACGGCTTGTTGGGTCAAATCACAATTTTTGTACTAAAAAAGCTCCAACCTTGTTGGAGCTTTACCTTCTTGAATTAAATACTTTTAATTAAAGCTGATCTGTGACCGAATGCGGCTCTGGTTTCGATTGGTGTAGTTCACCTGGATTGAAGCGAAGGTTTTAATTCCAAGATTGCTTGGGTCAGCGCCGATACTCAATTGGCCTGTCGTAGCGTTACCTCCTGGGTAAATGTCTTTGAGGAAAGCCACGCGCGGATAAGAGCCAATAACAGTGGAAATTGGGCCCTCGGCATATGCTTCAACAAAGCTTAATTTGAACGGGCTGGTTGCTGATAACTGCGGAGCGATCCAGCTAAGCTCACCCGAAAAACCACGTCCACCCAATGTGTTGGCTACAAACTGCTGAGGTGACCCGCTGTTCCCGCTGTTGCCTAATACTTTTGCAAATTTGTCGCTTGAAGGGTCGTTCGTCACGTTCATATCAACAAAACTGACCGGCAAACTTTCCAGTTGGGCGGTGTAGGTTGCAATTGGCGTTTTAACAGCCTGCCCGTTAGGAGTTTTCCAACCGTCGTCGTTATAGATGGCGAAGGTGTATGTGCCTGTCACTATGCCTACTTGCGCCAATCGGGCATCGGCGGCTGATGCGTCTAAAGTGCCCGGGCTTACCGGCAGCACCATTGATACGCCCCATTTCGTACCAGTTGCCCCACTGCCGGCGCAATCTGCAAGCGCTGCAGTGCCGGGTGAGCCACCGTTACTTCCGACTCGGCACAACGCAAAGGTGCTTTCGTCAGTGATGCTGGTGTAGTTGCCAAGCTTGTTTGCAAACGTAGAGTCGTTTTTCAGTAGACGTGGAGACAACATTTTTAAGCTCCATGGTGCCTGCACGCCAGACACAGTTAAGAAGCCAGGGCCCGTGATCACGACATATGTTGCGTTGTTCATCGGGTCAACAATGCGAAAGTTGGCCTGACGCTCATATAACAACGGAACAACTTTTCGCTCACCAGCGGGCACTACGGCAAAGGTTGCCGTAGTTCCGCTTGCTAGGGTGCCGATGTATGTTGGGTACGGTGACGTAGCGCCAGCCGTGACTACTCGTGTCGTTGTACGCAACTCAAACTGATCGGTGCGCGTGGTTTCTGCGCGCAAATCAATGTTGACCAGTTGACGATCACCAAATGAGCGGGTGTCAGGGCTGTTTTGCGCGGTTGCGCAGGTGCCAAAAGAGCTGCCGGTGATCAGCGTCAAATTTACAACGTTGTCCTTTGAGCCGTCGGTGTAATTGACAGCGTACTGCACATCAATTTCGCGGCGGGCACTGCCGTCGGTATTGGTGGTGTTGCGCTCGCCAGTTACCACTGGATTAATCCGGGTTGAGCCAATTCGGAAAGCATTTGACGCAATGCTGTTTGTCAGGTCAGCGTTGTAGCTGCTGATGGCGTTTGCTTTTGTACGGCCACCGCCGAGAAAGCAGCCGTCAAGCGTAGCGGCGTTGGCTTCGCCGGTTGCAGGCACTGCGGTTGCAACCAGAGCGTCAACCGATGCCAGATATGCGGTGGCAACTTGCAGGGCGGTGAGTGGCAAAATCGTAACAACAGTTGTGGGTGTGCCCGATACCCCGCCAGTCACCGTGCCTGTGGTTGTGCTGGTAACTGTGGTTGTGCTGGTTGTTGTGGCACCGCCAGTCACTGTACCCGTGGGTGTGGTGGTAACCGTGGTTGTGCTGGTTGTTGTCGCAGCGGTTGTTGTCGTGCCGCTAGACGGTGTGACACCGGTTGCGGTGCCGCCGCTGGTTGTACCGCCCGTACTTGTGTCGGTAGGTGTTGTACCAGTCGGCGTGGGGTCTGTGGCTGGTGGGTTACTGCCACCGCCACCGCAAGCTGCCAAGCCCGCAATCAGCAAGCTGGCCGCAGTTATTTTTAACAATTTCTGAGCTGCAAATGTCATCTCTTTGTGTCCTTTGAACGTGTAATTAATGGTGGTGGCCCTGAGCGAAGCTGAAATACTATTGGATACAAACCGTTTTAAAATGTGTCACTTGTGTCTAAGCCGTAAGCTAGGGTTGCTACTTAATGCCGCACTGCCGATGGTCAATCAAACTACTGGTAATGAATGCGGCTGTGATTTCGATCGACGTTGTGAACAACACGCTGACTGGCGCGGGGAAGTGTGTGCCGCTCAAGCACCATCAAACGGCGGGGTTTTTGGCAGCGCTGGTGCACCGCGCTGAACGTACTGGTGCCCCTGCTGACAAACAGATGTCGCTGGCCGGCATGACAGCCCTGTGGAACACCCGATTGGGCACCTGCGAGCCTGACCGCACTGCCATGCGGCGGTTGCTCAAGTCGGTGCACGCTGGCTTGCAGGCGGCGCAGTCTGCCAGCCGGGTGCTCAGCTTGCCGCGCAAGGCTACTGTGGGGCCGTGGTGGCTTGAAGTTGCTGCAGGCGAGCGGTGGCAGGTGCTGGCTCCGTCAACCGTTCGCAAAGATGACGTTCGCAAAGATGACGCTCGCACAGATGACGTTCGCACACATGACACTCGCACAGATGACGTTCGCACACAGGATTTAGATGGGCTGATAGCGCTGGCACGCGAGTCTGGCGGTGTAGACGAATTGGTGCCAGGCAACGCACCTGAAAGCCCCAGCTTGACGCTGCAGCGCGAGCCAGCGGCGACTTTAAATGCGGTGGCTGCGCTGGTGGTAGCTGACGCGCTGGCGCGGCAAGCCCAGTACGCGGACGCGGTTGCACATTTGGGTGAAGTTGCTGACGAATTGAATTTGTCTGCAGAAGGCGCCGCTGTGTTTGAACTGCGCAAGATACGCTGGCTGCGCCGGTCGGGCCAGCGTGATGCAGCGCTGGGGTTGATCACAGGCGCGCAGGCCGCAGTGCGGCACGCTCACCCGCAGGCCCGGGGCGGCCTGGCAGCCGAGTTAAATTTGCTGGCGGCTCGCTTGTCGTATGACACGGACCCAACCAGAAACGCCGACAGAATCAACTTTGAGCGCTTGGGCCAGCAAATTGACCAGGCCGGCTCGCCCAAGCTGCTGTGGGAGGTGGCCAACTTGCAGGCACTGGCCAGCAGGCGCAAGCTGCAGGCGCTGATGGCGCGCGCTGTGCCGGTACAACTGGCAACCTTGCAGCGCGTGAATGCGCAGGCTAATGACAGCTTTGGCGCGGCGCTGTACTGGCTGGCTGTGGCAGACGATGCTTATGCTTTGCAGGGCGTGCTGGTGAACTATGCCTACCATCTGCAGTGGCCGCTGCAGCAGCAAAACACGGCACTGGTGCAGTCAGCCACTGTGGTGCTTGACGTGGTTAAGGCTTGGCGCTTGAGCCAGGCGATGATTGAAAAATTCGACCTGCCCGAAGACAGCGCGTGGGACTTCATCATGCTGGCCGACTTGTGGCTGGGTCACAGCGGTGCACGCGCGCTGATGCAAACCGACTGGCGTTTGTGGCCCAGCCAGCGCTCACCTGCCGAGGCGGCTTTTTATGAGCGCGGGGTCACGCTGGCCGGGCAAACGGGAGATGCGCGCCAACAGGTACTGGCGCTTGACCGCTGTGCGGCGTTTTGCAAGGAAAGCGGTGACTGGCAGCGCGCTGTTTCAGCACTGAAGGAACGCGACGACTTGATGGCGCAAGACGCGCAACTGGCCGCGCAAGTCGGCAAAGAAGTGCTGTGGGCTGGTGGCGGCCGGGACTGGAAGAAAGCGTGACTGCGCAGCAGTGTGCTGCTGTCGACTATAAGTTCAATGATATAAATATGATAGCTGCCTACGCATATATTACGTGGCCTACAGCCTGATTTTATGCACTAAAAGCAGCAGATAACTGCCTTACAGCGCTACATCAGCCCAAATCGTCAACTTGCGGCGCTGGCCCTGCCAGACGTTGTCAGCGCCTGTCAGTGCCCGCACATAACTCTTGTCAAGCAAGTTGTCTAACCGAATGCCCCATTGCAGCGACTTTACCGGGTTTGCGAATAGGGGCGCTTGCCACTGCGCGCCGTACACCACATAGCCGCTGGCGCTAAAGCTTTCTTTGGCATCGCCAGGCAGCTTGCCTGCGCCTTGCGCTTGCAACGCCCACAAGCCCGATTCAGTTTTAGCGGACACACTGGCCGCGCCAAACAGAGCCGGTACGCCCGTTAGTTGATTGCCCTGGGTAGCCGTCACATTCAAGATGCGTGCGTTTTGCTGGGTTACTGCTGATTTCAAAGTCAGTGGGCCATGTTCAAGGTCCAGCGCTGCCGTGATGCCGGTTGAACGAACAGCGCCAATCAGCACAAAAGCATCTGGGTCTAGCGGGTCGCGCCGGGGCAGGTTGCTTTGCGTGATGTCAAACATTTGCAGGCTCACTTTTCCTTTTTGGTTGGTGTTGTCACTCAGGTCTAACTTGTTGACTGCCCATGCACGCTCCCAGCCCAACTCACGCTGCCGTCCCAGGCTGGCCGGTAAATAGGTGCCGCCACTCAGCTTGCCCCGGTTGGGCTGAAACGATTCGGCATACGACAGCCATACCCGCTGACTGCTTGGCAGGGTGTAGCCCAGGCCAACCGACATCGTGTTTTGCGCGGCGTCTGACACCCTCAGTTGCGTCAAGTTGGGGCTGGTGGCGCTGTCAATTTGTACTGCTGCGCGCCGCAGACCGACCCGTAATTCAACATCCCGCAGTTGCCACACGCTGGATGCGCCTAGCCCTTTTTCGCGATACGTTTCATAAGAAAAACGGGGCGACAGGGCCAGCGCAGCCAGGTTGACTGGAAACTGCGGATTAACCACGTCCAGGTTGAAGCCGCCGATGTTTTGCGGGCCACTGAAAGCCCGACGTTGCAGATTTTCAGAATACGCCACCGTCCACTGGTGGGTAAGTGCCGGCATTTTGTCGC
>JAYWFR010000301.1:0-2905 GCA_043778695.1 Polaromonas sp. | reverse complement strand
GTGATGACGGTCGCGCTCAACATCAGCCCCTTCATGCGCTTTGACGGCTACTACGTCCTGTCAGACGCGCTGGACATGCCAAACCTGCACGACCGCGCTGGAGCGATTGCCAAAACCTGGATGCGGCGCGCTCTGCTGGGCTTCAAAGACCCGTGGCCAGAGCATTTTTCGCCTGCCAAACACACGATCTTGCTGCTGTTTGCCCTGGGCACCTGGGTTTACCGGTTCTTTTTGTTTTTGGGAATTGCGGTGGCTGTGTACCTGATGTTTTTCAAGCTCTTGGGTATCTTCTTGTTTTTTGTGGAAATCATTTGGTTTGTGGTGCGTCCTTTTTATGTTGAATTCAAGGTGTGGGGAAAACGCCGGCAGGACATTCAACGTGGCCGCGCCAGTCTGTGGGTGATCGGCTTGATCGTGGGAGCTGGCTTACTTGCCTTCCCCTGGGCGCATGACATTCATGCCCCAGCTCTGCTGCGCGCCGACTACAGCACCATCTACAGCCCTCTGGCAGGCAAGATAGCGGCCTTGCACGCCCCTGGCAAGGTGCTTCAAGGTGACAGTCTGGTGGTGCTTGACAGCCCCAAACTGCGTAGCGACGCGCAGCGTGCACAAATCAACATCAACGCCACCAAAGCAGCGTTGCAAAGTGCCGAGCTGTCCAGCGACACCAACCGCGAGCAAGTCGGCAAGCTCGGGGTAACCGTCGAGCAGTACCAAGCTGAAGACCGCGCAGCGGGCCAAGAACTGGCCCGCCTGAGCATTAACGCAGACTATGTGGCGCTATGGACCGATGTTGATCCCACGCTGGTCGTCGGCAGCTGGCTTAAGCCGCAAGACGCGATCGGGACATTGGTCAACGCGTCAAGCTGGACGGTCGAGGCCTGGGTAGAAGAGTCAGACTTGCAAAACTTGGGGATCGGAGCGGTCGGCCGGTTCTACCCCGCCAACCGCATCGATAACCCCCTACAAGTAACCGTCGTAGGCGTTGACACAGCGCGCACCAGTGCGCTGCCGCATCCCGGCATGTCCACTGATCACGGCGGGTCGATACCGACCGTGATGGACGGCAGGGCAGAAGTCCCGCGCGAGGCCTTGTACCTGGTGCGCCTAAAAGTCGAAGGCACACCTGATCAAGTGCGCTGGTCACGTGGCCGGGTGACGCTGCAAGGTAAGCGCCATTCCAAGGTGTGGCGGGCCGTCAGCTATGCGACGTCGGTGTTGATACGCGAAAGCGGTTTTTGAATTACTTCAAGACACCTATTTCACGGTAAAACTTCTCAGCCCCCGAGTGCAGCGGCACGCCCACACCCTGCACGCCCACACCTTGCACGCCCACGGCCGGTGACAGCAGTGCCGCCGCAGGGTGGGACGCCTTGACTTGCGCCAGCACGGCCGGGCTAAAGAGCCGCTTCGTCAGCGCGTAAATAAGCTCGGTGCTGGCGTCGGTGCTGGTATACCACTGCGCGCCAACTGCTATCGTATTAGTAGCTGCTAACCCTTTATAAACGTCGGCCTTAAAGCTGCTAGCCGTGTAAATGCCGTCGGACAGACGCAGGGCCTCCAGCGCTGCTCCGTCAATCGGCAACAGCGCAACATCGGTCGCGTTAGCTAGCTCGGTGATGAAGCTTGAGGGCACACCGCCAACAAAAAACAGCGCATCAACCGTCCCCGCTTTCAAGCGTTCGGCGGCGGCTGCGCCTTTGATGTACGCCGGTTTGATATCTCGTTCATTCAAGCCGTAAGCGCGCAAAATCTGCCGTGCATTGACCAGCACGCCCGAGCCTGGCTCATCAATCGCCACATGCAGCCCTTTGAGCTGCGCGACCGATGTCAAACTCAGGGACTTGCGAGTCACCACGTGGATGTTTTCTGGGTACAAATTGGCTATCAAGCGCAGTTTGTCGAGTTTGAACTGCGGGCGCACGACACCGGTCCCGCTGTAGTGCCACGCCGCCAAGTCGGCTTGCGAAAAGCCGGACGCCATTTGTCCGCTGGCAATCGCATTCAGATTGGCCGCCGAGCCGCTGCTGGCAATCGCCTCGACTTTCAAGACCCCGGGCTCGGACAGCGCGGCTGCCATGGCTTTGGCAATCGGGTAGTAGGTAGCCCCTTGCGCCCCCGTGGCGATTCTGAAAAGCTGCTCAGCGGATGCTGGCAAGCTCAGAGCACTCATCGTCAGCGCCAGAGTTATCACGCGCGTAAAGGCATTGAAAAACCAGGTCATAAACCAGGTTGTTTTCTTGAAAAAGGTCACGTCCTACAAATTTTTGCGGTGGGTGCTGGTGTGGCCTGGAGTGGGGCACTTTTAGCATCAAAGCATCTTAACGAAGGTTCCCGATCATGCTCAAGTACGCTCTGATTTTCGCTCTGATTTCGCTGGTCGCTGGAGCGCTAGGCTTCGGCGGTATCGCAGCAGGCTCGGCGGGTATTGCAAAAATTTTGTTTGGCCTGTTTTTGATTCTGGCGGTCGTGTTTTTGGTACTGGCCGCCCTAGGCGTTGGCGCGGTTAACAAAGCGATGAAGTAAACCCGCGCGGCATCACAACCCATCATGCACACCGCCAGTATTGACCTACAGCTCGACTACGAGGTCACGCATCCAGCGCACTTTTTGTTCAATATCGAGGCCGCTTTTGACGAGGGCCACCGTGTCGTTTCAGAGCGCCTGAGCATCACCCCAAGCGTGAAGGTACGGACTTTTTTTGACGAGCGCAATGGCAACCGTTTTGTTCGGCTTGATGCGCCCAAGGGCCGGTTGTCGGTCAACTACCACGCCAATGTTGAGTTGATCACCGTGCCGCCACCGTTGCATCTCGACGAGGCCTTGGTCACTGCCGTGCCAGACGAGGTCTTGCGCTACTTGATGCCCAGCCGCTACTGCGAGTCAGACATTTTGAGCCGTGCTG
>JAYWFR010000300.1:0-2920 GCA_043778695.1 Polaromonas sp. | reverse complement strand
ACGCCGCCTGCGGTAGTGGTGTGGCGGTAGGCTTCACTGTATTGCGCCAGGTTGCGCTGCCAGTGGTGTTGTGACAGTTGCAGCAGTGGGGTGACTTGCCAGGTGCTGGGCATGGCACCCCAGGTGTCGGCGTTCAGCCCATACCCGATATGTACGCTGTACCGCGTGGCAACATTGCCTGTGCGAGCGGCGTAGGGGCTTAGGCTGCCGTTGCCGGCTTGCAGGTAGCCGCTGTAGGCGGTGGCTCCGGTTTGGCGCTGGGCATCCAGGCCAAGCAGCCAGCCGCTGGTGGTTTGGTAGCTGACGGCTGCGCCCAGGTGTTGTTGACCGCCGGTTTCGGTGTTGAGGGTGCCACTGGTGGTTAAGCCTCGGGTGTCTAGCTCGCGGTAGTTTTGCTGCTGCTGGCCGAGGTTTAGCGCAACGTAGCGGTTGTGGGCCGGCCAAGTGCTGGTGTTGGTGCTGGTGTTTTCAGTTTGGGCATCGGCTGCGCCGTACCACAGAAGGGCCAAGCTGGCGACCGACAGAGAGCAGTACTTCATCTTTTTTTGTTCTTGCGTTGGCAAATCATGCGTATCTACACCTGCCTGTTGACTGCCATTGAGAAGAAACGTTTGCATCTTGACCACCTCAGCCTGCATCAAATCCTAATAATCCTGAGTTTGTCCATGCTTGAAACTGTCCCAATAAAGCAATTGCTTAAGCCACCCAAAGACATTCGGGCCCAGCCTCCGACACGAATCAGCTCGCTCTGCTCTGAAAAACGTTGGGACGCCACCAAACTTCAATGTAACAATACGTTTGTCCATTTCACTAGACGGTTTGCCCGATCTTCAAAAAGTAATCGATGATTTTCCCGAGTCCGACGTACCCATTGAGTTGCTCAGCATGAAAGAATCCCTGGAGAGCTACATCCGCTCCCGCGCCAGTGAGCTGGGCTTGAGCTTGAGCGAGGTGTGTCGCCGAGCCAGCATCAGCCGGCAAACCCTGTACACGCTGAACCAGGTTCCGCACAAGCTACCCGCTTTGCAAACCATCGTGTCATTGGCCGATGTGCTGCATGTTCACCCCCTGCGTTTGTTGCAACTGGTATTTGATGAGGTGCCGATAGCCCAGCCGCTGAAGCAGCGGCATAAGCGGGGTGACCACAGTGCGTTTGTTCAAGAGTCCATCCCGGATGGCAGCCTGGTGCTCTATGGCAGGCGCTTTATCAAAACATGGGAGGTGCAAAATGTAGGGCGGGTGCCATGGGAGGGCCGCTTTTTGCAGTGCATGGATGAGGAAATAGTAGTGACCACCAGAACGGGTGAAACGCTAAGAATTGCGGATGGCCTGCGGCCTGCAGCAATGCGCGTAGCAGTACCAGCAACCGCGCCTGGTGCAGTGGTGAAGTTGACGGTAGAGTTTACTGCGCCGACTGTGCCGGGGACGTTTCTTTCTTACTGGAAGTCGGTGTTTGCCGACGGCACGCTGTGCTTTCCAAAGGCACAGGGGCTGTCTGTGAAAGTGCGGGTAAGCAGCATGGCGACTGGCGCATTTGAGTCAATGTAGGTGCCACAGGCATTGTCATAATTTCGCAAACATGCCGCACAACAAACATAGGGAGGCAATTTTGGTGAACTTCACGACGCACTTGACTTTGCCTTGGGTGCTGGCTGCGCTCATCGCTTGGGCTGCCGCCAGCACGCCATTGACCGCCAACGCGCAGGTGTTGCGCTGGGCCAGCGCCGGCGATATGCAAACCCTGGACCCGCATGCGCAAAACGATGCGCTCAGCAACAGCCTGAACGCCCATGTGTATGAGCGGCTCACCGCCAGAGACGAAGGCTTGGCGCTGGTGCCTGGGCTGGCGCAGCGCTGGGAGCAGGTGGATACGTTGACGTGGCGGTTTACTTTGCGCGCCGGTGTGCGTTTTCATGATGGGGCAGTACTTGGTGCGGACGATGTGGTGTTTTCGGTGCTGCGGGCGCAGCATGCCAATTCGGGCATAGCGAACTATGCGCGGGCGTTGGGCACGCCTGCCAGGCTGGCAGCCGATGTGGTGGAATTTAAACTGAGCAAACCCAACCCGGTGCTGCTGGACCATGTGGACGCGGTCTTCATCATGAACAAGGCCTGGAGTTTGGCGCATGGGGTGGCGGTGCCGTTTTCGCGCAAAGAGGGACAAACCAGCTACGCCCTGCTAAACGCCAACGGCACTGGTGCCTATGTGCTGGCGCGGCGAGAGCCAGATGTGCGCACCACGTTTACGCGCAATACTCAGTACTGGGCACCCCTACTGGGCAATGTGCAAGAGGTGGTGTTTACGCCGATTGGCAGCGCGGCAGCGCGCAGCGCAGCGCTGCTAAGCGATGCGGTAGACCTGGTGATAGACCCCGCCCCGCAAGACCTGGTGCCGCTGGCCAAGGCGGCTGATTTGCAACTGCGCAGCGGGGTCGAAAACCGGGTGATTTTTTTAGGCTTTGATCAACAACGGGAAGATCTGCTGTACAGCAGCACCAAGGGGCGCAACCCGTTCAAAGATCTCAAAGTGCGCCAGGCTTTGGCGCACGCCATAGACTCGCAGGCCCTGCATACCCACATCATGCGCGGGCAAAGCGTGACCACAGGTTGCATGACCCCTTCGCCTCTGGCCTGCAACGATGCGCCTGAGCTGGATGCCCAACGCCCAGCTTTTGACCTGGCACGCGCACGCGCTTTGCTGGTTCAGGCGGGCTATCCGCACGGCTTTGACATCACCCTGGATTGCCCCAATAACCGATATTTAAACGATGAGGCGCTATGCGTAGCCATTGCCAGCATGCTGGCCAGGGTGAACATCAAGGTGCGAGTGAACGCCATGCCGCGTGCGCAGTTTTTTGCCAAGCTGGAGAAGCTGGACACCAGCTTCTACCTGTTGGGCTGGGGTGGCGCAGAGACCGAT
>JAYWFR010000299.1:0-2920 GCA_043778695.1 Polaromonas sp. | reverse complement strand
TTAGTCTCCCAATGGAGTCGTCCATTGATACGCAGCGGGCGTATTGGTCCCGATTCTTTGCACGCATAAATGCGCATGGTCTGCGGGGCTAAATGCAGGTAGTAGGCGGCGGCGTTTGTCGCTACTGTCGGGCGGGTTTCCAGTTCCAGCGGCGTGAACTGTTGCGGGGCGTGTGCCTCGCGCATCGCTTGGATGCTTGAATGGGTAGCGATTTGCATACTATTTCCAAACCCAGCGGCACAGGCCAGGCATAGAAAAAGTTTCTCGGGGCGTTTGTTTTTATCTGCCTAAATGCTAAACCGTTGAAAACCTAGTATTCATGCGGGTTTTCAGGCTGTTTTTGGTGCTCGCCCAATTGCCCAATTTGGGCACGCCCTGGGCATGCCCAATTTATTAGGCTCGCCACTTCCATCCCGTCATCAATCCTCGTATGGTGTCCCAGGCTGGCGCTTTTCTGTTTCGGCCCTTACTTCGCTCGATGTCATTTATCCGCTTCTCGACTTCCTTTGCTATCGCGATATTTGATGTGGATTTTTGCTGACTGTGAAGTGTTGCTCCAATGTTTTGCCAAAGCTCGGGAATATCGTGCGTAACTTGCCACCACGGAAGATTTAACTGAGGCACGGGCGCGGGCGCGGGCGTTGCGGTGTTCTGTTCTGGCGCGGAGTCATTGGCTGGCGCTTTTTGCGGGGACTTGGCAGCAGCTTCTATCGCCTTCACATCGGCCATGCGCACCACCATATCAGAAGTCTCTAGGCGCTCTTTCCATTGGACTCCAGCAGACTCTAGCCGAACAATCGGGCCATCCAATACCAGCACGCCAGCAACCGTATGCAGCGTGAACGGCCCCTCTGGCCTGTAGGCTTGAATTGGATGCTTTGCAAAGCCCAGGCGTAACAGTTGGTAAACGGTTCCAGGCGTGGGCCTCAAAGCCCCCCGGTAATGCTTTTGCTGGCGCTGTCGGTCGCGGTCATCAAACGACTCATTCAAGTCTTGAATCTCTTGCTTTTTGGCTGTCACCTGGGCGCGAAGTGATACGGCATCATCATCGTCCAGGCTCTCCCATTGCGACAATTGCCCGTTAACGCGGCGCTTGAATTTAGCCTCAGCACGCATCACAAAATCAGTCAGGGATTGAAGCTCACGCCTTTGTCTGGCGTCCTTGCCACCCGGTAGCCAGGCATCATTTAAATCAAACGCCAGCCCGTCAAAGTTGAATAGCAGGTGTAGGCGAAGTGCTGCGGCGCGCTCCAGTATGTCGCTTGGGGTCTGGTTCCAGCGTGCGGCCAGATTAGGAACGGATATTGTTATTGGTTCAAGCATTGGGCACCCCCTTCAAGGTGTCACTTCATTAAGGAGCCCCGGCCTGTCGGTGAAGGTGTCCGACTTTTCGCCAGCGGTAATTAGTCGCGGGCTAGGCAAGGGCAAAAATGCTAGGCGTGCGCAGGCACGACGCTCAGCCGAAGCCCCACAGCGGCCAGCACTTTATGCACCGTGGTCAGTGTCGGATTACCTTCAGCACTCAGGGCCTTGAATAGCGTCTTGTCGCCCATGTCAGCGCGGCGCGCAACCGCTGCCATGCCGTGGGCTTTGGCTACGTGGCGTAGTGCCACTAGCAATGTGGCGGGTTCGTCTAGCTCCATGACTGCTTCAATGTAGGCGGCGGCTTGGATAGGGTCTTGCAAGGCTATGGCCAGGGTGTCGTCATAGCTTGCGTCGCGTTGTGCGTTCATGGTCGGCCTCTTTCTTTCCAGTCGTTCAAATAGTCAATCGCTTGTTTAATGGCGCGGTCTTGGTCGCTCTTGTCGCTTCCACACAGCAGCAACACCAGCACCGTGCCTTGTCGGCTCAGGTACACCCTGTACCCCGGGCCCGAGGTCTATGCGCAACTCCTGCACACCGTCACGCACGGGCTTGCAGTCGCCAAAGTTGCCAGCCCTTACCCGCTCTAGCCGGGCTCGGATAGTTGCCTGTGCCTTCACGTCTCGCAGTGCCACTAGCCATTCGTCAAAAGGCTTGTTGCCCAATGCGTCTGCGTAAATGCGAACATTCATAATGGTATCCTAAAACGTACCGTTCGTGCTTATCTTCTGACGGCTCGCAGATGACCATGCTGTGGCAGGCCATGCTGCGCAGTGGCATCAAGCACTATCCCGGCTTGCTCCAATATCCAGGCCTCAATCTTTTCATGGTGCACACGCAGCAGCTCCAGGGGCCGCACGGTGTAATGCTTTTCAGCCGTGGCGCTGGGCTTGTGGCCTTGAATTTGCGCCACCACGCCCACGGGCACCTCCAGCCACTCAGTCAAGCTCTTGAATGAACGGCGCAGGCCATGCAGGGTCAGCCCCTCCAGGCCAGCCGCTTTACAGGCGCGTGTGTGTGGATTGTTGGGCACTGTCAGGCAGCCGGTCGCGCTTGTGTGGCTTGGAAACACCCATTCATTTGGGCGGGGCAGGGTGGCCAGCAAGTGCAGCATGTAGGGCGTTGCGGGTATCTCGCGGGTGCCCTCTACCTTGGCGCGCATGCTGATGCCCTTCCATTGGGTGTTCACATCGTCCCAGCGCAGCGCCAGCACTTCGCCCGGCCTTCCACCAGTCAGCAGCATCATTTGCAGGCAGGCACTGATAACGGGGTTCTGTAGCTGTTGCACGGCGGTAAACCATGCGGCCAATTGCCCACGCTGCAACACATCTGATTTAGTCCCGGCCTTGCCAAGTGCCTCGCGTGCCTTCTTGGTTTTGGCTGGGTTCTTTACGGGCAGCAGGGGGGCATATTCCGGCTGTTCAGCGCACCACGTCAGAAACACTGTCAGCAGTCGCCATGCAAGTCGGGCCGATGAAGCGCGGGCTTTGCCTTCATTCGCGGCCCATGCTTCGATGGTCGATTGGTCAAGGGATTTCAGCGCCAGCGGCATCAATGC
>JAYWFR010000298.1:0-17133 GCA_043778695.1 Polaromonas sp. | reverse complement strand
GTTTCCATGTCTTTTTGCACCTCGCCGCTGGGCGTGAGGGTGGGGCCCAGGCCGCCGCGTTTTTGGGCGTAGTCGAGGAAGGCCATGAGGATGGGCGTGCCTGCGCCTTGGGCGATGTAATAGAAACCGGTTTTCCAGCCTGGCGCTTCGCCGGATATACCGCGTGTGCCTTCGGGAGCGATCACCAGTTGCACGCGGCCGTCGGCGGCTTGCAAGGCTTGGGCTGAGGCGGCGACCAGGTTGGTGGATTGTTCGCGGTTGACGGCTATGCCGCCCAGCCAGCGCATGACCTGGCCAAAGGGCGGCTTGAACAGGCTGGCTTTGCCGACCCAATAGACATTCAGGCGCAGCACAAAGGCCACCATGAGGGTGTAGGGCAGGTCCCAGTTGCTGGTGTGCGGCGCGGCAATCAGCACGCACTTTTCAGCGTTGGCGGGCAAGCTGCCCTCAACCTTCCAGCCCTTGACGCTCAGATACGCAAGCGACAGGCCGCGCAGGGCGGTGCTGACCACCGGCGTGGTGAAAATGGTGAGGTGCATGGTGGTGAGTGCGGGGTGACGCGCTGAGTGGTTGACTGTGATTCCCGCGAAGGCGCGCAGGCGCTAACTTAACTGCTTCGGGCGTTATTTCCCTCTCCCGCTGGCGGGAGCGGGTTAGGGTGAGGGTGGGAGGAAACTGAAATAACTCAGCGAACAGAAAAGGCGGAGAGCCCTCACCCCTGCCCTCTCCCAAAGGGAGAGGGCGTAAAGCCGGGATCCAGAATTAGCACGATGTTCCTTCTTATCCCCTCTCCCCATGGGAGAGGGTTAGGGTGAGGGCTCCCCGTTCCCGCATCCGAATACTCCCCCACACCCGTCCTGGCTGAGGCAAGGAGCACAGTGAAAAGTGGATCAGGGCAAGCGCTTGTTTGAGCGAAGCGAGTTTGCGATTGACCCCACTTTTCCCGAGCACCGCAGCGTGCCCGTAGCGACGACGAACAGGGTCGCCTTTTCTTTGGTTACTTTCTTTTGGACGATAGCCAAAAGAAAGTGACTCGCCCCCGGGCGACTCCCGGCAAACTCCACGTAGGAACAAACGCAAGCCAGACAGTCATATCAACGGCTTAGAAAAAGCAAACCAGCGCTTGGTTTTTGCAGCCCAGACAACACGAAATTCGTGCGTCACGAAATTCGTGTAATATCCAGGCTATGAAAAACGTCACTATCACCGTTGAAGACTCCGCACTGGAGTGGGCCCGGATCGAAGCGGCCAAGCGCAACACGAGCGTGTCCCGCTTGGTCGGTGAAATGCTGGTTGAAAAAATGCAGCGTGAAGATGCTTATGCGCGGGCTGAGCGGGAATGGCTGGCTGATGATGTTACTTTTGCGTCCAGCGCGCAGCCTTCTTCACAGTTGTCGCGCCGTGCCGACATTTATGTAGAACTCCAGGCCGAAAATGCAACGCGTTTTCGTTGATACCTCGGTTTTTGTTTATGCCGACGACGCCGCAGACACCCAGCGCCGCCAACAGGTGCGGGCTTGGCTGGCGCATTTGTGGGCCACTCGCACGGGGCGCACCAGCACGCAAGTTTTGAATGATTACTATGTTTGCGTGACTCAACGCATTCAGCCCGGCCTGCCGCGGGGCGATGCGCGTGCCAAGCTGCGGCGCTACCAGCAGTGGCAGCCGTGGGTAACAGACCACCAAACGGTGGAATCTGCCTGGGGCCTGGAGGTGCGGCTACAACTTGAATACTGGCAGGCTTTAATGCTGGCATCGGCCATGCACAGCGGCTGCAATGCGGTACTGAGCGGTGCCCTGCCGCTGGAGCGCTATGACCAGCTAATAGTGATTAACCCTTTTGAAACACCTCCCCCGATATGACTGATCAACTTAAAACAATCGTTCAAACCCGCATCAGGCGTGACGTCCAATCCATGAACGCCTACGCAATTCAAGACTCAACCGGCATGGTCAAGCTTGATGCAATGGAGAACCCGCACCGCCTGCCTGCGGCGCTGCAAGCGCACCTCGGTCAGCGCCTCGGTGCGTTGGCATTTAACCGTTACCCCGACGGCCGCATCAATGACCTGCGGCACGCGCTGGCTGACTATGCACAAATGCCCGAGGGCTTTGACATCATGCTGGGCAATGGGTCGGACGAATTGATCACTTTGCTGGCGCTGGCTTGTGATGTGCCTGACGCTTCGATTTTGTCACCACTCCCCGGCTTTGTGATGTACGCCACGAGCGCGCAATTGCAAGGCTTGAAATTCATCGGCGTGCCTTTGACGGCTGACTTTGAACTTGACGAAGCCGCGATGCTGGCCGCTATCGATGAACACAAACCGGCGATTACCTACCTGGCTTACCCCAACAACCCCACAGCCAATTTGTGGGACGACACGGTGATTGAGAACATCATCAACGCCGTCGGCAAACAGGGTGGCCTGGTGGTGATGGACGAGGCTTATCAGCCGTTTGCCAGCAAAAGCTACATCAACCGCATTGCCCAGCACAGCCATGTGCTGCTGATGCGCACGCTGAGCAAGTTTGGCCTCGCCGGGGTGCGATTGGGTTACATGATGGGGCCCAAAGCGCTGATTGCCGAGATCGACAAAGTGCGCCCGCCGTACAACATCAGCGTGCTGAACTGTGAATGCGCGCTGTTTGCACTTGAGAATCAGGACGTGTTTAAGGCGCAAGCCCATGATTTGATTGCACAGCGCGCTATGCTTTTAGATGCATTGGGCAAAATACCTGGCATTAAGTGCTGGAAAAGCGACGCCAACATGATCCTCATCAGGGTCGCCGACAGTACCAAAACCTTCGAGTCGATGAGGGCGCACGGCATACTTGTTAAAAACGTTTCTAAAATGCATCCCTTGCTCTCCAATTGTTTACGCCTGACGGTGGGCGCGGCGGATGAAAATCTGCTGATGCTGGCAGCGCTTGAAAAATCTTTATGACCACAACCCCAACCTCCACGTCTTCCCCCCGCACGGCTGAAGTGTCACGCAACACCGCCGAAACTAAAATTACTGTTAAGGTGAACCTGGACGGTACCGGCCAGTCCAAGCTGTCGACGGGCATTGGTTTTTTTGACCACATGCTCGATCAGATCGCCCGCCACGGCCTGATTGACCTCGACATTCAGTGCGTAGGCGACCTGCACATTGACGGCCACCACACGGTAGAAGACGTGGGCATCACCCTTGGCCAGGCAGTGGCCAAAGCCGTGGGCGACAAAAAGGGCTTGCGCCGCTACGGCCACGCGTATGTACCGCTTGATGAAGCGCTGAGCCGCGTGGTGGTTGATTTCTCAGGTCGGCCGGGCTTGGAGATGCATGTACCATTCAAAAGCGGCATGGTCGGCAGCTTTGACAGCCAGTTGGCGTATGAGTTTTTTCAAGGCTTTGTGAACCATGCTTTTGTCACTCTGCACATCGACAATTTGCGCGGCGACAACTCGCACCACCAGGCAGAGACGGTATTTAAAGCCTTTGCACGCGCTTTGCGCCTGGCGCTGGAGATTGACCCAAGGGCTGCGAATATCATTCCTTCGACCAAAGGTTCTTTGTAGTCAATACTCAGTTTACCAATACATGTTTTAGACATGATTTAGGCCTGTAGCCCAATTGGTATGTGCGCTAGCAGCTCCTGATTAAATAGCAACTACATTCCTCAATGACAGTATACAAAACCGCCGCTAGAACCGTCGCGGTCATTGACTACGGCATGGGCAACCTGCGCTCCGTGTCGCAAGCGGTGCAGCATGTGGCCCAAGGCAGCGGGTTAAATGTCATCGTCACTTCAAAGCCTGAAGACGTGATGGCGGCCGAGCGCGTTGTGCTGCCAGGTCAAGGTGCCATAGCCGACTGCATGCGTGAGTTGACCGAATCCGGGCTGCTCGAATCGGTACTGCACGCGGCTGCCAACAAGCCGCTGTTTGGCGTTTGTGTAGGCATGCAGATGCTACTCACACACAGCGCAGAAGGCCGCCCCGGCGATGGCGGCGTGGGCACACAGGGGCTGGGGCTGATTCCCGGAGAGGTGCTCAAATTCGACTTGGCGGGGCAGCTGCAGGCTGACGGTAGCCGCTACAAAGTGCCACAAATGGGGTGGAACCAAGTGTGCCAGTCAACGCCTGCCCACCCGGTCTGGCAAGGCGTGCCAGACAACGCGTATTTTTATTTCGTTCATAGTTTTTATGCCCGTCCGTCTGATGCGCACCACACTGCGGGCACCGCAAGCTATGGCGAGCGCTTTACTGCAGCGATTGCACGCGATAATATTTTTGCGACCCAGTTTCACCCTGAAAAAAGCGCTGACCAAGGCTTGGCCTTGTACCGCAATTTTCTGAATTGGAATCCTTAATTTCTTTTCGCCTCGCCTTAACCGCAACATGCTACTTATCCCCGCGATTGACCTGAAAGACGGTCACTGCGTACGCCTTAAGCAGGGCGACATGGATCAATCCACCGTCTTCAGCGAAGACCCCGCCGCCATGGCGCGCAACTGGGTTGCCAAGGGTGCGCGCCGACTGCACTTGGTTGACTTGAATGGTGCATTTGCTGGCAAACCCAAAAACGACGCGGCCATTAAAAAAATACTGGCTGAAGTCGGCCTGGAAATCGACGTGCAGCTGGGCGGCGGCATACGCGACTTGGACACGATTGAGCGCTACCTGGATGCCGGTCTGCGCTACGTCATCATTGGCACCGCAGCCGTGAAGAACCCCGGTTTTTTGCAAGACGCCTGCACCGCATTTGGCGGGCACATCATCGTCGGACTGGATGCCAAAGACGGCAAAGTCGCCACTGATGGCTGGAGCAAAATCACCAGCCACAACGTCGTGGACCTGGCCAAAAAGTTCCAGGACTTTGGCGTTGAATCGGTCATCTACACCGATATTGGTCGCGACGGCATGCTGAGCGGCATCAACATGGAGGCAACAGTCAAACTGGCTCGGGCATTGACTGTTCCGGTGATCGCATCAGGCGGCTTGTCGAATATGGCGGACATCGAAGCGCTGTGCGCCGTCGAAGACCAAGGCGTAGAAGGCGTGATTTGCGGCCGCTCAATTTACAGCGGAGACCTCGACTTTGAGGCGGCGCAGGCGCGAGCTGACGAATTGAACGGATGAGCCCCCTGCGTGGGTGGCGCTGAGACGATGCTAGCTAAAAGAATTATTCCTTGCCTCGACGTCACTGGCGGCCGCGTCGTCAAAGGCGTTAACTTCACCCAATTGCGTGACGCTGGCGACCCAGTCGAAATTGCTGCGCGGTACAACGACCAAGGCGCAGACGAGCTGACATTTTTAGACATCACCGCCACCAGTGACGGCCGAGATTTAATCTTGCACATCATCGAGGCCGTGGCATCGCAAGTGTTTATTCCGCTGACCGTCGGCGGAGGCGTGCGCACGGTTGATGATGTGCGGAGACTGCTCAATGCCGGGGCAGATAAAACCAGTTTTAATTCCGCTGCTATTGCTAACCCGCAAGTCATTGAAGACGCGTCCGCCAAGTATGGCGCGCAGTGCATCGTGGTGGCCATTGATGCGAAGCGCCGCAGCGACGATGAAGCAAAAACACGCGGCCCCGGCTGGGATGTTTACAGCCACGGCGGCCGCAAAAATACTGGATTGGATGCGGTGGCTTGGGCCACAGAAATGGCGCAGCGCGGTGCCGGTGAAATTTTACTGACCAGCATGGATCGGGATGGTACAAAGTCAGGTTTTGATTTGGCCCTGACCCGCGCTGTTAGCGACGCCGTGAGCGTGCCGGTAATCGCATCTGGCGGGGTAGGCAAGTTGGCACACCTGGCTGACGGTATTCAGATTGGCCGGGCTGATGCGGTGTTGGCGGCCAGCATTTTTCACTATGGTGAATACACGGTACTTCAGGCCAAACAGTTCATGACAGCTCGAGGCATACCCGTACGACTGTGATGTACAAGAGCCGAGCTTTTCTTGAAGAACTCGGCTCTTTAAACATGAAAGGTCGAATTTATGCCTTCGGCAAAATCACCCTGTTGATGACGTGAATCACACCGTTGCTAGCAAAAATATCGGTGGCTGTGATGTTGGCCACGCGGCCACGCTGGTCGGTCAAAGCGAACGCCGAACTGATGCTGAAGGTTTCGCCTTGAAAGGAAGTAATCGGCGTTTGCGGAATGTCCGCCTTTAAAACACGGCCACTGACCACGTGGTAGGTCAAAATTTTCTTTAAGAGTTCAACGTTTGCGAACAACGCCGCTTTAGTCACGCCCAGCTCGGTGAGCGCAGCAGCGAACGCATCATTGGTCGGGGCAAACACAGTAAAAAGATCGGTGCTAGCCAATGTTCCCTGCAAGTTTGCCGCAATGACCGCTTCGACCAAAATGCTGAACGACGCTGGCGCGCTTTGTGCGGTCTCAACTATGTTCTTGTTGGCCGGCAAGATGACCTTGTCGATGATGTGCACCACGCCATTGCTGGCCTGAACGTTGGTAGTGATGATTTTGGACGTACGATTTCGGCCATCAGTGATGGTTAAAACACCGCCGGGTTTCTCGACTTTAAACACCCCTTTTTGGACCGTTGTGATGGCTTTGCCAAGAGCAATGCCAGATTCTTCAATTTTCGAGCCCAGTACGTGATAAGTCAGAACGGCGGTCAGCAAGGCTTTGTCCTTGAGCAGTGCATCCTTGGTCACGCCCAACTCAGCCAGCAGTGCCACAAAGGCATCGTTATTCGGCGCAAATACGGTGAACGACCCCGCGCCAGACAAAGTGGTTGCCAGGTCAGCGGCAACGACCGCTTCCACCAAAATACTCAAAGACGGCGTGGCTTGTGCCAGCTGAACGATATTTGCCAAAGGTGTCGGGTCAGACCCGCCGCATCCGGCCAGTAAAGTTGTAGCGCTTGCTGCAGCTGCCACGCCGGACAAAATAAGTGCTTTTCTACGATTCATGATGGATCTCCAATAAAGTTGAAAAAATTAACAGATAACAACAGAGGTATCAATCGATAAACAAAGCAGGCTGGTGTTACGCAACATTACTTTTTAGTATTTATCGATACCGAATAGTATTTATAAATACTATGCAGTTCAATTTAATTTTCAAATTGTTACGACGGCGGGTTTGCTGACGTGAACAAGGCTTGTCAAGTGGTGGGGACACGGGCGACCATCGGCGACAATCCTGGTTATGACTTGGTTAGACACAATTAAATGGGACGACAAGGGCTTGGTGCCCGTCATTGCTCAGGAAGTAACCACTGGCGACGTGTTGATGTTTGCGTGGATGAATAGTGAAGCCCTGCAAAAAACTGTTGAACTAGGCCGCGCGGTGTACTTCAGCCGGTCACGCAACAAGCTGTGGTTTAAGGGTGAAGAGTCCGGCCACGTGCAAACTGTTCATGAAATCCGCGTCGATTGCGACAGTGATGTCCTGCTGCTCAAAGTCACGCAGTTGGGCCACGAGCCGGGTATAGCCTGCCACACGGGCCGCCACAGCTGTTTTTTCAGTCTTTATTCAGGCGGTCAATGGATCGCAACTGATCCGGTCTTGAAAGACCCTGAAACCATCTACAAATAGGCCGTATGACTCCGAACGATTCAAGCAACGACAGTTTGGCCCGACTGGCAAGCACCATTGAAAGCCGCAAAGTGGCCAACGGGGGCGATGCTGACACCAGTTACGTTGCGCGCCTGTTGCACAAAGGCCCTAACGCTTTTTTGAAAAAAATTGGCGAAGAAGCGACTGAAGTCGTGATGGCCGCCAAAGACCTGGACTACAGCCAGCCAACGCCCGAGTTGACCGCCAGTTTCGTCGGTGAGGTGGCCGATTTGTGGTTTCACTCAATGATTGCACTTGCGCACTACGGTTTGAGCCCAGCGGATGTGATTGCCGAGCTGGAGCGCCGCGCCGGCACCAGCGGTATCGAGGAAAAAGCGCTGCGCAAAGCTGTGCAGCGCGACGCGGCCAGAGATTAAGAAGGAATTTGCCATGACCAACGACATCACCACCATTGAGCCAGATGAAGGCCTCAAAACCTGGGGCTGGCTGAGCTATGTGTTGCACCTGATTGTGGCTGTGGCGGCAGTAGTGCCCGGCGCTCAAGTGTCAGCGCTGCTGCTCATCATTGCGCTGGTGATTGACCTGGTCAAGCGAGGTGATGCTGAAAATACCTGGCAAGCCTCGCACTTCAGCTGGCGAATTCGCACCGTTTTGTGGGCCGGTTTGCTGTACTTAATCACTGCGCCTTTGTGGCTGTTTTTCCTGCTGCCCGGCTGGATCGCCTGGACGCTGATTTCTATCTGGTTTTTGTACCGTATTGTGTTGGGTATGGTGCGCATGAACGCCAACCGTACGGTTGAATCAACATGAACCAAGGCATGAGTGCACCCAACAATTGCATCTTCTGCAAAATTGCGGCTGGCCACATCCCTAGCCGTACCGTGTACGAAGACGAGGAGATATTTGCCTTTCATGACATCAACCCGTGGGCGCCGGTTCATTTTTTGATGGTTCCGAAGCTGCACATTGCGTCGATGGCGCAAGTCAGCTCTGAACACGCCGCTTTGCTCGGCCGCATGTTGGTGCTGGCCCCCAAACTAGCGCTTGAGCAAGGCTGCAGGCCGTATCCTGACGGCGGTTATCGCATCTTGACCAATACCGGCACTGAGGGCGGGCAAGAAGTGCACCACCTTCACTTTCATGTCATCGGCGGGCCAAGACCATGGCTGAAAGGCTGACTTCTGTCACCCTTTAGAATCAGGCATCAACAGCAACCCTCAATCGAGGCACCAGGAGCACATCATGGGTTCATTTTCTATCTGGCATTGGGCAATTGTTCTGCTCATCGTGGTGATGGTGTTTGGCACTAAAAAACTGCGCAACATGGGCGGCGATCTGGGTGGTGCCGTTAAAGGCTTTAAAGACGGCATGAAAGACGGCGGCACCCCTGCGGCTGATGAAAAAACAGCAGCGGTGACGAATGCGCAGGCCGTTGCGACGCCAGCAGACAAAACCACCATCGACGTCGAAGCAAAGAAATTGTGAGCCCCCACGCTTGTCGCTTCGCGTACTACCCTGCCCGCCGAGGGGCACACCGTGCTTGGGGCAGCCCGGCACCACGGCGTCTAATGCGGCATGATTGATTTAGGCGTCTCGAAAATCGCGTTGATTGGCGCTGTTGCGCTGATTGTGATTGGTCCTGAAAAGCTGCCGCGCTTGGCGCGCACCGTGGGCACGCTTTTAGGCAAAGCGCAGCGCTACGTGGCCGATGTCAAGCAAGAAGTCAGCCGGTCGATGGAGCTGGACGAGCTAAAAAAAATGAAAGACACCGTTGAGGGCGCGGCCCGTGACGTTGAAAATTCGATTCAAACCAATGCCAGTGATTTTGAAAAGTCATGGACCGAAACAACGGGCGACTCTGCTGCCGGTTTGCCCGGACTCGAAATATTCCCCGAGTACAAGCACCCAAAGAAGAAGTGGCGGCAAAAAACCAGCGCCATGCCGCAGTGGTACAAGGCCCGTTCTGGCACGCGTACTCGGGCTCAGTCGGGTGCGGCGCGAGTGGCGCGCTTTCGGCCTGCCAAATCTGCATAAACTTTGTTGCGCCAGCTATGCTTGATGCGCGCAACGACTTAAGCCCCCATGTCAAACCCTAACGCAGATAAAGCCGAAAAACCAGACGAACTGGCGGGCACAGAGCAGCCCTTTGTGCAGCACCTGATGGAGCTGCGCAACCGCATGATTTGGGCGGTGCTTGCTATTGGTATTGCAGCAATTGGATTGACAATTTACCCAGGCCCGGGCGCGCTGTATGACATCATGGCCGCGCCGCTGGTGGCTACCTTGCCCAAGGGGGCCACGCTGATTGCCACCAATGTGATTTCACCTTTCGTGGTGCCCATCAAAATTTTGTTCATGGCCGCTTTCATGATGGCCTTGCCAGTGGTGCTGTACCAGGTATGGGCATTCGTCGCGCCGGGTTTGTACTCGCATGAGAAAAAGCTCGTCGTACCGCTGGTGATCTCCAGCACGCTGCTGTTTTTTATTGGCGTGGCTTTTTGCTACTTTGTGGTGTTTGGCCAGGTGTTCACGTTTATCCAAAGCTTTGCGCCCAAGTCGATCACTGCCGCGCCTGATATTGAAGAGTATTTGAACTTCGTGCTGGGTATGTTTTTGGCTTTTGGCCTGGCGTTTGAAGTGCCGATTGCCGTGATTTTGCTGGTGCGTATGGGGGTGCTCAGCGTTGCTCAGCTGCGCGAATATCGCGGCTATTTTTGGGTGCTAGCCGCTGTCGGCACAGCGCTGGTCACGCCGCCCGATGCCGGCTCTATGCTGATGCTGCTGGGAGTGGTAGGCGGGCTGTATGAGGTGGGCATCATTGCCGCGCAGATGTTCATCAAGAGCACCAAAGCACCAGAGAACAAGCCAGACCCCGAAGCCGCCAAACCTTGATCTGAAGCGGGGGCGGAAGTTTAAAAGAGGGCCTTGTCAGGCCTTTTTTTATTTAGCCCAACCACGCAGCAACACCCACTGGCAAAGCGCGCCACCCAACACCATGGCTACATAGGTCGTCATCTTGCCGTCGTTTTTAAAGATTACCAAGCCAGCCGTGAGTATGCAAAAATTCACTACAAAAATAGTAGCTGCTTGCGCCCATATTGATTGCGCTAGCGGTACTTTTGGTGCTAAAAACCGACCAAAAACGCGACTAAAAAGAACCAGCAGCAGAGCCACGAAGGCCGCAGGCGCTAAAAAGTTCAGGATGTGGTTTGCCAGTAGATACGCAGTCATGGTGAAGGTTAGTTTCTAGTTTCAGTGGGCGCGCTTGAACACGTCAATATCCGGTATTACTGTGGTGCTGTGGTGCTGTAGTGCTGTGGTGCTGTGGTGCTGTGGTGAGCGTACAGATCACCCCACCCAGCCCAACGGTGGTGAGATTGCAGGGCCCAAGCCTATTACCCGTAACCGTTAAATCAAAGAGAACTGGGACGCTCGCGTTGCGTTGAAAGCCGTTGCGTGAAGACACCGCGCCCGACGAGTGGTTGCCCGAGATTAAAAAACCCCTGCTTGCTGTCACGCCAGCAGACGCCAGCCGAATATTAGGCGACACCCCAGTGCTAGCCGCGCTGGACTCATGCATCAAATTGTTGCTACCGGCGCCGCGCAGCTTGGCGATCACGTCAATGCCTATCAGCGCGGAGATGGCGGGCGTGTTGCTGTCAATCACCGCGTCCGCGCGATCGGCAAAACTTGCGCCGTCAACCGCCATGCATTTCGCGCCTAAGTTGTTGATGATGTTGCCCGAGCAGGCAGGCTGCACGCCGTGCCGCCCGCTCCCAGCGTTGGCAATGGCGGTGCTGTCGCCGGTGTTGCCGTCGTGCACGGAACCGTATTCTTTGACGATCACGCCCGCGCCCAGCGCTACCGCGCTTGCCTGCGTGGTCGAGCACGCCAGCACCACGGCGAGCGCCGCGAGCAGGTTATGCCGGGCTAAGCCTGTAGCGGCGGTTTGAGTGATGGATCGTTCCTGCGTCGAAATCATTGTTTTAAATCGTTTTGACCCATCGCGCCAATACTGGGCTACAAAATTTTATAATCAGGCATGTCCGTCTGGGCCCTTGGGCTGAACCATAACACTGCACCGCTGGATTTGCGCGGTCGTTTTGCGTTTTCAATTGAGCAGATGGCCGCAACATTGAAGGGCTTGCGCCACGCGCACGCCAAGCACCCAGAAGCCACCATTTTGTCAACCTGCAACCGCACTGAGGTGTACTGTGCCAGCGACGCGCCCGCACTAGACCACACGCTGGCGTGGCTGGCCGGCAGCGGTGGTGTGTCAGCCGACATGCTGCGCGCCCACACCTACACGCTGCAAGGCGACCAGGCCGCACGCCATGTGTTCCGGGTCGCCAGCGGGCTGGACTCGATGGTGCTGGGAGAGCCTCAAATATTGGGCCAAATGAAAGACGCGGTGCGCGCCGCAGAAGTCGCAGGTGCCATGGGCAGCACACTGCACCAACTCTTCCAACGCAGTTTTGCAGTGGCCAAAGAGGTGCGCAGCACTACCGAGATTGGCGCGCACAGCATCAGCATGGCAGCAGCCAGCGTGCGCTTGGCCGGGCAGTTGTTTGAAGACCTGGGCAAGATCAAAATTTTATTCGTCGGTGCAGGCGAAATGATTGACCTGGCTGCCACCCACTTTGCCGCAAAAAACCCGGCGTTGATGGTGATAGCCAACCGCACCATGGAGCGCGGCGAGACGTTGGCCGCCAAGTTCAACGCCCAAACTATGCCGCTGTCTGATTTGCCAGCGCGCCTGCACGAGTTTGACGCCGTCATCAGCTGCACCGCCAGCGTGCTGCCCATCATTGGCTTGGGTGCGGTAGAGCGCGCTATCAAGCTGCGCAAGCGCCGCCCGATTTTCATGATTGATCTGGCCGTGCCGCGCGACGTAGAGCCCGAAGTGCAATCGCTGCCCGACATTTATTTGTACACCGTTGATGACCTGGCCAAGGTTGTCCAAACTGGTAAAGACAGTCGGCGCGCAGCGGTGGCAGAGGCAGAAATCATCATCGACGCAGGCGTGCAAAACTTCATGGCCTGGCTGAACCAGCGCGGAACGGTACCGCTGATCCAGCAGCTCAACGCGCAGGCCGAAGAGTGGCGGGCGATGGAGATTGGCCGGGCTAAGAAGCTGTTGGCCAAGGGCGAGTCGATTGACGCCGTGTTGGAAGCGCTGGCACGCGGCATGAGCCAAAAAATGCTGCACGGCACGCTGGCCGAGCTGCACGCGGGCGATGCAGACCACCGCGAGGCGACAGCGCAAACCGTGTCAAAGCTGTTTTTACGCGGGCAAGCCAGGTCAAGAGCGGACGACGCTGAGCGTTAGCTTCGGCGTTCAGCCGCGCCAGCTCTTTCCAGCAACCTCGCCTTTTTCCTCTCCTGACGGACAGGAAGTCATTCAAAACTCTCCATGAAACCCTTTTTAAGACAAACCCTGGACCGTCAACTGTTACGCCTGCATGAGCTTGACGCACTGCTATCCGCTAGCGATGTGGTTAGCAACATGGAGCGCTTTCGCACGTTGAGCCGTGAACACTCAGAAGTCAGCGTGGTGGCTGAGCAGTACCGCAAACTGACCAGCCGCGAGGCTGATCTGGCAGGAGCTGAAGACCTACTGGCCAACAGCAAAGGCGATGCAGACATGACGGCCATGGCTGACGAAGAAATAGACGCTGCCAAAGCCGACATCACCCAACTTGACGACACGCTACAGCTGATGCTGATCCCCAAAGACCCGGACGACGTGCGGCCCGCATTTGTGGAGATTCGTGCAGGCACTGGCGGTGATGAATCAGCCCTGTTTGCGGCTGATTTGTTCAGGCTATACACCCGCTATGCCGAACGCAGCGGCTGGCGTTGCGAGATCATCAGCGAATCGAGCAGCGAGCTGGGCGGCTACAAAGAAGTCGTGCTGCGCATTGAGGGCGCACCCGATGCGCAGGGCGTGGGCGTGTATGGCAAGCTGCGCTTTGAGTCGGGCGGCCACCGGGTGCAGCGCGTGCCCACCACTGAGACGCAAGGCCGCATCCACACCAGCGCTTGCACGGTGGCGGTGCTGCCTGAGCCGGATGAGCTGGAGGCCATCAAAATCAACCCGTCCGACCTGCGGATTGATACCTATCGGGCCAGCGGCGCGGGCGGCCAACACATCAACAAAACCGATTCAGCTGTGCGCATCACCCACCTGCCGACTGGCATCGTGGCAGAGTGCCAGGACGGCCGCAGCCAGCACGGCAACAAAGCGCAAGCGCTAAAAGTGTTGACGGCGCGCATTCATGAAAAAGACCGGTCAGAGCGCGCGGCGGTGGATGCGGCGATGCGCAAAGGCCTGGTCGGCAGCGGTGACCGCAGCGACCGCATACGCACCTATAACTTTCCGCAAGGTCGGCTGACGGATCACCGCATCAACCTGACGCTGTACAAGCTGCTGACCATCATGGAGGGTGATTTGGAGGACGTGGTGATGGCGCTGCAAGTGGCGCGCGGTGCCGAGCAGCTGGCCGAGCTGGAAGCCACGTCGCGGGGCTGATATATGCCGTTTTTAGGTATTAAATGGGCCTCTAACGCCCTAGATACGTGCGCTAGCAGCTCCTGTTTTGGTAGTAAACAATGGCTCGTCCGTTGACCGCAATGACTGTTACCCAAGCGCTGGGAGCAGCCCAGGCTTTGGGTTTGGACAAGCTCGATGTACAGTTGCTGTTGCTGCATGCCTCGGGCAAGACCGATCGCGAACGGGCCTGGCTGCTGGCACACGATACGGACGAATTGCAGCCCAACACTGCCGATGTTTTCAGGGCATTGAGCCTGCGCCGCGCCGCTGGTGAGCCGCTGGCCTATATCGTTGGCTACAAAGAGTTCTTTGGCCTGCGTTTTGCAGTAAGCGACGCAGTGCTGATACCCCGGCCAGATACTGAAACGCTGGTGCAATGGTCGCTTGACCTGTTGGCGGGGCTTGACAAGCCGAAGGTGCTTGACTTGGGCACTGGCAGCGGAGCGATTGCTATCTGCCTGGCCCACCAACTCAAAACCGCTGTTGATGCCACTGATTTGAGTGAAGACGCCTTGCGCGTTGCGCGAGACAATGCGCGGCAATTGGACGTGGATGTGCAGTTTTTACAAAGCCACTGGTTTGATAAAGTCAGCGGTCACTACCACCTGATTGCAAGCAATCCGCCGTATATTGCAGATGCTGACCCGCATTTGGCGGCATTGGGGCATGAACCCTTGAACGCGCTGACCGCAGGTAGAGATGGCTTGAGCGACATTCGGCAGATCGTTCAATTTGCGCCCGACCACTTGCACCCGGGCGGCTGGTTGTTGTTGGAGCACGGCTACGACCAGGCAACTGTAGTGCGTGAGCTGCTGGCGCAACGCGGTTTTACGCAGGTCCAAAGCCGAATGGACTTGGCAAGCATTGCCCGTTGTTCTGGTGGTCAGTGGGCGGGGTGAAATAGCGAGATAATTGAGGATTGATTTTTAAAGGACAACACCATGGATCCCACCCAAACCCGCATAAACCAAATCGTTAAATCCAGCGATGTCGTGCTGTTCATGAAGGGCAATGCTAACTTTCCACAGTGCGGTTTTTCAGGCAAGGCTATTGCTGTACTCAAAGCCTGCGGAGTGCCAAAACCCCTGACGGTGAACGTGCTGGAGGACGGCGAAATTCGCCAAGGCATCAAAGAATACAGCCAGTGGCCGACGATTCCGCAGCTTTACGTCAAAGGCGAGTTTGTTGGCGGCTCGGACATCATGATGGAGATGTACGAAAGCGGTGAGTTGCAGCAGTTACTAGGTGCACCGGCAGCTTGAATTTAACGGCGTGCGGCCTCGGGCTACTTGGTATACCCGCTACACGCGCCAGCATCAACGCCGCCTTTGCATTCGCGCTTAAGGCGGGCGCTGCGTTCTTTTTTGGTGTCTTGAGATCCCGAATCGAATTTTGCTCTTGAAGCTCTGGCTTTTTTAGACTTCTTTTTTCCAGCAACTTTGATCGGCGGGTTTAGCACCTCTAGCGCTTGGGCATGAACGTAGCCAGAAGCTGAAACACTCACAGCAGCAGCCAGCACACAGGCTTTTATCAACGTTAGTTTCATAATCTCTCCACAGGTTATTGAAGTTTAGGGTCACCGTACGTGCCCTCATCGGGCGGCGTGTCGACGGGCATACGAAAACCCTCACTAGCCCACGCGCCGAAGTCAATGTTTTTACATCGCTGACTACAAAACGGGCGGTAAGGGTTGTTGGGCGAATACTCGCTGTCGCCCTGACAAACAGGACAAACGACTATTTTTTTAAACACGGGGCCTGTTGACATGTCACGTGCAGGCTTAAGAACACAGTGTCAATTCAAAAGATGCGTCCAAACCGGCTGCATGAAGGCGGTCATCGCTTTCGTGACGCATCAGGCGCACCGACACCATCAGGCGGTTGCCGCTGATCTCAGGGATGAAGCCGGGCGCTGGATCAATACGCAAGCGCAGTAACTGAAAGGTGCGGCCTTGCGGCAAGTTTTGCTGGTACACGCCTTCAGGCGCTGTGACCATTTGGGGCGCGCCAGAATCACGCAGCAGTTGCAGCAGCAGGCGTATCGACTCGGCTAGAGGCACCAGCGTAGCTATCCAGCGCTGCAGATCTTGCTGACGGGCGCTGGCGGCCAGGTGCTGCCACGCGTAGTACGCGGGCAAGTCGAATTCACACGTGCCGCCAGGTATGCCAACGCGGCTTCTGATGCTCATCAGCCAGTCGTTCTCTAGCAGGGAGTGACCGGCTTTACCGGGTAACGCATTCAAGTTTAAGAAGCAGGCATCCAGCTGAGCTGTAACGTCGTCCAGCACACTCTCGGCAATCGCTGGGTTACCGCGGTAGCTGTTCAAAACGTGTTTTTGCTTTTCCAGATCTTTGAGCACGTCGGTTTTCAAGTCGGCCCGGGCCGCAACATCCATCACCTCAAAAATCGTGGTGATGGCGTAGTGGTGGTCAAGCGGGTGCTCGCGTGCCGCCAACTCGCCCAGGCGACGAAACAATTGTTCGAGCCGTAAATAGGTGCGAATGCGCTCGTTGAAAGGGTACTCGTAAAGGATCACGGTGTAGTCTTTGTAAGCACAAATGGCGATAGATAAAATCGAATCATAACGTGACGCAATCAATGATTTTTTGGACTTCTTCAGCCAATGCATTCAGGCTCAAGCCGTCGTTATAAATCACCCAGTCAGCAGCCGCACGGCGCTGGGACCTGGTCGCCTGGCTGGCAATGACCTTTTCGACGGCATCATGCGTCCAGCCGCGGTTATCACTGGTTTTTATACTTTCACGAGCCATCACGCGGCTAACTTGGGTAGTCTCTTCACAATCTACCACGAGCACTTTGCCCAGCTGTTGGCGCCAGCGTTTGGATTCAACCAGCAGGGGAATGTCAAACACCAGCAGGGCGCAGCCCGCATGCAGCGCCTGTCTGGCTTGCCGGGCCGCTTCGTGGCTGACCAGCGGGTGAATGATGGCTTCGAGCTGCAACTTGGCCGCAGGGTCAGAAAACACGCGTTGACGCATCACGTCGCGGTCCATTGCGCCCTCAGTTGTAATAGC
>JAYWFR010000297.1:0-2944 GCA_043778695.1 Polaromonas sp. | reverse complement strand
GACGTCGAAATCAATCAAAAGGGGAGCCGCAGGTGCTCGCCGCGAGATTTATCTGCCCAGCGGAGTTCGTTGTAGTGGTTTTGAACACGATCCCTAGGTCATACAAACTCTGATGGCAATGGCATGAAACATCGCCAGAATTAACTCGCACACCATCATGATTGACCCGTGGATCACCGGCGGGCCCAAAGCACCTGCGCCCTTTAAAACGGATTTGGCGGCACTGGGCAAAGTTGATCTGCTGCTGGTCACCCACGCCCACGTCGACCACATTGGCGACGCGCCCGCGCTGGCCAAGCTGAACAACACCAAGCTGTATGGCCCGGCCGACATGATCACGCCCATGATCACGCTGGGCATTTTGCCCGCTGAGCTAACGCACCGGTTTAACAAAAGCGGCAGCGTCAAGCCCATCCTAGGCATCAAAGTCACGGCGGTGGCGGCAGAGCATTCGTCCCTGCTGGTGTGGAACAACCCGGCCACCAGCAAAAACGAATCGCACCCGGCGGGCGAGGCCGTGGGCTACATCATTGAGCCGGAAAATGGCTTCAAAATTTGGCACATGGGCGATACCGGTTTGTTCGGCGACATGAAGTTCATCAGCGACTACTACAAGCCCGACCTGGTGCTAATGCCAATCGGCGGCAACTTCACCATGGGGCCGGACGACGCAGCCTTTGCAGCCAACACCTGGATCAAGCCGAAACACGTGATTGCCATGCACTACAACTCAAACCCGCTGGCAGTGGGCACGTTGGCAGAATTTCAGGCCGCCATGAAGGGCAGCAGCGTTAAAGTAGTGCCGATGACGGAAGGCCAGAGCGTCGAGTTTTAACGCCGCGCTGGCTGTTTTTTACTTTTGAGCGGCCAAAGCCGTGAAGTCCTGCTCGTACCCAGCCAGCACCTGCACTGCTTTCTTGCGCTGCTCGGGCGTGGTAGTGTTGTGCAGCTCAGCAAAACTAGCGCAGCCTTCTTGGGTGATGAGTTCCAGGTAGCTGCGGTACACCGCATCTGGCGACGCCACTGAGCGCGCCAGCAAGCTGCGCATTTCCCGCTGGGTAGCAACCGCATCTTGCGGGTTAGCCATGACCTTGCTTAGGGTTTGCAATATGTCTTTTTGGCGGCGCTGGCGCTCGGCGTAGCTTTGCTCAGCCTTAAATCGGGACTTTTCGACTTGCTGCGCAATCAAGCTGCGCTGCTTGTCGTTCACGCTGCCGTACAGCATGTCGGTGCGCTTGACAGCGCTTTTTTGGCGCTTCTCCGCAATATCTTGGGCGCTGCCGTCCAGATAGTCTTCCCGCCACTTGGTATTGCCTTTGGCAAACTTGATTTGCATCACGGTCAGCTGCTTGGGCGTGATGCTGGCCGCTAGGCCCAGCGTGGCGGGCTCTGCAAAGTCGGCGATGGCCAGGGCTCTTTGCCGCACGTCAGCAAACACCTCACAGGCCTGTAGCGCCGTCACGTTTTGCGGCATTTTCTGCTGTATTTTTTGTAGCAGCTCAATGTACGCCGGTAGCTGGGTTTGCCTGTGCCAGTCCTGGAACTTGGTCAACTCGGCCTTGACCTGTACGCTTTGCGCGTCAGTGAAGTCCATGTAGCCGTCCAGGTACACATAGGCCAGCGTGGGCGCTTGGTTATAGGCTATTTTTGCCGCGCTGCATGCTTGCAGCGCCAATGCCAAACCGAGCAAGGCCAGCAGGCTGATAATTCTGACCAGTCTCAAAAAAATCAAAGGAAGTGTCATGAGCGCTCTCGAAAATAAATGGTCGTCAATGCCGATTGATGTCGTCATCATGGCCGCTGGCAAAGGCACGCGGATGAAAAGCGCCCTGCCCAAAGTATTGCACCGCTTGGGCGGTGTTGCCCTGCTGGGCCACGTGGTTGACTGTGCTGCCCAGTTATCAGCACGTTGTGCAGTGATTATCACGGGGCATGGCGCTATCGAAGTAGAAGCTGCTTGCGCGCTATTTACAAGGGCTTCAGGCACTTTTGATATAGATTTTGCACGTCAAGAGCCGCAGCTGGGTACCGGCCACGCCGTGCAGCAAGCTGTGCCGCTGCTGGGTGACGATGGGGTGACGTTGATCTTAAATGGCGACGTGCCCCTGATCCAAGTTGAAACGCTGCGCAAGCTGCTAGAAGTTTGCGCGGGCGACAAACTGGCGCTGTTAACGTTATGCATCGATGATGCCAGCGGTTACGGCCGGGTGCTACGTTCTTCAGGTGGCTCGGCACTGCAAGGCAACGTAGTTGGAATCGTCGAGCACAAAGACGCCAGCCCAGAGCAACGTCTGATCCGCGAGTTTTACACCGGCGTGATGGCCGTGCCCAACAAGTTGCTGAAAATCTGGCTGGGCCGCCTTAACAACCACAACAGCCAAAAAGAGTATTACCTGACAGACATCGTCGCCATGGCGGTGGCCGACGGCGTGCCCGTGGTGGCCAGCCACCCGGGCAACGAGCCCGAGGTCTCAGGCGTGAACGACCCGATTCAACTCGCTGCCTTAGAACGTGTTTACCAATTGCAGCAAGCGACAGCGTTGATGACCCTAGGCGTTCGCCTGGCTGACCCCGCCCGCTTTGACGTTCGCGGCACATTGACCTGCGGCCAGGATGTGGAAATTGACGTGAACTGCGTGTTTGAAGGCGCTGTCAGCTTAGGGGGCGGCGTGCGAGTAGGCGCTAACTGCGTGATAGCCAACTGCACAATAGCCGCCAACGCCGTTGTTCACCCCTTCACGCATATTGACGGTGAAAAGCAAGGCGTGACGGTGGGTGAAGGCGCACTGATCGGCCCGTTTGCCCGCCTGCGGCCCGGCGCACAGCTGGGTGCAGACGTGCATATCGGCAACTTTGTCGAGGTCAAAAACTCCACGATGGCCAAAGGTGCCAAAGCCAACCACCTGGCGTACCTGGGCGACGCCACGGTCGGCGAGCGCGTCAA
>JAYWFR010000296.1:0-7060 GCA_043778695.1 Polaromonas sp. | reverse complement strand
GAGGTAAAGGATTTGCAGAGGTAGCCCACTGCGTGCTGACTGCCGCGCAATATCGCTCAAAAACGCGTTGACTCAATCCGGGCTGAGCACTCACTGATAAAGTGCACACCGACTCTAACTACGTTGCACACACTTTGATGTAAGGCAAGTCTGTAAAACTATTGATGTGTCACTAAACTGCACCGCTCACACTTAAAAGGTTGTTCATGTTTTTGTGGAAATTTTCTTGCCGACCATTGCGCGTCTTATTAAATTTGGGCGTACTGGTAACAACTTTTGTCGCCAGTCAGTCAGCTACAGCCGGGCTGACAGCCATGTTTGCGGTCGATGCCTCGTCGCAAAAAGAATCGCTGAGCACAGCCTACATCGACATAGCGACCAGCCTCGGTAAAGCCACCAACCAGGCCGTGCGCGTTGATCGCAGTGCCAACTTTGCCGATATCTTGCGCTCAACCCGCACAGGTGAGTACGACATTTATGTGGTTCCAGGCCACGTTGCTGCATCAGCACTTACACATGGTTATACGGTTCTGGCAGCGGCGGACAAACAGGAAACATTCGTTTTTGTAACTCGTCCCGAAATTCGCGCAGTTGGCCATTGAAGGGGCGTAAACTGTATTTACCGCAGCAAGATTCCATTCAATCGTACATGGCCAAGGGCCTGCTAAACGAATCAGGGCTTTCGTTCAAAGAGCTTGCCGACGTGCAGTATCGCAACACATCGGGCGCTGGCCTCATTGCCATCCAGCTGGGTGTGGTGGATGCCACCATTGCCGGCAAATCTGAGTTTGAAAGCTGGAGCAAGTCGAACGCCAAACAGCTCGCCGTTTTGCTGGAGTCCAAATCCATTCCGATTGGCATGACCCTGTTGGTCAAAAAATCCATGCCAGCAAGCGAGCAAGAAGGCCTGAAAAAATGGGCGCTCAGCGCCCAGTCTGCGCAGCTTGGCCGCATGAGCGCCACGACTGAAGCTTCAAGCGCCAGCTACAAATATTTGGGCGGCCTGGGCAATTTCACGCCAACAACTTTGCCTGGCGTGACCCGAGTCACCGCCGCAGAGGCGTCTGCACTGATTGGCAAGGGCGCGCAGATGGCTGACGTCAGATCTGAAAAAGAGTTTGCAGCCAAACGTATTGCTGGCGCGGTGCTTGTTCCTTACATTGAGAAAAGTGTCAAAGACATCAGTTTCGATGCCAAAGCCGACGACTTTTCTGCTTTGAACAGGCTTGACAAAAGCAAGCCGGTAATTTTTGGTTGCAACGGTGCCGAATGCTGGAAGTCGTATAAGGCCTCACAGACAGCACTAGGAAATGGCTTTGTCAAAGTGTATTGGCTGCGCGGTGGCTTACCTGAATGGGAAGAGCTTGACCTACCATTAGCCAAAAATTAAGGGGCCAAGAGGCGATGACTGTATTACAGCCAAAAGATGGAAGCCGCAGCTATTTTGCAGCCGCCTCACGTCTACTTGCCAGCGACGCGGGCAACATACTCTGCCAACAGCTTGACTTGTGCTGCTGACAAACCTGTGTAAGCCGGCATCAAGCCAATGCCATTTTTAACGGCAGCCTCAACACGCATGGCATCGGGCATGAGCTCATCAAGTGACGGCCCTATCTCTCCAACTGCACTCGCATGCTTGAGCGTGTGACAAACAGCGCAAGCGGGAATGGCTTGAGCAACAAACAGCGACTTTCCGTCGCTTACCAGTTTCTGCTCTTCCGCAGATTTTTGCTCCGCTTGGGACTGCGCGCTTAATGCGAAAAGGCTGATCCCGACCGCAAAGCCCAGTCCCGCAAAAAGGCGAATGCGCATCAGATCACCACCACCTTGACGGCGTGATCGCGCCAGCTGCTGTTGGAATAGCCGCCGGTGTTTTCAATGCGGTTTTCTGCCTGCACCACGCCTAGCGAATCAATGGTGCGGCACATTAACGTGTGTGCACCAGCTGCTAGGTCGATAGAAAATACAAACTGACGCCACGCGTATTTACCCAAGTCGGGCCCTACCAGTCGAGCTGGTTTCCAGCTCTTACCGCTGTCTGCCGACACTTCGATGGCTTTAACCGCCTGCATGCCGCCAAACCCAACGCCTTTAATTTGCACTTTTCCGGCGCGCAAAGGACCTGATTCAGGTCCCGGCGAGTTGATCCATGACTTTGGCGCCATTTCCCAAATTGATGGCTGGCTTGGGTCGCCTTTTTCGCCCGGCGGTGAAAGGCGGTAGCCAGTTTGTTGGATAGCGGCGTCGCTTTGCGCCTGCGTGAATGCCAGGCGGGCCAGGTACTTCACATTGTTGACACCGTTGTAACCCGGCACAATCAGCCGCAGCGGGCCGCCGTGGGCCAACGAGATGGGCACGCCATTCATTTCCCAGGCCAACAACGCATCGGCCATGGCCGCAATGGGCACCGAACGCTCAACCATCACACTTTTGGGATCCAGTCCGTCGGGCGTTTTCTCTCCGCCGGTGCCGGTCATGTACACCATGCCGTTGGTCACGCCGCCCAAAGTGTCAGCCAGCAAGCGCACGGGCACCCCGCTCCAAATCACGCAGGCCGCCGCACCGACTTGCCAAGGCGTACCGCTGGGCCTGACGGGAAACATGCCGCGCCCGTTGCCCGAACATTGCAGCACCATGGCCACGGTCTCTAACCCTAATGATTTAAGCTCGCCCACCGTAAATTTACGCGGGTTTTTAACGCCTTCAACCGACGTTTGCCAGCTGTCCCGATCAGCAACAATGTCAAAACTAGGTGGCGGCAAATTATTGCGAATGTAAACCGTCTCATTGGGCGTGACCACGCTGGTACCGAAGGCATGGCGACGGGTTTCTACCGTGTTGGTGCTGTGCACGATCATCGCGGCTGGGTCCTTCCAGGCGATGTATGCCGGTAACGGCTTGGCAGCGGTAGCGGGCAGTGCAGGCGTTGCTGGCGCAGCGCTTACGCTACTCGTCGCCATGCTGCCCGGTGCCACGCCAGCCGGTATCACGGCAACTTGGGCCGCAGCCTTCGCAGTCCACGCAACAAGACCAGTTGCGGCTAGTGCACCAGCGCTTTTAGTCAATAACTGACGTCGGCCCAACTTCGGTACGGGGGTTTGCTTCACTGATGGCTCCATTGAAAATAAGAGTGGGCGGTTGAAATTTCACCCTTGACCGAAAGTTGCGCAGGCAGATGATCGGGACCTGACAGATATTAACAAGGCTCCGCCACTACAAACATGGCCTTAGCGTTTAAAGGCCTTACAACGGACTGCCGATGCACATGCAGTTAAGGGCACCACTGATCCATTAAAAATGGTGAACCTTGTTGTTGCTATTGTTATTGTTATTGACATTGCCGTCGCGACAATTTTCTTAAACTGGCCGTTGCGAATAACTATTTCCAAGCCAACATTGCCTACTAACTGTTAACTGTCAACGAAATGGGGTGCAAGTTGACAGTCCACCATTCACTAACTTGCAGCACCTGAAGCTGAACGCACGCAGTGTCAAAGTTCAAGACGCTTTAAGCAGCCCCAGCTTTTCAACCAGCGCCTTTTCGCGCACGAACGTTTCTTGCGCAAACTTCAAATACGCGTTTGATCCCATGTACATCGGCTGCATGTCGTACTTAGCCAATGCGGTTTTATAGCTGTCCATTTCCATGGCTTGCTTAAAACCATCGTGCAAGCGTTTGACTACGGCTGCTGGCGTGCCTGCCGGGGCGGCTATGCCAAACGGCGAGTTCTGTACCAAGCCCAGGCCGAGCTCTTTCAGCGTGGGCGCATCTGGGAACTTGGCCAAGCGCTCGGCGCCCCAGGTGTTCAGCACCCGCAGCTTGCCGGCTTCTACCTGCGGCGCAAACCCAGTTGAATCAGCCGCCGCCATGATGTTGCCGCCCAAAATCGATTGCATCAAATCAGCGCTGCCTTTGTACGGCACGTGCAGCAGCTCCAGCCCCAGCTTTTGCGCAATGAGTTCCATCGTCAAGTGCGGGCTGGTCAGCGTGCCAGTGGAGCCATAGCTCAGCTTGCCCGGGTTGGCCTTGGCCCAGCCGACAAAGTGCGTCCAGCTTTTCAGGGGCGAATCAGTTGGCACAACCAGGCCAAACGCATAGCCGGTAACGTTCAACACATAAGCCAGGTCCTTGATGGGGTCCCAGCTCATTTTGGTGGTGTACGGCAGGCGAAACACGCCCAGCGGAATTTGTGCCACCGTGTACCCATCAGCCGCTACGCTTTGTAATTGTTGGGCTGGCAGCGTGCCGCCGGCGCCGGGCTTGTTTTCAACGATGACAGTCTGGCCCAGAATTTTCGAGGCGTTGTCAGCCAGCGAGCGCATGGTGATGTCCGTTGGCCCGCCTGCGGGAAAGGCAATCACCAGCTTGATGGGTTTGTTGGGGAAAGCCTGCGCACTGGCCAGGGTTGGTAGGGCGAGAGCGGCGGCAGATTGAATCAGGTGACGACGTTGCATGAATGACTCCAAATGATCAAATAAATAAGCTGAATCATGCCCCAGCAAGCAGCAAGAAGCACTAGGGCTTTAGCCTAGAAAAAGGTTTTTACAAGTAATATCCAGTCATGAACTTACCGTCAAAATTTTGGGCTGATTTAAGCTCGCGCCACTTTTCGCAACTGGCCGCCAGCAGCGTGATCAACCAAACCGTTGCCGTGCTGCCCGTTGCAGCCATTGAGCAGCACGGCCCGCACTTACCGGTCAGTGTTGACACCTCACTGGTGAACGGCGTGATTGAAGCCGCGCTGCCGCACCTGCCAGCTGACTTGCCCATACTCTTTATGCCCACACAACAGGTCGGCAAAAGCAACGAGCACATTCGCTACCCCGGCACGCTAACACTGAGCGCGCAAACGCTGATCAGCGTGTGGACAGAACTAGGGGCGTGCGTGGCCCGTGCCGGCATTAAAAAGCTGGTGCTGTTCAACAGCCACGGCGGCCAGGTCAGCGTGATGGACATTGTGGCGCGTGACCTGCGCACAGCGCATGACCTGATGGTGTTTTCAAGCAACTGGTACAGCCTGCCACTGGGCGATGAGGTGATGAATTTATTCACGCCAGCTGAGCACCGCTTTGGTATTCATGCGGGCGACATCGAAACATCGATGATGCTGGCGTTGCGTGAAAAGTTTGTTGACATGCAGCACGCGCAGCACTTTCATACCCAGTCAGAAGAGCGAGCCAAACATTTCCCGATTTTGGGCAACGGCAAATCGGCCAAGCTGGGCTGGCAAATACAGGACTACAACCCGCTTGGCGCGGCAGGCAATGCAACGCTGGCTACGGCCGCCAAAGGCCACGCCGTCATCAACGCGGCAGGCTTGCAGCTGGCGCGCTTGCTGCAAGAGGTCAGCAGCTTGCCTTTATCCGCAATTACTAACGATATCGGGTTCTAACCCACACAAAACATGGGCGAGCAGCTCCCGAATTTATAGCGTTACACCCTTTCAAGCACGCCGCGCAATGCATTGCCGGTGTGCGTACCCAGCTTCACAACGGTCTCAGGCGGTGCTGCTGCCACCACACTACCGCCCGCATTGCCGCCGTCTGGCCCCAGGTCAATCACCCAGTCGGCTTCGGCAATCACATCCAGATCGTGCTCAATCACCACCACGCTGTGGCCGCCGTTGACCAAGCGGTGCAGCACGTGAATGAGCTTTTCAACGTCGGCCATGTGCAGGCCCACCGTTGGCTCGTCCAGCACATACATTGTGTGCGGCGCTTTCTGGCCGCGCCGCGTGATGTCGTCACGCACTTTGCTCAGTTCAGTCACCAGCTTGATGCGCTGCGCCTCACCACCGCTGAGCGTGGGTGACGGTTGGCCGATGGTGAGGTAGCCCAGGCCGACGTCTTTGAGCAACTGAAGTGGGTGGCCAATGCTGGGCATGGATTTGAAAAATTCCACCGCTTCATCCACTTCCATCTTCAGCACATCGCCGATGCTTTTGCCGCGCCATGTCACCGCCAATGTCTCGGGGTTAAAGCGCGCGCCGTGGCAGGTTTCGCACAGCACTTTCACATCAGGCAAAAAGCTCATGCCGATGGTGCGTACGCCTGCGCCTTCACAAGTGGGGCAGCGGCCTTCACCGGTGTTGAAGCTAAAGCGCCCGGCCTGGTAGCCGCGTGCGCGCGCTTCCAGCGTGTCGGCAAACAGTTTACGAATCGTGTCCCAGAAGCCAATGTAGGTAGCGGGACATGAACGCGGTGTTTTGCCGATGGGGGTTTGGTCTACTTCAAGCACGCGGTCGACCACGCGGTAGCCTGCGATGGCCTCGCAGCCGACCCATGCTGGGTGTCTGCCTGCATCATCCATATCGCGGCCTGCTTTGGTGGAGCGCTGCATGACGGCGGCGTGCACGTTCGTCAGCATCACGTCGCGTGCAAGTGTTGATTTGCCCGAGCCTGAGACGCCTGTGACTGCCACTAATCTAAACAGCGGCACATCAATCGTCACGTCTTTGAGGTTGTGCAAGTCGGCTTTGGTGACGGTTAGCCAAGAGGTGTGTTTGCTGGCTGCTTGTGGGGCTGCGTTGTGCAGGGCGCTGGCTGAGGCTGCGTTGGCAATCAGGGCTGCGGCTTTTTGTTTGGCGGCTTTTGCTTTGCTGATTTTGGGTTGTGGTTCCGCCAAATCGGGGTCAGAGCCCAAATTCGATTGGCTTTGTACGCCTTGCGGGGTGCTTCTCGCGAAATTGGGATCCGACCCCAATTCAGCTACGGTTTCTCTTCGCGCATGCAGTGGGTGAATCAGCGGATTCGCCAAATACCTACCTGTTAAAGAATCAGGCACCGCCGACAACTCAGCCACACTGCCCTGCGCTACCAGGCGCCCGCCGCGCTTGCCTGCACCCGGCCCAATGTCGATGATGTTGTCGGCGCGGCGAATGGTGTCTTCGTCGTGCTCGACCACCACCAGCGTGTTGCCGCGCTCGCTGAGTTTGCCCAATGCGCTGAGCAAAATTTTGTTGTCGCGCGGGTGCAGGCCAATGGTGGGCTCGTCAAGCACATAGCAAACGCCTTGCAGGTTGCTGCCAAGCTGCGCGGCCAGGCGAATGCGCTGGGCTTC
>JAYWFR010000295.1:0-2949 GCA_043778695.1 Polaromonas sp. | reverse complement strand
TACCAGCGACAGGCCCAGCCGCTTGGCGCGCAGCGTGAGCTTTAGCCGGGTGCGGTCGCGTGCGGTGTACACCCGGTTGCGGCCACCCGCGCCTTCGCGCTGGGGCTGAAGCAGGCCCATGTCCTCATAAAACCGCATGGCTCTGGTGGTCAGATCAAACTCTTTGGCCAGGTCGCTGATGGTGTAAGTGGTGGGCATGTCTGTAACGATAGGGTTAATATGACGTTTACGTAAACGTAAAGATCAAACATGGCAAATATTACATGAACATTCTGGAGCAACAACTCGACTACCCGCTCGGTGATGCGATGCCCGGGGAGGGCAGCACGATGGAGGTCGCACCCGGTATCAAGTGGATTCGCATGGGCCTGCCGTTTGCGCTGAACCACATCAACCTGTGGCTGCTGCGAGACGAACAAGAAGACCCGCTCAATCCGGATGGCCCCGGCAATGTGCTGCAAGGCTGGACGGTGGTGGACTGCTGCATCAGCCGACCCGAGTCAAAAGCGCAGTGGGAAACTATTTTTGCCACCCAGCTTGAAGGGATGCCCATCTTGCGGGTAATTTGTACCCACATGCACCCTGACCATATCGGCTTGGCGCATTGGTTGTGTGAAAAATGGACCACACCCACCCACGTTTGCAGGCTGTGGGTGAGTGCAACAGACTACAACTCGGCCCGCATCGGTTCCCAATCAACCACTGGTTTTGGCGGCGACAGCGCAGCGCTGTTTTTTGCGGCGCATGGGCTAACAGACCCCGACTCGATTGAAAAAATCAAGGCGCGTACCGGCTACTACCCCGGCATGGTGCCCGATGTTCCCAAGAGCTATGTGCGGCTGCTGGATGGCAAGACGGTAGCGATTGGCTCAGGCGCGAATCGACACGAATGGCACTGCATCAGCGGCTACGGCCATGCGCCCGAGCATATTGCTTTGCACTGCCCGGCGTTGAATGTGCTGATCAGCGGCGACATGATTTTGCCGCGTATCTCGACCAACGTCAGCGTGTACGACATGGAGCCCGAGGCCGATGCGCTGAGCTTGTTTTTAGATTCCATCGATAAGTTTTTGCCGCTGCCAGCCGACGCCCTCACACTGCCATCGCACGGCAAACCGTTTCGCGGCCTGCACACCCGCATCACGCAACTGCACGACCACCACCGCGACCGTCTGGCTGAGGTGATGGAGGCGTGTGCTGCAAGCCCGTGCAGCGCAGCAGACATTTTGCCCATCATGTTCAAGCGTGAACTGGACTTGCACCAAACGACATTTGCCATGGGCGAGGCGCTGGCGCATTTACATTTGCTGTGGTTTGAGGGGAAGTTGCAGCGGCGCTTGTGTGCTGATGGGATTTATCGGTTTAAGGCAAACTGAAACTGCAAACCAGGCTCAATTGCAAACTTCCAACACACTACCAGCGCCTTACCACCGCGGAGCGCCTTCATCTTTCAACTGGCTACGCAACTCAGCATAGTCAGGCACTATCGCCCGCACGGTGTCCCAAAATCGCGGGCTGTGATCCATCACGCGCAGGTGGCTTAGCTCGTGCACCACCACGTAGTCAATCACCGACTGCTTGAAGTGAATCAGCCGCCAATTCAAACGAATGGAGCCATCGGCGCTGGCGCTGCCCCAGCGGGTGCCTGCGCTGCTCAGGCTAAGCTTGCGCCACTGAACATTCAAGGTCGGCGCAAAGTGGTCCAAACGCTCGGTAAAAATGCGTTTGGCCTGGCGCATCAGCCAGGCTTGCACAGCGTCTTTGATTTGGTCTGGCGTGGCGGTGTGCGGCAACCCGACGTGTAGGGTGAGGTGCGTGACACCGGGCAGGGGGTTGGTGGTCCCAGTGGGGTTCAGGCCGCTTTTCAGCTCTGCCCCCACGCCGCCAAAAGCGTGGCGTGGATCCAGCACGACGATAACTTGCTCGCCTAAAAACGGCAGCGTGGCCCCTTCTTTCCAGTCAATGCGGGCTGATTCCAGCTTGTTGTGCCGGGCGCGGGTTTCTTCAAGCTTCTTGATGATCCACGCGGACTTTTCAAGCACGGCTTTATCAATTTCGTACAGCGGCACCCACTTGGGCGCGCTCACCGTCAAGCCTTGTGCGCCAACTGAAAAGCCAATCGTGCGGCGCTTGCCGCGTTTGAATTCATAAGCTACTGCAATGCCGTCTAGCAGCGTTTGGCGGCTAGCAAGAGGATGGGAAAAGGTGACAGGGGCCAGTGCATGTTGCAGGGTTTGGGTTGGCAGCGCATAGCCGTCTGCTACGTTTTCAGTAGCTGCTTGCGCAATTAAAACCTGGGCTAAAGGAGAACTTGATCCCTGAAAATTTGATTTTTCAGCACGTTTTTTCGACTTCTTTGACAACGGGGCAGGCACAGCCTCGAACAAGTCAAGCGTGAACTGCAAGAGCCTTTGCATCATGGCGTTTTATCGTGAATATGCGTCTGGGTCCAGCCTGCGCATCTCGGCTTCAATCCATGCCTCAACCTCTCGCATCAGCTCATCAGGCTGGCGGCCCGCGCTGGCAATCGGCTTGCCGATGGAAATGTCCACAATGCCCGACCTTTTGATGAACGCCTTGCGCGGCCAACATTTGGCAGACGTCACGGCCACCGGAATCACCGGCGCGCCCGTTTCAATCGCCAGGCGCGTGCCGCCCGATTTGTAAACACCCTTTTGGCCGCGCGCAATGCGCGTGCCTTCTGGAAACATGATGACCCACACCCCCTGCGCCATCAGGCGTTTGCCCTGCGCCACGACTTTGTTGAACGCTTGCGCACGCTGACTGCGGTCAATGTGAATCATGTCCATCCGCGACATGGCCCAGCCAAAAAACGGCACGTAAAGCAGTTCTTTTTTAAACACAAACGCCAGCGGGTGCGGCATGAGCGTGACCATTGAAAAGGTTTCCCAAGTGCTTTGGTGTTTGACCAGCAGCACGCAGCTGCCC
>JAYWFR010000294.1:0-17219 GCA_043778695.1 Polaromonas sp. | reverse complement strand
ACGCCTTCTTTGCCGACTTTGTCCATCGCATCAGCAATGATCTTGCCGATGGTTTCGTCGCTGTTAGCGGAGATCGAACCGACTTGAGCGATTTCTTTCGAAGTGGTGGTGGCTTTTGAAGCTTTTTTCAGCTCTTCAACCAAAGCCGTGACAGCCTTGTCGATGCCGCGCTTCAAGTCCATCGGGTTCATGCCGGCGGCAACGTACTTCATGCCTTCGCGGACGATGGCCTGTGCCAGCACAGTAGCGGTCGTGGTGCCGTCACCAGCGATGTCAGACGTCTTGGAAGCAACTTCCTTGACCATCTGCGCGCCCATGTTTTGCAGTTTGTCTTTGAGTTCGATTTCTTTCGCGACTGACACGCCGTCTTTGGTCACGGTAGGGGCGCCGAATGAACGCTCCAGCACCACGTTGCGGCCTTTAGGGCCCAGGGTTACTTTGACGGCGTTGGCGAGAATATTCACGCCTTCAACCATGCGGGCGCGAGCTTCGCCGCCGAAAATCACATCTTTTGCTGCCATGTTTGGCTCCTGAAATAAGTTAAATAGGGGTTAAGAGTGCCTGCAGCCCACAAGAATAGGGCGCAAGCAGCTATTAAATTAATAGTGACTAAATTGCGACTGCGTCAAAGGTTTACTTCTCGACGACAGCAAAGAGGTCTTCCTCTTTCATCACCAGCAGTTCGTCGCCGTCAACTTTGACAGTCTGGCCGCTGTATTTGCCGAACAAAACGCGGTCGCCAACTTTGACGCCAACGGGCTGAACTTCGCCTTTGTCGTTTTTCTTGCCGGGGCCAACAGCCAAAATCTCGCCTTGATCAGGCTTTTCAGCGGCGGAGTCAGGAATGACGATGCCAGAGGCGGTTTTGGTTTCGTTTTCGACGCGTTTGACAATCACGCGGTCGTGCAGAGGGCGAAGTTTCATGGGTTCTCCAGTTATAAAAAGTGGTTTTTAAAAATCAAAAGCGCCGTCTACAGGCAGCCAGCGCTAGCGAATCTGCGACTTGAAAGCGTTGTTAGCACTCTACAGTGTCGAGTGCTAATGATAGTGCTTATCTGTGAAGATTTCAAGACAAAAGCTGTAAAAAATTAACAGACTGCCCGGTAGGAAACAGGTCATGGCCACTCGTTATTTACTGCGCAGTCAACCCGGAACACCCAAAGTGTCTGCGGTAAAAGTGGCGGTTCTGATTTTTGCGCGACTGGGGCTGAGCTCTTGACTATTTCAACGCAGCCTTTCGGCTGTCAAGTGGCATGATGAACGAGTCGTCTTGCCATTCAGCGGTGAAGCCGCTCGAAGGTGCGCCCGCATTGTGTGTGTCGGTTGCGAAAATTGACTCCAGGCTTTGCTTGACCTTTGAACTCGTGACGTCAATTCGAGTTTGACGGCTACGTGAAATTGAAGTTCGCAGACTGGAACTTGCCGCACCAATTGCCGCAGTTTGTTGCATGTTTTGGGGCATGGCTGACGCGTCACCTAAAAACCGCAGGCGAATCTGCTCTATGGTGGGTTGAGTGGCGTGGTGCAAAACGACGTAAGCAATACCGCACTGTTTCAATACCGAAGCCTTCATTCGATGTGACCTGTTTTGTCCGCCGGAGCGGGACGGCAGGTCAACACAGCCCATCACTTGTCCATCAGCCCGAACCACAGTAAACGTGCAATACAAGCTGCTCAGCAGCTCGAACCAGTAAACGCCCTGCTTTTTAGAGTTGGGAATCGAAAATCGGGTAACGGGCATCTTGACCATGACCGAATAGTCAACAAAAGCCAACTCAAGCCAGCGCCAAATTTTTCGCTCTTCAGAGTTGATGATGGCGCGTGCCGCCAGGGGCCACTCATCAGGCGCGCGCCTGCGTTGGCGTGCAGCCCGCCGTGTCAAGAGCAAGTGGCCTAATGCGCCTAGCCCTAACGCTGCCAGAAAGCACAGTGCTGCCAGCAGTGGCGAGAAGTGAATTGAAAAATTGCGCATTTCCTCTTTGCGATTTTATCTATACTTTAGTTTAACAAGTCGAAACGATTTATGTAAGACATTTTCGTCAAACCAACAGACGCGGTTGCCAGCGTTAGCGGTCTTCATAAATAATCTCAGTCAAACTCCTAGAAATTCAAATGCCCATTTATTTGACAAGCTATGCGGCGGTCTTTGCCACCATGTTCATCATCGACATGATTTGGCTCGGCGTCGTGGCCAAATCGACTTATGCCAATGCAATGGGGCCGCTGCTTAGCCCCAGCCCCAACCTGTGGGCGGCGGCAGCTTTTTATTTGTTGTTTCCTGTGGGCTTGTTGATATTTGCAGTGCTGCCGCAAGTCAATAGCCCGGTGTGGAAGGCGGCGCTGATGGGGGCGTTGTTTGGCTTCTTCGCGTATTCAACCTATGACCTGACAAATCTGGCCGTGGTCAAAGACTGGCCGTTGGGGCTAACTTTTATTGATATGGCTTGGGGTACGTTGGTCAGCGCTGCGGCGGCAACTTCGGGAAAGCTGGCGTTAGATTGTTTAAACCGCTCTGCTTAGACTGCTCTGCTTGAAGGGCTACAAAAACCGTATCACGACCCGCGTTTTTAAGCGGAATATAAAAAGTCCGGCAGCCCGTTTGAGCTGCCGGACTTTTCTTTATCAAATAGCGCTAGGCTGCGCCATCTCTTCAGTCGCGAACGTGATGCCGTCGATTGCCTTTGGCTCGCTCAAGTCTGTCGTTTCGTTGGCAATCAGCGCCAGCAAGTAATCGACAACGCCTTGTGCGCTGGTAGCAGGGTTGGTGGGCTGTTGCGCTTGGCCCCCGTCGCCACCACCACTGCCGCAGCCTGCAACCAGCGTTGTCGCCAGCGCGGTAGCTATCAGCCATTTTGAATTGATTTTTAACATGGTGTTTCCTTCAAATATTCATTTGGCTTAATAGGTGGCAGAGCCTGAGTTGGGTGTGTTCAGGTACGGAAAGCCTGGCAAAAATGGCACCGTGGCTTGGTCAACTGCGTCATGAATATCAGCCGCTTTGGCACCCAACGGCACGCTCGATGGTTTGCACGCCGACGTTAGGCCCGCAATGCCGGGCACGCTGTTGAGTTTGAGCGCGTCGTTGTCACCGTTGATGACGCAAAGGCCGCCAACCGTAGCTACTAACGCAATGTCCACCACGTCGTCTTTAGGCCGACGCCCATTTGGAAAGCCTGCGTTGTCCGTGCCGCCGGCCAATGCGTTGCCCGCCACACCTAAACGGTTTTGACCGGCAAACGGCACCGCTGGCACAGCCAGGTTCAAGCGCAGCATTTCAGACGCTTTCGGATTGGCAGGCTTGTTCACCCCGGTGATGCCGGTTAAAAAGGTGGTGATCAAATCGGTACGCGGCAGGTTTTTTGGCGCAACATCAGCGCCCAACACCAGGCTTAGCAAAGCGGGCAGGGTCGGGTTTGACACATAGGCTAAAAACTGGCCGTCGTCTTTAGGCTGCGACGCGTTGAACTTGTCTTTGTCAGGCAAACCAATCACCAGCTCGTTGACCAGCGGGTTACCCAAACGCGAGACCTGTGTCCACGCGCCACCGGCTTTTTCAACCTTGTCATTGCCTGCTGCTGGTGATCCGTTGATCAACCGTCCTTGGCGTACGCTGGCAGTCGTCCAGCCGCCAATCACGGTCTCGCTGCCTGCGGTTAGGCAGTCTTTGTGCACTTCAATGGCCATGGTGGTGATGTTGGCTTTTTGAATGATGTGCTTGCCGCCATTGCCGGCCGCATCCTTGTTGGCTGGGTCCAGCAAGAACGACGCAGGCGCGTTGACAAGGTCAAACACCGTGCCCAAATTCACTGCAAAACCTTCCTGGCGTTGGCCCACAAACACCTTGCCCTGGTCCTTGCCCGCCGGGCAGCCGGGGATGGTCACGGTGTGGATGTGTTTGGCAGCGTAGCCCGCATAGTCGGCAATGGTTTTACTGCCAATGTAGTCCACTGGCTTTTCAAACGTGGCGCTGCCGCCTGCGCTTTTGGTCAGGGCAGTCCCAAGGCTTTTGCGCCGCTCGCCGCGCACAATTTTGACGTCGTAGGTTTCATTGACGTTCAGGTAGGCATCGTTTAAGTTAGCCACCGTGCCGGCTTGAATCAACGGAATCGGCACGCTGGCTGAGCCGATGGTCAGGGGGATGGACTTGAGGTTGTTTTTAAATCGAAACTGAAAGGTGATGTCTTCGACCGCATCGCCGTTGTTGTCAAGATGGATTTCATACAGCGCGTTTGGGTCCATCTGAAAGTAGTTAGGCCCGCCGTACGGGGACTGCAGCGGCTGGTAGTTGGCCAGCAGCGTGACGTAGTCAGAGCGACCGCCCGAGCCATTGGCGGCTACGCCTTCATAACTGCGAAACATATAAAAGTCAGTACCGTCGACCTTGGGGCTGCCGGTAATGAATGGGGCTTCGCGGTGGCTGGACGCCAACGCGCTGCCAGCAGCAACAACTAACAGGCAAGCTTTTGCAAGTTGCTTTAGGGCAATGGACATAGGGAACTCCTGGTTGAAATGAAGTGAATAAACGCACAGCTTGCGCTGTAGTTGGTTTACGTAACTTTTGTCCAACTGGATTCAATTTAGCGTTTAAAAACTCTTTTAAGTAGGTTTCCACGCAGGATGAGAAAAGGTCTGACCAGCCGGCAAGGCTTTGCCTGACGGATGCCATTACTCGCCCCTTTTTATGCGACTGCGAAAGAAGAAGAAGGGGTCTAGATTGCGGCATCAAGGATTAAAAAAGCTGCTAGCCAGCGTAAATAAAGCACTACTAGCTATATATACAATAGCAAATCTAAACACAACCAGTTATCGGCCTACAGCGTGTCGAGGTGTACTCCTACACGTTCTGTGTGGTATCTTAAAAACTGGACATTCCTCCTCAATTTCACAGCGACTCGCAACCTCATGCCCGTTCTTGTAGAACCTTATTGCGTGAGTCAGTTGGCATCGCTTTTGCGCAAGCCCGCCGAGCCTGGCATTTATATTGTGCAGAGGCCATGTCTGGTTGTGCCTAACAGAGCGCGAATAATTTGACAGTCAATCCATGCAAGCGCCAGACAAAGACATGTTAAGGCCATGGTGCGTTTGCATCATTGACGACAGCCTGGGCGACCGCGCCCAGATTCGCCACATGCTGCTGGGCGGCTCCGAGCGGCAGCTGACATTTGTCGAAGCAGCCAGCGCCGCAGCCGGCATCAAAGCCGTACTTTACGCAGTTCCGCCGCCCGATTGCATCGTGCTGAATTACCACCTGCCCGACATGCCGGCACCCAGCGTGCTAGCCGCCGTGGTGGGGCCTGACGGTATGCCGATTTGCCCGGTGGTGGTGGTGACCAGTGATGCCAATCGGCGCGACGGCCGCCTGGCGCTGCGTGCGGGGGCGCAAGACTACATTGCCAAAGACTGGACCAACCCCAACAGCCTTTGCCGCGCCGTTGAAAACGCCACTGAAAGCTGGGCCATGGCGCGTGAACTGCGCCAAAGCAAAGGCGCGCTTAGGCTGGTCACTGACCGCGAAACCTTTCGCAGTGTGTTTGGCGACGCCACGCGTGGCCTGACTGACGAGCATGCGCTTATCCGCGTTGCATCGCACATGTTGGGCGTGCATTTGCAAGTCAACCGCGTGATGTACGGCGAGGTCACAGCAGGCGGTGATGTGGTGGTGGGTCAAAGTTATGTCAACGGCCTGCGTCAGATGGAGGGCACGTACCGCCTGGAAGACTATGGCCCGAAGCTGCTGGCGATGTTTCAGTCAGGTGAAAACCATGTCATGCCTGATGTACCTAATGATGCCGGTTATTCAGACACCGAAAAAGCGGCGTACGCCGAGTTGAAAATCGTTGCCAATTTGGGCATCCCGATTTTGAAAAATAATCGGTTGGTTGCGGTCTTGGGAATTCATCAAACTCTGCCGCGCCACTGGACGCTGGACGACATGACCATCGCGCGGGAAATAGCCGAGCGCACCTGGTCTGCGGTGGAGCATGTGCGGGCTGAAAGACGACTCCATGCCAACGAGTTGCAACTCTCGCAGATTCTGGAGATCATGCCGTCTTTCTCAGTTGTGCTGGCGGGGTCGTCGCATGTTTTTCAGATGGCCAACCAAGCTTACCTAGACCTGATTGAACGCGGCCCGGAGATCATCGGAAACAGCTTTGTGGACGTATTGCCCGAGCTGGCTGATCAGGCTTTTCCGGCGTTGCTTGATGAGGTTTACCGGACCGGTCAACCTTATGTGGCCAAGTCGATGATGGCCAAGCTCAGATTGGGGCCAGACAGAATTTTGATTGACAGGTTTTTTGATTTTTCGTATTTGCCATTGCGAGACGTCAACGGCAAGGTGTCAGGTATTTTTATGCACGGCGTGGACCGTACAGATGAAGCCAGGGTAACGAAGGGGTTAGCCCGCCGTGAGCGTGAACTGCGCAGCGTGACCGAAAACACGCCCGATGTGCTCAGCCGATTTGACCGCCAGTTGCGGCATGTGTTCGTCAACTCAGTCATCGAGAAACTAACGAGCCGGCCCGTGGCAGATATTTTGGGCAAAACGCACCGCGAGTTGGGCGTGTCTCAAAAGCTGTCTGACCAATGGGAAAAAGCGATTCGCCATGTTTTCGACCACCAAAAGCAAACTGTTCTGGAATTTTCAGCGCAAACGCAGCACGTCGGCCTGCGCCATTTTTCGTGCCGCCTGGTGCCTGAATTCAACGATGAAGGGCACATTGAATCCGTGTTGGGCGTGACACATGACATCACGAATCGCCGCGCTTTCGAGCAGCGACTTCTGGAGCAAGACCTGCGCAAAGACGAGTTTTTGGCAACCCTGGCGCACGAGCTGCGCAACCCACTGGCGCCAATCCGCACCGGTTTGCAGTTGCTTAAATGTGCGCCACGCTCAGAAGAGGTAGTCGCCCGCACCCTGCCGGTGATGGAACGCCAGCTGGGCCAGCTGGTGCGCCTAGTCGATGACTTGCTGGATGTCTCGCGCATCAGCAGCGGCAAAATTGTGCTCAAGCGCGAGCGAATTTCTTTTCAGGATATTGCTGCGGCTGCGCTGGAAGCGTCGCGACCTTCTATTGACGCGGCTGGCCACACGCTGAGCATCGACTGGCCAAGCGACGCTGTTTGGCTGGACGCTGACCCGACCCGCTTGAGTCAAATCTTCAGTAATTTGCTGACCAATTCGGCCAAGTACATGCAAGCCGGCGGGCACATTACTTTTTCAGCGCGCCTGGAAAACGACAACATCGTGGTTGCTGTGCACGACACCGGCATGGGCATACCGGCTGACATGTTGGGTTTGGTGTTTGACATGTTTACGCAGGTAAACCGCACGCTTGACCGCGCCCAGGGCGGCTTGGGCATTGGCCTGTCACTGGTGAAAACGCTGGTTGAAATGCACGCCGGCTTGGTCAGCGCTGCCAGTGAGGGTGTTGACAAGGGCAGCACCTTCACCGTGACGTTGCCAACAGCCTTGCCGTTGGTAGTTGATGCGCCGGTCGTTCAACCCGCAGCGTCAGTTGCTGCACCGGCAAAGCATCGTATTTTGGTGGTGGACGACAACATTGACGCCGCCGAAACCATGGTCATGCTGCTGGATTTGTCTGGCCACCAAGCGCGCGCGGCCTTCGGCGGCCAGGAGGCTCTGGACGCAGCCATTGAGCTTTGCCCCGACGTGGTGTTTTTGGACATCGGCCTGCCCGGCATGAACGGTTATGAAGTGGCGCGGCGCTTGCTAGCCAACCCGGCCACGGCAGCGGCCAAGCTGATCGCACTGACCGGTTGGGGCACTGAAGAAGACATCCGCAAATCAAAAATGGCGGGCTTTCATGCGCATCTGATCAAGCCTGTTGACCCGGCCGCCGTCGACGAGATATTGGCCCGGTTTTTACCCGCCCGAACAAGCAGCTGATTTATTGTTAACAAGCCTGCCAAACCCCCCAAAAGTCCATCAACACTTTTTACCCATGCCTACGCTTGCTCCTACCCCTTTGCCTTCTGCGCGCGATGCTGTGCTTGATGCTGCGTTGGCTACCGCATCACTAACGCCAGAAGGCTTCAACGACCGGTTGGCCGAGGCCGCGCGCTATGCTGTGCTTCGCCGCTTGATGCCTGTGCTGCGCCACGACGTTGCAGGCGCCATGCAGCCGATTCGAATGTTGCTGATGGTGCTGGAGCGGCGCGTGCAAGCGCCCGAGCTTGACTTGCAAGCCATCGCTAAAAATGTCACGTCCCTCAGCAGCCTGACAAAAAAGGCCACCGCCGACTGCATGAATGCGCTTGAGTGGATAGGCTCAAACCAGGACGCCCGGGTCAGCTTGCGCAGCTGCGTGGATGAAGCCATCCAGCTGCTGGCCATGGAGTTGTCAGCCAACGGGTTGAAACTTGTCAACGGTATCACCGACGACGCTGCCACTGCGCCGCAAAGTTTTGTTCGCAGTGTGTTGATGGGCGCGCTGCTTGCGTTTTGTGATCAACGCACTGAAGGATGCAGCTTGCAGGTTAGCTATGCGGCCGCAGGCAGCCATCAAAGTGGCCAGTTGCATATCCGTATGTTGGTAGACGGCTCAGGCACAAGGCCAGCGCCGATGGACGTTGTTCGCAAATACCGCCTGATTGATTGGCCAGATGTGGAGGCGATGGCCCGGACTGCCAGCGCAAAGCTCGAACGTGGCGACGGCTGGTTGACGCTGGACTTGCCGAAAGTCGAGTGACGGCAGTGCCCATCTTTACTCCCTCCCCTTTTCGGGTAGGGCAGGGGTGGGGGCAAGTGCAGAGACGGTGCTGGCACTGCGCGTGCCCCCATCCCAGCCTTCCCCCGAAAGGGGAAGGAGCAAGGCATTCAAGCCTTACAGGCCGGCTGCAGCTTTAAGGGCAGCAGCTTTGTCGGTCTTTTCCCAAGTAAATTCAGGTTCATCACGACCGAAGTGACCATACGCGGCTGTCTTCTCGTAAATCGGGCGCAGCAAGTCCAGCATTTGAATGATGCCTTTGGGGCGCAAATCAAAGTGCTCTTGCACCAGGGCTGACAGCTTGTCGTCGCTCATCACACCGGTACCTTCGGTATACACCGTCACGTTCATCGGTTTTGCCACACCAATGGCGTAGGCGACCTGAATTTGGCACTGCTTGGCTAGGCCCGCAGCCACGATGTTTTTAGCGACGTATCGAGCTGCGTAGGCGGCTGAACGATCTACTTTGGATGGGTCTTTGCCGCTAAAAGCGCCGCCGCCATGGGGGCAGGCACCGCCGTAGGTGTCGACAATAATCTTGCGGCCGGTCAAGCCGCAGTCGCCTTGCGGGCCGCCAATGACAAAACGGCCTGTCGGGTTGATCAAAAACTTGGTGTGGTTGGTCAACATGTGCTTAGGCAGCACCGGCTTGATCAGCTCCTCAATGATGGCTTCATTGAAAGAGGCTTTCATTTTGTGGGCGGTCTCGCTTTGGTCAGGCGCGTGCTGGGTAGACAGCACGACGGTGTCAATGCTGTGCGGCTTGCCGTCGACATAACGCATCGTCACCTGGCTTTTGGCGTCGGGCCGCAAAAACGGCAGGCGGCCATCTTTGCGCAACTGCGCCTGGCGCTCAACCAGTCGGTGGGCATAGTAAATTGGCGCGGGCATCAGTTCAGGCGTTTCGTCGCAAGCGTAGCCAAACATCAGGCCTTGGTCGCCCGCGCCAGTGTTCAGGTGGTCGTCGCTCGCGTGGTCTACGCCCTGAGCGATGTCGTTGCTCTGCTTGTCATAGCAAACCATGACCGCGCAGCCTTTGTAGTCAATACCGTAGTCGGTGTTGTCGTAGCCAATGCGCTTGATGGTGTCGCGCGCGATCTGAATATAGTCAACATGCGCGTTGGTCGTAATCTCACCCGCCAGCACCACCAGCCCGGTGTTGACCAACGTCTCGGCAGCAACGCGGCTCAGTGGGTCTTGTTTGAAGATGGCATCTAGGATGGCATCCGAGATTTGGTCGGCGACCTTGTCCGGGTGGCCCTCAGAGACAGATTCAGAAGTAAAGAGGAAATCGTTCGCCATGTCAGTACACTCCATAAAGTTGCTGGGCGCGTTGCCAGCGGAATGCTTTGGCGAACGCTTTAGCAGTTGGGTTTAACGTCGCCCTGCAAGTTGTTCAAATAACTCGGCGACGCCACGAGTATAAAGCGGTCCCCGCTATCTGGTTTTATCTTCAAACATGCTCTGGTTGTTTCGATTTTTTTCCCTTTGGCCACTGGCTGCGCTGCATTTGCTGGGCGGCGCATTGGGCTGGGCAGTGTGGACTTTAAGCTCGGGGTATCGACAGCGCTTTCGCAGCAATTGCGCTCAGGCAGGCGTGCCTTTTGATGTGGCCAAGCCTGCCATTGCCGAGGCCGGGCGCTTCGTGGCGGAGCTGCCCAAGCTGTGGCTGCGGCCGTTTGACAAATCGTGCCTGGCTAATGTGCAAATGCAAGGCCAAGAGCTGGCTGAACAAGCCTTTGCGCTAGGCAAGGGCGTGATATTTTTTGGGCCGCACTGCGGCAGTTTTGAGTTAGGCCCACAGGCGCTGGCCGAGGTGTTTGGCCCGCTGCATGGCCCAATCACCGCCATTTACCGACCGGCGCGCCAGCCCGCGCTGGCAGCCATTGAGCTGGCCACCCGCCAGCGACCACAGTTCATGGTGTTGCCGGCATCGCTCAGCGCCATCAAAGCCCTGCACAAGGCGCTAAAGGCAGGGCGCGCGGTGGCGCTGCTGACCGACCAGGTGCCGCCCAAGGGGCTGGGCGTTTGGGCACCGTTTTTCGGCAAACCCGCCTATACCATGACGCTGGCTGCACGGCTGGCCATGCAAAGCGGCGCGGTGTTGTTGCCCGTCAGCTGTGAGCGCTTGCCAAAAGGGCGCGGCTACATCGTTAAAATTCGCCCCGCTGTCCATTTGAGTGCCAGCGCTGACTTATTGAGCAACGTAACAAACATCAACCAAGCCATTGAAACCATTGTGCTCAGCCAACCCGGCCAGTACCTGTGGGGCTATGGCCGCTACAAAACGCCCAGGCAAGGCGAACTGCCTGCCCAAGCTGACAAAAAGGCCTCTGTTTGAGCACGCTACGCCAACTGGTGAGCGGCTTTCTAACGCGCGGCGGGATTTTGTTCATGCGGCTGCTGGCCCTGCTACCACTGCGTGTGGTGCGTTTGATGGGCTGGCTGCTCGGCTGGGCGCTGTATGCGTTGGTGGGGGCGCGCCGCCGGGTTGTTGTGGTTAACCTGACGCTATGCTTTCCGGAGCTGCCTGCGTACGACATTAAAGGCTTGGCGCAACAAACCTTTGTTTATTTTGCCCAAGCGTGGTTGGATCGCAGCTGGATTTGGCACGCCCCAACCAGCTGGGTGCAGCGGCGCATCACCTTAAGCGGCGCTGTTGACGAGCTGCAAGGTACAGAGCCAACGGTGATTTTTTTGCCGCATTTTGTTGGGCTGGACGCCGCCTGGGCCGGGGTGGCGCTAGGCGTACCGCGCCCGTCCACCACGATCTACACCGACCAGTCCAACAAGCTGGTCGACAGCTGGATACTGCGCGGCCGCCGCCGCTTTGGCAACCTGCGCCTGTTTGGCCGGGTCGATGGCGTCAAGCCCATCGTCACCGCCATCAAGGCCGGCCAGCCGCTGTACTTGCTGCCCGACATGGACTTTGGCCCCAATGAGTCGGTGTTTGTGCCGTTTTACGGTGTGCCAACCGCTACTGTGCCGTCTTTAGCACGCTTTGCCCGGCTGGGCGGCGCCAAGGTAGTGCCTATCATTGCGCAATTGACGCCCGGCGGCTACGCTGTTCGGGTGCTACCGGCGTGGCAAAACTACCCCACCAGCGATGCTGTGCAGGACACCGCTTACATGAATCAGCAGCTTGAAAATTACATCAACACCCAGCCGGCGCAATACTACTGGGTGCACAAGCGTTTTAAAACCCGGCCCGAGGGAACAGCGGAGGTTTATTGACGTCGCTTCAATCCTTCTGGGCAGTCTCGCAGTGAGATATCACGCGATAGATACTGGTTACTTGATCAACCCATCTTTAGGCAGGACACCGCCTGACAGCCAGAGCACTTTTCAGCATCACTGACGAAGTTTTGGAGCGGTTTCGCGCGCTGGTGCCGTCCAGCAAGCGCAGCCAGGAAATTGAGCGATTGATGCGTGAGGAAATTTCACGCCGGGAAAATCAACGCGAGCCGGAAATTGAGCAGCCTGTCCGCCAGGTCGAAACAGACCCAGCCTACGCCGAGGTTCGCTCAGTCTTTGACGACACAAATACCATCGCTGGTGAGGCGGTGCAGTGAGCCAGGACATCCGGCCCGGTGAGATTTACACCGTTGACTTCGATCCACCAAAAGGACAAGAGCTCAAAGTCGGCTCGGAGATCATGAAACGCAGGCCAGCGGTGGTGATGTCGCGCAACGCCATCAACAAAGCGCGCCGAACGGTGATGGTTGTGCCCCTGTCGTCCTGCCCCGCGCCGATGGAAATTTTTGCGGTGGCTGTGCCAAGCGCCGGCCTGCAATCGGTAGCAGTATGCGATCAGCTGACAACAGTGAACAAATCAACCCGCGTCTTGAACCGGGTTGGCACACTGGCCGCGGCAGACTTACGGGCTGTAGAAATCGGCGTCATGGATGCCATGGGTCTTCGATAAATAGGCCTAAATCTCAATAAATACGGGGGCTAACAGCTTCTGATTAAATAGCAATCAAGAATTCAGAAAGCGCTGCAAATGCGCTGCTACCAGCTCTGGCTGCTCGTGAATGATCCAGTGAGTTGCGCCGTCGATGCGCTCCAGTTGCATACGCGGCACGTAGTCGGCCAAGCCGTTTAGCAGGGCTGGCGGCAAGGCAATGTCGCCCATGCCCCACAGCACCAGCGTGCGCAAATGCACGTCCAGCAGCACCCGCGGAATCACCACGGTGGCAACGCCGGGGCCGGGCCGCAGCGGCGATGCGCGGTAAAAATTAAGTGGCCCCGTCAGGCCAGCCTGCCAGACGCTGCGGTATTGGGCGCGCACGGCTTCTGTCAGCCAGTCAGGCGCAATGCGTGGACCCTTCGTTCCTTTAACGCTGCTAAAAGGCATGAAAAACTCAAAAAGTCGCCTGAAATCGTCTTCAGCCAACAGCGTTTCAGCATCTGGCCGAATCAAAAAATTCATGTACGCACTGGCGGCCTGCTGGGCAGGGGAGTGCTGCAATTCACGCAAAAACGTGCCGGGGTGAGGCGAGTTGATGATGGCCAGCTTTTTAATCAGGTGGGGCTGGCTGGCGGCTAAATTCCATGCCACTGCGCCGCCCCAATCGTGGGCGACTAAACACTCAATTTGTCCACCTTCAAGCGTGATCAAGGCCGCCATGTCCTGCACCAGGTGCTTGGGTCGGTAGGCGCTCACATCCGTGGGCGCGCTGGACTGCTCGAAACCACGCAGGTTGGGCGCGATGCAGCGGTAGGCGCCGTTCTCAGGCTTGGCAAAGTGCAGCAGCAGGTCGTCCCACACAAAGGCCGCTTCGGGAAAGCCGTGCAAAAACACCAGCACCGGGCGGCCTTTTTCACCCGAGCTGCGGCAAGACAGGGTGATGCCATGAGGCAAGACAAGTTGGCTGAGTTCAATCATGATGCTATTTTTTCAGGAGCTGCTAGCGCTGTATTTTATTGGGCTACAGCCGTATTTAAAGGCGTATTTGGTGCTGAATGTGTCCAGTCCCACAAATGCTGGGCGACTTCTTCCACACCCTGCTTTTTCAGGGCTGAAAACAACTTCACGTTGCCACCAGCCGCATTTAATTTGGCAATTTGCAGGGCTTTGGCACCCTCGGTTTTGTTTAGCTTGTCTGATTTGGTCAGCAGGATTAAAAACTTCATGCCTTCCTCGACCCGGGGGCGAATCACATCGAGCAAGATCTCGTCCAGCTCGGTCATGCCGCGGCGTGGGTCGCACATCAGCACCACGCCTTTTAAGTTGTCACGGGTTTGCAAATAGTTGCCCATGACTTGCTGCCAGCGCAGCTTGGCCTCTTTGGGCACGGCCGCGTAACCATAGCCGGGCAGGTCGGTCAGCACCGCGTCTGTCACGCCTTGTTTGCCCAGCGTAAAAAGGTTGATCGACTGGGTGCGACCCGGAGTTTTAGACGCATAGGCCAGGCGATGCTGCTGTGTCAGGGTGTTGATGCAGGTGGACTTGCCAGCGTTGGAGCGGCCCACAAAGGCGATTTCGGGCACGTCAAGGCGCGGCAGGTGTTTTAGTTCAGGCGCAGTCGTCAAAAATTTGGCGGTGTGCAGCCAGCCCATGGCGATTTTGGGGTCGGGCTGGGTGCTCAAATGAGGCGGTGTTGCTGTAATGGTCATGTGTGTTGGTAAGGTTCTTCAATACCCGAGTGGCGGGGCGTGCGCTGAACCCATTGTAAAATCGTACATTAGCGATTTTGCGACAACCATTAAAGCATTCCCCGATATGAAGCTGTTTGCCAACTCATTTTTAAACGCCGCCCTAGGTGTCGTTTTAGCCCTGTCAGCCGTGACTTCGTTTGCTGCCGATGCAGCCAAGCCAGAGCCCGCCAAAGCCAAGCCGGTGGCTTATAAGCCAGACGTGGTCAAAGGCCAAGCCAGTTTTGCGGTGTGTTCAGGCTGCCACGGCGTGGATGGCAACTCTGGTGCACCGGCTTATCCCAAACTTGCCCAGCAACATCCCGAATATTTGGTCAAGCAGTTGACTGAATACAAATCAGGCAAGCGCGCCAACGCCATCATGGTCGGGTTTGCAACGGCGCTGTCTGAAGAGGACATGAAAGACATCGCCTTTTGGGTCACGTCAAACAAGGCCAAGGCAGGGTCTGCCACTGACAAAGAATTGGCTACATTGGGCGAACGCATTTACCGCGGCGGCATTCAAGAGCGTCAGATTGCGGCATGTGCAGGCTGCCACAGCCCGAACGGTGCGGGCATCCCGGCCCAGTACCCGCGTCTGTCTGGTCAGCATGCTGAGTACACCGCTGCCCAGCTGACTTACTTTCGCGATGGCATTCGCAAAAACAACCTGCAAATGACGCAAAACGCAGCCAAGCTAAACGACCGCGAGATCAAAGCGCTGGCTGACTACATTGCCGGACTGCGGTAAGCAGGTGCCAAAGCGCAGGGATTGAACCCTTGGCTTTGATAACACTCTACCTAAGCGAGCTTTTGCAAAAAAGGCTCGCTTTTTTTATAGCTGCTTAAAAATCCAGGTAAGACTTTGCTGCGTATTTAGACTAACGAGTTATCAAAGGACATCCTATGCTGATCAAAACCAACGCCAACGGCTTTAACCACCTCGCACCGAGCGAGATCACTTCAGCCAATACCTACCAGAACCGACGCGGCCTGATGCGGCTGATGGCCACCGGCGCTGCCGGTGCGGCGCTGGCAAGCTGGGCGGGGCGTCAAGCAATGGCGCAGACGGTTGCCAAACCAGGCAAACTGGCGGCGCTGTCGGGCGGCAAGTCAGCGGTGGCGGGCGCCATGACGATGGAAAAAGTCACCGACTACAAAGACGCCACCACGTACAACAACTTTTACGAATTTGGTACTGACAAAGCGGACCCCGCCAAAAACGCTGGCACGCTGGTTACCAAGCCGTGGAGCGTGGCAGTTGAAGGCTTGGTCAAGCAACCCAAAAGCTACACATTGGAAGACCTGATCAAGCTGGCCCCACAGGAGGAGCGTATTTACCGCCTGCGCTGCGTCGAAGGCTGGTCGATGGTGATCCCGTGGGTGGGTTATTCGTTGTCGGAGCTGATCAAAAAAGTCGAACCCCTGGGCAGTGCCAAATATGTTGAATTTGTCACGCTGGCCGACCCGAAAACCATGCCTTTTGTCGGCTCGCGCGTGCTGGAGTGGCCGTATGTTGAAGCGCTGCGCATGGACGAGGCGATGCACCCGTTGGCGCTGCTGTCGTTTGGCATGTACGGCGAGGTGCTGCCCAACCAGTCCGGCGCGCCGGTACGCATGGTGTTGCCGTGGAAGTACGGCTTTAAAAGCGGCAAGAGTATCGTCAAAATCCGCTTTACTGACAAAGAACCCAAAACCGCATGGAACAAGGCCGCTGCCAGCGAGTACGGGTTTTACTCCAACGTGAACCCTGATGTTGACCACCCGCGCTGGAGCCAGGCCACCGAACGCCGAATTGGCGAGGACGGTCTGTTTGCCAAAAAGCGCAAAACGCTGATGTTCAACGGCTATGAGGCGCAGATTGGGCAGCTGTATGCTGGTCTGGATTTGAAAAAGAATTTCTGACCATGTTTGCAGCCGCCACAGCGCTGAGCCTGAAAAAACGCTTGCTGCACCCCGCAGTTAAACCGTTGCTTTTCGTGCTGTGCATGCTGCCCATTGGCTGGCTGATTTACCGCGTGGCTACCCACGGCGCGGGTGCCAATCCGCAAGAGTATTTGATTCGAGCCACTGGCGACTGGACGCTGCGTTTTATCTGCATTGTGCTGGCGGTTACGCCCCTGCGCACCATCACCAACACGCCGCAGCTGGCGCGCTTTCGGCGCGTGCTGGGCTTGTTTGTTTACTTTTATGTCGTGATGCACCTGTTGAGCTACAGCTGGTTTGACATGGGTTTTGACGTGGCCGACATTGCCAAAGATATCGCCAAACGGCCCTTTATTTTGGTGGGGTTTTCAGCCTTTGTGCTGCTCACCCCACTGGCTGCCACATCGTTTAACAAAGCGATTAAAACGCTAGGCGCCAAGCGGTGGCAAACGCTGCACAAACTGGTGTATGTCGTAGCTGGCTTGGGGTTGCTCCACTTTTTTTGGATGCGGGCGGGTAAAAACAACTTTGCAGAAGTGTCCGTCTACGCCATCATCATCGCGCTGCTGCTAGGCTGGCGTGTGGCCCATTATTTAGGCAAGAAAAAGGCTGCAGCCCAATTGGTACGGGCGCAAGCAGCTATTTAAATAATAGCGGCTAGCTAAACAATAACGGCTGTGGCAACTTTAAACAAGTTGCTCACCCCGCATCTGGTCGGCTGCGGTTTCCCGCAGGCGAATGACATGCACGGCGTTGCCGTCAACCAGCACCTCTGCTGCACGGCCCCGGGTGTTGTAGTTGCTGGCCATGCTCATGCAGTACGCGCCACTTGATAACACCGCCACGTGCTCGCCGGCCAGCACATTCAAGCTGCGGTCGCGGCCAATCCAGTCACCGCTCTCGCAGACCGGGCCAACCACGTCGTAC
>JAYWFR010000293.1:0-2958 GCA_043778695.1 Polaromonas sp. | reverse complement strand
GCCCTTTAAATTGGAGCGGGAGAAGAGTCTCGAACTCTCGACCTCAACCTTGGCAAGGTTGCGCTCTACCAACTGAGCTACTCCCGCGATGCAAGCCTCAAAGTATAGCTTGTTTTTAAGACTCGCCCATGAAAGCGAAGAAAAATCCTCAATGTTTGACCGCACCCGTTACGCCCAGTGGCGGCACAACAATCGCAGCCGTTGCGACCACCGCAGGCAGTAACATTCCTTCGTCGGTCAGCGGCACCGGCATGCGTTCGAGCGCCACCTTCAGCACCTGGTCAATCCACTTGACGGGAATGATCTCTAAACCGTTTTTGACGTTGTCAGGAATCTCTTGGAGGTCTTTGGCGTTTTCTTCCGGGATTAGCACTGTCTTGATGCCGCCGCGCAAGGCTGCTAGCAACTTTTCTTTCAGGCCGCCAATTGCAGTGACTTCGCCGCGCAGGGTAATCTCGCCAGTCATGGCTACATCACCGCGCACGGGAATGCCCGTCAACGCCGAAATAAAGGCTGTTGTCATGGCAGCTCCGGCGCTTGGCCCATCTTTGGGCGTTGCACCATCGGGAACGTGAATATGAATGTCGCGCTTTTCAAACAAATCGTCTTTGATGCCCAACATGGCGGAGCGGCTACGCACCACCGTGCGGGCAGCGTCTACAGATTCCTTCATCACATCACCCAGCGAGCCAGTGCGAGTTATAACGCCCTTGCCAGGCATGACCGCCGCTTCAATCGTCAGCAAGTCGCCGCCGACTTCTGTCCAGGCCAGACCAACGACTTGGCCAACCTGGTTGTTTTTCTCGGCTCGGCCATAGTCGAACTTGCGCACGCCTAAAAATTCATTCAAGTTATCTGGCGTAACAACCACTTGGGCAGTCATTTTTTTGAGCTGAATGCCTTTGACTACCTTACGGCAAATCTTGCCCAATTCACGCTCCAGCGAGCGCACGCCAGCCTCGCGCGTGTAGTAGCGCACGATATCGCGGACGGCTTGTTCTTGAACTTCCAGCTCTTCGGCTTTCACGCCGTTGTTTTTGACCTGCTTGGGCAATAGGTAACGCATGGCAATGCTGGTTTTTTCATCTTCGGTATAACCTGACAAACGAATCACTTCCATGCGGTCCAGCAGCGCTGGCGGGATGTTCATCGAATTGGAGGTAGCTACAAACATCACGTCGCTCAAGTCGAAATCAAGCTCGACATAATGGTCGCCAAAGGTGTGGTTTTGCTCAGGGTCCAGCACTTCTAACAGCGCACTCGACGGGTCGCCCCTGAAATCCGTGCCCAACTTGTCAATTTCGTCGAGCAGAAACAGAGGATTGCGCGTGCCAGCCTTGGACAGGCTTTGCAGTACCTTGCCGGGCAGCGCGCCTATGTAGGTGCGGCGATGGCCGCGAATCTCAGCCTCGTCGCGCATACCGCCTAGCGCCATGCGCACGTACTTGCGTCCGGTGGCTTTGGCAATCGATTGGCCGAGCGATGTTTTTCCAACCCCGGGTGGGCCAACTAAGCACAAAATAGGCGCTTTGAGCTTGTCGACCCGCTGCTGCACCGCGAGGTATTCAACAATGCGGTCTTTGACTTTTTCAAGACCGTAGTGGTCTTCGTTCAGCACGTTTTCAGCGTTGACCAGGTCGTGTTTGATCTTGGTTTTTTTGCTCCACGGCAAAGCCGTCAGTACGTCGATGTAGTTGCGCACCACTGTCGCTTCAGCCGACATAGGCGACATGAGTTTGAGCTTTTTAAACTCGGCATCGGCTTTCTTTTTTGCCTCTTTCGGCATTCTGGCGGCTTTGATCTTTTTCTCGATCTCGTCCACGTCGGCGCCGTCTTCACCGTCGCCCAGCTCTTTTTGTATCGCCTTGACCTGCTCGTTCAAATAAAAATCGCGCTGGTTTTTTTCCATTTGGCGTTTGACGCGGCCACGAATTTTTTTATCAACATTTAAAATGTCAACTTCCCGCTCAAGCTGCTCGTAGAGGTTCTCAAGCCGTTCTTTAACGGGCGACAAATCAAGAATGACCTGCTTGGCGTCAAGTTTCAAAGGCAGGTGCGCTGCAATCGTGTCGGCCAAACGGCCTGGATCGTCAATGCTTGAAATGGACGTAAGAATTTCAGGCGGAATTTTTTTATTCAGTTTGACGTAGTGGTCAAACTGCTGCATCACCGCGCGGCGCAGCGCTTCGATCTCGCTGGTTTTATCAAGTGCAATGGCCACTGGTTCGATGGGCGTGACATTGGCGGTGAAGTGCAACTCGCCATCTTCAATTTTGTTGACTTTAGCGCGCTGCTGTCCTTCTACAAGCACCTTGACCGTGCCGTCAGGCAACTTGAGCAGCTGCAAAATGGTGGCCACACAGCCAACCTCAAACATGTCCTCCACCACTGGTTCATCTTTGGCAGCGGTCTTTTGGGCAACCAGCATGATGCGGCGCTCAGACTCCATGGCCGACTCCAAGGCCTTGATGCTTTTGGGGCGGCCTACAAACAGCGGGATCACCATGTGCGGAAACACCACCACATCGCGCAAAGGCAACAGAGGTAGATCTATCGGGGCGGGAGGCAAGGTGGTAGTGGATGACATAAATGCCTTAGGAGAGCTTTAAAAAATTTCGACTGCTTATTAGTTGAGGCCCAATCGTCAGCATTCAAGCGTCGAGCCGCCTAGGCTTTTTTGGCCGTCTCGCGGTACACCAGCAGCGGTGCCTTGTTTTCTTCAATCGTAGATTCGTCGACCACCACCTTGTCGACATTGCTGGTCGTCGGCAAGTCAAACATGGTGTCAATGAGAGACTGCTCCAAGATCGACCGCAAACCTCGCGCGCCCGTCTTGCGAGCCAACGCTTTGCGGGCAATGGCTTTTAGGGCTGATGGCCGAATTTCCAGATCAACGCCCTCCATCGCCAGCAGTTTGCTGAACTGCTTGACCACCGCGTTTTTGGGTTCGGTCAAAAT
>JAYWFR010000292.1:0-7136 GCA_043778695.1 Polaromonas sp. | reverse complement strand
CGCGGTGTTTGAAACTGGCCTGCCTGAACAATCGTTCCCATCGGTTTGCCCGTATTCAGTGGAATCTGTGACGAATGAAAACTCGCTGCCACAATAGTCTTTGACTTGCAATGCTGACGCATCGCAGATGACCGCATGAACTCAGCGACTTACTCCACCCGCACGGCACTGGTAGCAGGCGCGACAGGCCTCGTCGGCCAAGCCATCCTGGCGCTGCTACTAGCCGACAAGCGTTACACCACCGTTCACGTCGTCGGGCGTCGCGCGCCCGACGTACAACACCCCAAGCTTCAAGTCCACATCAGTACATCACTGACCAACTGGACCTGCCCGGCGGTTGATGACGTTTTCATCGCGCTGGGCACGACTATCAAGGTCGCTGGCAGCAAAGCCGCTTTCAAAGCCATCGACTTTGAGGCGGTTGTGGCGATTGCCCGCGCTGCCAAAGCCGCTGGCGCGAGCCGCCTGGCGGTGGTCAGCGCCATGGGGGCCAGTCCCACGTCGGGTGTTTTTTACAACCAGGTCAAAGGCGAGATGGAAGCGGCCGTTAGCGCGCTTGGTTTTGATGCTGTCGTCATCGCTCGGCCATCGCTGTTGGCGGGTGACCGCGATGCGCTAAAACAGCCCCAGCGTGTGGCCGAGAAACTGTCGCTGGTGGCGCTCGAACTATTCAAGCCGCTGATACCCGCCAACTACCAATCCATCAACGCCAGCCGTGTGGCTGAATCGATGGTCGGCAAGCTGCAAACAGCGGGTAGTGGCCAACATGTTTTGCTGTCGGGTGATATGCAGCATTAGGCCCGTAGCCCGATAAAGTAAAGAGCTAGCAGCTATTGAATAGATAGCAAAACGGTTTTACCCAGCTTGCTGGCGCAGACTGGCTACCCGCTGTGCCACCACGTCAAGGTCTGGCGCATCTTCTGCATGGGCCAGGTACTTTTCCAGGTCAGGCACGGCCAGCGCTGCTTGGCCTTGCACTGCCCACGCCAGGCCGCGGTCGCGGTATTCGGCCCAAGCGTCTGGGTGCAGCACGATCAGCCGGTTGGTCACGGCTATCAGGCGCTGCCAGTCTTCTTGGGTCTTATGAATTTCTTTCAGGTTGCGCAGCATGCGGCTGATGATGTCGCGCGGCGGCGCTGACTGCAAATACAGGCCCAGCGGCGCGCCGAGCGAGTCACCTTGCGAGTCATATTTTGAATCGTCTAGCCCATGGCCTGCGCGCTGCTGGCGGAAGGGTTCGAGCCGCTCAGCCAGCTCTTCACGGCTTAGCGATTGACCAGTAAACGGGTCAATCACCACCTGACCTTTGGGCAGATTCACCTTGACCATGAAGTGACCCGGAAAAGCCACGCCGTGCGCATTTAGCCCCAGGCCGTTGGCCAGCTCAAGCCACAGCACTGCCAGGCTGATCGGGATGCCGCGCCTGGTTTTAAGAATCGCGTTCATGTAGCTGTTGTCGGGGTCGTAGTAGTCATTGACGTTGCCGCCAAACCCGAGGTCCCGAAAGAAAAACTGGCCCAGCAGCCGCAGCTTTTGCAGGGCTGATGCATCGGCTGGCAAGCGGCGTTTGAGCCGTGCTTGTAATTGGTCAACATCGCTGAGCGTTTGCTGCACACTGAGGTCGGGGTACTCGTCTTGCGCCAGGCTAATGGCCGCTTCCAGCAGCGGAAAATGCGTATCGCTTTGCACCAGGCTGGTGAAGTATTCCAGCGGGGAGGGCACGTCCAGGTTTAGTTTCATAGCCGTTACTATCGCATAAATTTTTGCCACAAACCAGTACGCGAACCCGGTTTAGATTTAGCGTTTGAGTAACTGCTTGACTTTCAACCCACCAATCCAAAGTGCTGCAAAATAAATAGCTGCACCCGCACATATTACGGTAGCTAGCAGCCCAATACGCTGTAAATAAGCGGTTTTAAGGCCGACCCAGTTCACGCTACCTGCCGCCCACAGCAAAAACACCGCCAGCAGCGCACTGGCGGCCAGCACCTGTAGCGCAAACATACCCCAACCGGGCGCTGGCTTGTAAGTGCCGAGCTTTAACAATCCCAGCAGCAGCCACAGTGCATTGACCAGCGCGCCCACGCCAATGGCAAGAGCCAAGCCCGCGTGCTGAAAGTAGGGCACAAACAGCAGGTTCAGCAGCTGCGTTAACACCAGCACCACGATGGCAATGCGTACCGGGGTCTTGATGTCCTGGCTGGCGTAAAAGCCCGGTGCCAGCACCTTGATGGCCACCAGCCCCAGCAGCCCCGCGCCGTAGCCCATCAGCGCGGTGGTGGTCTGCGCCACGTCCCGGTCGGTAAACGCGCCGTAGTGGTACAGCGTGGCAACCAGTGGCTGGGCAAACGTGAGCAGCGCTACCGCACTGGGCACGGCCAACAGCACCACCAAACGTAAGCCCCAGTCCAGCATGCTGGAATATTTAGCGTCATCATTTGCAGCTTTGGCAGCCGCCAACTGCGGCATCAGCACCACGCCAATGGCCACGCCCAGCAGGGCAGTGGGGAACTCCATCAGGCGGTCGGCATAGCTTAGCCAGCTGACGCTGCCCGGCGTTAGGTGCGACGCGATTTGGGTGTTAATCAGCGATGAGATTTGCGCCACGCTCACCCCCAGTAGCGCTGGCAGCATCAGCTTTACTATGTTTTTAGTAGCTGGTTGCGCCCATGATTGCTTGACTACAGCCCAATTGAGCGATATTTTCGGAAGCATGCCAAGCTTGAGCAACGCGGGGACTTGCACCGCCAGTTGCAATGCGCCGCCCGCCATCACGCCGACAGCCAATGCGTAAATCGGCTCAATGCCTTGCGTTTTAAACCACGGCGCGCCAAACCAGGCGGCCGCAATCATCGCCACATTCAGCAGCACCGGTGTGGCCGCTGGCACTGCAAAGCGCCGCCAGGTGTTGAGCACACCGCTGGACAGCGCCACCAGCGACATAAATCCAATGTACGGAAACATCCAGCGCGTCATGAACACGGCTGCTTCAAAGCCGCGCGGGTCTTGCTTCAAGCCGCTGGCCATGGCGTACACCAAAAACGGTGCGGCGGCCACACCAATCACCACAGTGAGCAGCAGCGCCCAGGTCAGGACAGTAGCAACGCGGTCAATCAGCAGCTTGGTCTCGGCGTCGCCATGCTGAGCTTTATTGGCGGCCAGCACGGGCACAAAAGCCTGGCTAAAAGCACCCTCGGCAAACAAGCGTCTGAAGAGGTTGGGGATGCGAAACGCCACGTTAAAAGCATCGGTCATGGCGCTGGCGCCAAAGGTGGAGGCAATCAGCAGCTCACGCACCAGGCCGGTGATGCGTGAAACTAAAGTGAGGGCTGAGACGGTGGAGGCGGATTTGAAGAGTGACACATGGCAAGTTTAGGCGACTCGGGCGGCGCGGTTTGAAGTCACTCCCACTGGGTGAGGCGTTGGCCGGGTTGGCGCTGTTAATTTAAATTACAAGACTTAGATCAGCCGTTATGCATTTAAGCGGCGTTGCACGCGTCTTGCCGCTTGCGGCTTTTATTCAAACCACCAAGCGGGTTCGTGAAGAACAGGGTCGTGGATAGGTTACAGTCAAATAGCACTTATTTATTAACAAGGGATGCATAACCATGTTTTTCAGGATCACTATTTTATCCATCGCCACTTTCGGTATGACAACCGTGGTCATCGCCCAGTCTATTGAAGCACCCACTTACCGCGTTGGTGAAAGCTGGGTTTACGCAGTCAAAAACAGGAGCGTTGCTGACTGTAGCGGCAGTGCTAAAGCCGAAGACAAGGAAACCCAAACAATTATTGAAATAAACGACGCGGGCTACGTAGCGGAAATTACCCTAGCGGCCGAGGCAAGAACCTACAAAAGTAAGCTGGCCAAAAACCTTTCAACAACTGACGTCCGCGATGGCAAACAAATCGTTTTCGATGCTCTCAACTTCCCACTAAAAACCGGAAACACCTGGGACACGACGCGAAGTAGCGGTAACGTTGTGACTAAATTGACATGCCAGCAAGAAGAGCCTGAAAAAATGAAAGTAGGTGCAGATGATTTCCAAGTTGTTCCAATCAGCTGTAAGGGGCGATGGACGAATGTGGCGTCTGGTGGCACGAACCAAGCTACCTATAAATTTTGGTACTCAGCTGACATTGGCAACTTCGTGCGACGCACCATATTTACTTACTACAGCGGTGGAAAGTGTGTAGATGTTGACGCGCGATTGGAGTCGTTCAAGAAAGTTATCAACTAACAGTTGTCAACTAGCACTAGCAAGACCAAACACTAGCACGACCAAACACTAGCAAGACCAAACGCTAGCTTGGGACACCAGGTGTCAACAGGACTTGCAACACTTAGTCGGGTACTCGCCGTTGGGCACTCGCCGTTTCCATTTCAATCTGCCCAGCCGCTCTTTGCAAAAAATCTGGTTCGAGAACGGCATTTACGTCGTCCGCAAGCGTCTATTTGCTGTTCGGCATCAGCACTGGTCACATCGTATAATAGAAAGCTTCGCTTGAAACATCCGCAGACCACTTTCAGACTCGTCTGAACCCCAAAGGAATCAATTTATGGCAACCGCCAAACCCAAGAAAAAGAACCCGCGCCTGGCATCAGGCCGCAAACGCGTCCGCCAGGACGTCAAACTCAACGCCGCCAACACGTCGCTGCGCTCCAAATACCGTACCGCTGTCAAAAACGTTGAAAAAGCCGTTGCAGCTGGCGACAAAGACAAAGCCAAAGAAGCTTTTGCCAAAGCGCAAAGCATTGTCGACACCGTCGCCGACAAAGGTATTTTTCATAAAAATAAGGCATCGCGTGACAAGTCCCGCCTGTCAGCCAAGGTGAAAGCCCTGGCATTAGCCCCCGCCAAAGCTGCCTAACCAGCAGCAAACTAGCCCGGAAGGCCGTTAAAAGTCTTCTGCCGTTTTGCAGGGTGTGCCCGTCAAGTGAAGTAAAAAAGCCGTCTAACGACGGCTTTTTTTATGCCGGCTTTTTGTAGCCGTGCCAAGCACGCGCTGGCTGGCGCTACGCCACCATAATGACAATCGGTTTGTCCACACAACGCACCATGCCATTGAGCACGAAACCTCTGATTATTTTTTCCCATGGCAACAGCTTTCCGGCTAGCACCTATAGCGCGATGATGGCCGGTCTGGTGGCGCGTGGCTACACCGTCAACTCGATTGAAAAGCTGGGCCATGACGCGGCTTATCCAGTCACCAGCAACTGGCCGCATTTGGTTCAGCAGCTGGCAGATTTTGCGGAGCTGCAAGCAAAAAAATCAAGCGCACCGTTAGTGCTGGTCGGCCACTCGCTGGGTGGGTTTTTAAGCCTGATGTGCGCGGCCAAACACCCGCAGCTTGCACTTGGGGCGCTCAAAGGGGTGGTGCTGCTTGATTCGCCCATCATTGGGGGCTGGCGGGCCAAGGCACTCAGGCTGGCAAAACTGACCCGGCTTGCGGGCCGACTGGGCCCAGGGGCCATCAGTCAAAAACGCAAAAACCAGTGGGCGTCAAAACAGGCGGTGTTTCAGCACTTTCGGGGCAAAAAAGCCTTTGCTTTGTGGTCAGATGATGCCTTGCATGACTATGTCAACCATGGCACAGAGCCTGACGGTGCGCAGCACCGCTTGTCGTTTGACCGCCGCATTGAAACCGCCATCTACAACAGCTTGCCGCACAACATGGGCGCGCTGATAGCCAGGTGCCCGCCGCAATGTCCGGTCGCATTCATAGGTGGGCAGCAGTCACTTGAAATTGGCAGAGTCGGCTTGGGCCTGACGCGGCGTGTCACCCAAGGCCGTATCCGTATGGTCGATGGCAGTCACCTGTTTCCGATTGAACATCCATTGCTGACCGCTGACGCTGTGGACGCTGAAATCATCAACATGCTGGCTCTGAAGTAGCCGTAGAAAATGTACCAGCAGCTATGATATCAATAGCTACTAGCGCACATAAAACAAGGGCTACAGCTTCTATTTACATAAAAATAGTCTGACAATCAGTTTACGGTGCCCACACCACTGCGCCGCTGTAGGCAGTAGCCAGCACCACCAAGCCAAACACAATGCGGTACCAGGCAAACGGCACAAAGCTGTGGCTTGAGATATAGCGCAGCAACCAGCGAATGCACAGCCAGGCGCTCAAAAACGAAAACACCAGGCCAACGGCAAACATGGGCACGTCAGCCAATGACAGCAGCGCCCGCTCTTTGTACAAGCTGTATACGCCCGCACCGATCAGCGTGGGCATGGCCAAAAAGAACGAAAAGTCCGTCGCAGCTTTCCTCGACAAGCCCAGCAGCATGCCGCCAATGATCGTTGCGCCGCTGCGGCTGGTGCCGGGCACCATGGCCAGCGTTTGCACCAAGCCGACTTTCAAAGCGTCTTTCCAGCTCATGGCATCGACTGAATCAACCCTGGCTAGCGCTGGATTGTTGGCTTGGCGTTTTTCAGCCCACAAAATAATAAAACCGCCAATGATGAAGGTGCTGGCCACCACGGTGGGCGTGAACAAATTCGCCTTGATAGCTTTGCCGAACAGCAGGCCCAGCACCACGGCGGGCAAAAAAGCAATGAACACATTGAGCGCAAACTGCTGCGCCTGCTTGTCTGTTGGCAGTGCTACCAGCGTTGCGTGAATTTTTTGCCAATAAACAAGGATTACCGCAAAAATCGCCCCGGTTTGAATCGCAATGTCAAACACCTTTGCCTTCTCGTCGTCAAAACCCAGCAGCGCGCCCGCCAGTATCAAATGCCCGGTTGATGAAATGGGCAAAAACTCAGTCAGCCCTTCGACGATGCCCATGATGGCGGCTTTGACTAGCAGGGCAATGTTCAGGTGGTCCACGTAAAACTCCAGAGTTAAGCTGTGAATTATCGCTGGCGCGTTTGACCGTTTAAACCGCGCGAAAGGCGCTTCACGCGCTTTTTCAGCGTTTCGTCGCACAGTGGTTGCGCCGCCGCTATGTGAAAGGCAAAGTCCAGTCCATCAACCGACAAGGCCCACCATGCAACTCACACCACTCATCGCCGTTCACATGACCGCTGCCCTAACCGCCATTGCACTGGGCCCGGTAGCCTTGTGGGCACGCAAAGGCGCAACCCAGCGGCCCAAGCTGCACCGGGCTTTTGGCTACGCGTGGG
>JAYWFR010000291.1:0-17386 GCA_043778695.1 Polaromonas sp. | reverse complement strand
GCAGCTTGGGCGTGAATAAGCGCGAAGCAGCCGGTCCCGCTTCTCAGGCGACCGGCTTGGCTACACCCCAAACACGAATCACGGACGAACGCATCCTGGGCGATCGTCGTACCCTCGAAGCGGTGCAACTGCGTCTACGAAAGCTTAATGAAGCAGGCGTTGCGCAGAACAGTTATCCGCTAGCAAAAGCGCAATGCTGGCTGGACACCGCCAAATCACAATATCACGAGAACGATCGCACGGGATACATTGAGGAATCGCTAACCGAGGCCGTCAAAATTGTGCAGGCTCTTGAGATCGACAAGTCAGCAAACGCAGGTTTTGACACGCCTTTAGTGGCACGCAGCTCGATGCTGCGTAAAGATTTGTGGGCACAACTCAGCGTTTATAAAAATCAGTCATCTACTCTGGTGTGCAACGCCCAAACCGTTGCTTGCGCTGAAGTGCGCCTGGTGCGAGCTGGTCATGCCAACGAGCAAACTGGCTGGCGCCAAGCCACGCCTTATCTTCAAATGGTCGAGGATGCGCTTGTCAAAGCCAAGTTAGAGGCCGATAAGTGTCTACCTGCCCCTCAACTGGTTGCAAAAACTGCTGTCGCTACAGCGCCCGTGGCAATTGCGGCAGTTGCAGCCGCTACCGAAGCTCCGCTCAGCAAAGAAACTTACGTTTTGCTAACCGATACCCTGTTTAAATTCGACAAATCGAGCGCTGGGGACATGATGCCGGGTGGCCTACAGCGGTTGGCTGACGTAGCTCAGCGCCTAAAGGCTTACAAATCAATTCAAACCCTCGCAGTGTTTGGCTATACCGACCGTTTGGGCAGTGATAGGTACAACGATAAGTTGTCCGAAGCGCGTGCAAAAACAGTACAGACTTATTTAGGATCGCTGGGTGTTAAGTCTGTGTCAACGCCATCGCAAGGCAAAGGAAAACGCGAACCAGTTAGTAAAGGTTGCAGCGCGAGTGCCAACCGGGAGCAGCAGATCATTTGCCTGCAGCCAGACCGCCGGGTGACGATTGAAGTTACCGGTGTTGCACGTTAACCGCACTGTTGTGTTTTGAATCGATGCTTTTTGCTATTTAAATTAGAGCAGACTGCGTCCAAAACTTTTGCGAAGCAGTTCTATTTCAAGTTTTAAAAGACCGCTATCTTGCAGCGCTTTGCTTTGCGTCTTTGCGTTTGACATCAAAAGGTAGGATGACGCACTGATCCAGCGGCGCATCTAATTCCTGACGAAATTCGCGAAATACTCGGATTAACTGTAGGTGCCGTTTCAGGCGAAACTTTTGCAGACTTTATGCCTGAAAAGCTCGCTGAAAACTTCAAACAAAGCAAACTACTCGGGCTCATCTTGGATGACCAAGCTGACAAAACAACATCGTTTCGAAACAGCGTTGGACTGGAAAGGCTGCCTAGCAGCGTTCGGCTGCTTGAGGCGTACAAGCCGAGACAAATTCCGGCGGATAAGACAGTCACCAGCTATCAAAAGCGTAGCTAGTAGCGCTGATTTTTACGTGGTAAAGAACATATCTGGCACCTAAAAGTGCAAGCTTTTAAGAAATTTCCATATGTTCTCGGTCGGGTATAACAGCTGTCACCTCAATTTCTATTTGTGCCCGATGTTCAACCAAGCCTGACACTTCCACACACGTCATCGCCGGAAAGTTCTTGCCCATCACCTCACGGTAGACCGATCCTAGTTCTTTCAAACGCGTTACATATTCGTCCCGGTCCGTAACGTACCAGGTCATGCGCACCATGTGTTCGGGGCCAGCTCCGCCGGCTCTCAAAATCGCTGCAATGTTGATCAATGCTTGCCGCGTTTGCACTATAAAGTCATCGCTTTCGAACTGCTGTTGTGCGTTCCAGCCGATCTGCCCGCCGACAAAAATCAGCGCCCCGCGTGCCTTGATGCCGTTGGCGTAGCCTTTGGGTTCAAGCCAGCCTGTTGGTTGGAGTTTTCTCATGTGTTTTTGATAATCTGCTGTTCATTAGAACGAAGTCGAAAGCGCTGTAATTTGCCTGTCTCGGTTCTTGGCAACTTCTCAACGAATTGAATTTGGCGCGGGTATTTGAACGGTGCCAACGTTGCTTTGACATGATCTTGCAGCAACATAACGCAAGCCTCATTTGCTTCAAACTCGTGCTTCAGCACAACAAATGCTTTGACGACCATGCCGCGCTCAACATCAGGCAGGCCAATCACGCCGCATTCGGCCACCGCCGGGTGCTCCATCAGCGCGTCTTCAACTTCCGGTCCGGCGACGTTGTAGCCGGATGTGATGATCATGTCGTCGTCTCGTGCCTGGTAAAAAAAGTAGCCGTCTGCGTCTTGCGTGAAAGCGTCGCCGGGGTAGTTCCAGCCGTCTTTCACGTACTTGGCTTGGCGCGCGTCGTCCAAGTATTTACAACCCGTAGGGCCAACAACTGCCAGTTTGCCCACGTTGCCTAAAGACACTTCTTCTCCAGCGTCATTGACGACTTTGGCGGTGTAGCCCGGCACCACTTTGCCTATTGCGCCGCGCCGTACGTCGCTGGGCTTGCTGGAGATGAAAATATGAAACATCTCGGTCGCACCAATGCCGTCCAGCATTTCAATGCCTGTGGCTTCTTTCCAGACCTGGCGCGTCACGTCTGGCAATGCTTCGCCCGCACTGACGCAAATGCGAAGTGAAGGCGTACTTATCTGCCTGGCGAATGGTGCCATTTGCCTATAAAAAGTAGGTGCGGTGTAGACGATGGTGGCGCGGGTTTCATTGATCAGCTTGACCATTGCCTCTGGCGTGTAGGCAATCGATGGAAAGTAAACCGATGCACCCGCCGCAAAAGGAAAGAGCAGCAAACCGCCCAAGCCAAAAGTAAAAGCCAGCGGCGGCGAACCCATCACGATGTCGTCTGGCGTGGCCCCCAGCACATGTCGCGGCCAAGCTTGGCAAGCTGCCAGCACATCGCGATGGGTGTGCACCGCAGCTTTGGGTTTGCCTGTGGTGCCTGAAGTGAACGCCATCAGCGCCACGTCATCGGCAGATGTAAAGCACGGCGCGAAATTGCCGCCTTTTTGCGATGACAAAACAGCTAGCGAGCCAGGCTCATTGATCAGATTAAAAAGCACAATGGTTTGCAGCTTGTCCGTTTGCGCTTTGGCGATGTTCAGTTCGGCGACCAGGGTTGCATCACACAGTGCGAAGCTGATGTGTGCTTTTTCAATGATTTCGGCCAGCTCTTTCGCTCTTAACAGCGGCATGGTGGCGACAGCAATTAACCCTGCTTTGACTACGCCAAGCCAAGCCAGTGCCATGCCAATCGAGTTACCACCGCGTAGCAAAACGCGATTGCCAGGTACCAACCCGAAATCTTTGGTCAGCACCTGCGCAATGCGGTTGATACGTTCGCCTGCATCTGCGTAAGTCAGCGTGATTGTGTCGGAGCGCAAAAACGGCTTACCCATCAAACCTCGTGCCGCAACCTGCGCAAAAAGCACATCGACCAAATTTGCCTGATCGGCAATGCGCAGCTCTGGCAAGTCATAGCGCATCTCTGCGCGTGCTTCAAGCGGCGGCAAGTGGTCATGGACGAATCGGTCGGTTTGCGCAGTGGTGAGCTGATCCATGATGTCACTCACCTGTTGAGCAGCGCTTTACCAATGATGAGTTGCTGCACTTCAGTTGCACCTTCATAAATGCGAAGTGAACGAATGTCACGGTACAGGCTTTCAACTTTTGTACCGACTTTTACGCCCAGCCCGCCGTGCATTTGTAGTGCCATGTCAATCACGCGCTGCGCGTTTTCAGTAGCTAGCATTTTTGCCATCGCTGCCTCTGATGTGATTCTTGCGGTGTTACCCGTGCGTTCACCTTCATCACGCAGCCAGGCCGCACGGTAAGTCAGCAACGCTGCTGCATCGACCAGCGCCGCCATCTCGCCCAGCTTGGCTTGCGTGAGTTGAAAGTCCGCCAGTTTGCCGCCAAACATGCTGCGCTGCGTTGCATAACTGACCGCCTCTGCCAGTGCTCGCCGCGCCATACCCAGCGCTGCTGCGGCAACCGAAGCGCGAAAGATGTCCAGCGTTTGCATGGCGAGCTTGAAGCCCCCATTCAGCTCACCCAATTGACTTCCGCTAGACACAACGCAGCTTCTAAACTCAAGCGTGGCCAGCGGGTGCGGTGCCATCACGGCGATGTGCGCACTAGTGTCCAAGCCGGGCACGCTGGCATCGACGATGAAAGGCGTGATACCGCGCGTTCCCGCATCCACATCGGTCTTCACAAACGTCACATAAAAGTCGGCAATACCGCCATTGCTGATCCAGGTTTTGCTGCCGTTGATGGCCCATCCATTGGCGGTCTGAATTGCGCTGGTGGTCATGGCGCCTGCGTCTGATCCTGCGTCCGCTTCACTCAATGCAAAGGCCGCAATTTTTTTGCCACTGGCCACAGCCGGCAAATAAGCAGCTTGCTGGTCAGGCGTGCCGGCGAGCGTGATGGCGCCGCTGCCCAAGCCCTGCATTGCAAACGCAAAATCAGCCAGCGGCGAATAAAAAGCCAGCGTTTCACGCAGAATCACCAGCGCTCGGGAATCAAGCTTAGGCAATGCACCACCAAAATCAGCAGGCACGCAATAGCGCAGCCAACCCGCGTCACCAAGCCGCTGCACCCATTCGCGACAAGCCGCGCGGTCGTCCGTTTCATCAACTTGCTGCGTCGCTGCCCAGCCAACCAAGCCAGCGGCAAGCGTGCGGTGTACATCGTCAAAAAACGGTAGTGCCAAATGCTTTGTATCAGGTGTCATCAGTTGCCCTCAAACACAGGCTTCTGCTTGGCAGAGAATGCCTCATAAGCCCGCGTGAAGTCTTGCGTCTGCATGCAAATAGCTTGCGCCTGCGCTTCGGCTTCTATGGCTTGGTCAAGCGTCATCGCCCATTCCTGGTGCAGCATTGTTTTGGTCATCCCATGCGCAAAGGTCGGGCCTGTAGCCAGCTCGCGTGCCAGTTTTTGTGCGGCTGATAGCAAGTCACTTGCCTCATGCAGCGCATTGAAAAACCCCCACTGCAAACCTTCTTGCGCCGTCATGGCGCGGCCAGTTAATAGCAGTTCAGACGCTCGACCCTGGCCAATCATGCGCGGCAGCAGCGCGCATGCGCCCATGTCAGCACCAGCCAGCCCAACGCGAGTAAACAAAAAGGCAGTTTTGGCTTGCGGCGTGCCCAAGCGCATATCGGCTGCCAGTGCCATCATGGCACCCGCGCCAGCACAAATGCCGTCAATCGCCGCAATGATGGGCTGCGGGCACAGGCGCATTTGTTTGACCAAGTCGCCCGTCATGCGGGTGAACTCCAGCATCTCGGCCATGCTCATTTTGGTCAACGGGCCAATGATTTCATGCACATCCCCGCCAGAGCAAAAGTTGCCGCCCTCGCCAAGCAGCACCACCGCCTTCACGTCGGTGGCGTGATTGAAGGCGGCAAACAAATTGCGCAGCTCGTGGTACGAGTCAAAGGTCAAAGGGTTTTTGCGCTCGGGCCGGTTTAAGGTTAGCGTTGCGACGCCGGCGTTAAACGTGTGCGAGAAATGCGCGGCGCAGTAGCTGCCCATCGCATCAAACTGAGGGCGCATTGGGTTGCTGGTGGTGATGTAGTGCTTCATACCGTTTCAAATGTTTTGCTGTGATGGTGTTCTTTGACTTTGCCGAGCAGCTTGTGCAGGGCGTCTACTTCCCTGGCCGTCAGCACGTCGAAGCTTGAGACAATCCAGCCCTCGTGTTGCTTGGCCATTTCGTCAAAAGTCTTGCGACCCTGCACGGTTAGCCGCACGCGGTAGGCACGGCGGTCGCCGTCAACTTCCATGCGCTCTACCAAGCCTTCGGCCACCAGCTGGTCAGTAATGCCCGTCACATTACCACCGGTCACCATCATGCGGCGCGACAGCTCGTTCATCTTCAGGCCATCCGGGTTGCGTTGCAATTGCGCCATCAAGTCAAAGCGCGGTAGCGTGGTGTCAAACTGCTCGCGCAGGTGGTTGCGCACCTGCTTTTCAACCAGCTGGGTGCAGGTCAGCAGGCGCAGCCACAGCCTCAACGCCTCGGGGTGCGAGCTGTGGCTTTGTGCTTCCATGTCCATATTCAGGCCTATTTATTGTAATTAATGCTATTATTTAATGAGCTGCTTGTGCACGTATCTGCTGGGCTACAGGCTCTTTTGCTTAGCTATTTCACGATACATCTGGTCCCGGCCGCTTTCATATGGCTTGGGCCAAACCACATGACGACTTTGCATCTTGGCAGCTTCATGCAGGGTCCAGGCGGGGTCGGCCAGATGCGGACGAGCAATCGCGCACAGGTCAGCACGACCTGCGGCAATGATGCTGTTGACCTGATCACTTTCCGATATCGCACCGACTGCCATGGTTTGAATGCCCACCTCATTGCGAATACGGTCAGCAAACGGCGTTTGGTACATGCGGCCATAAACCGGCTTGGCAGCGCGCGTGGTTTGGCCAGATGACACATCAATCACGTCGCAACCAGCGGCCTTAAAAAGCCGCGCAATCGCTACCGCATCTTCATCGGTGTTGCCGCCGGGTGCCCAATCGTGGGCTGAAATACGCACGCTCATTGGCAAGTGCGCCGGCCACACTGCACGCATGGCTTTGAAGACTTCGAGTGGGTAGCGGCAGCGGTTTTCCAAGCTACCGCCGTATTCATCAGTACGCACATTGGTCAGTGGCGTGATAAAGCTCGACAGCAAGTAGCCGTGGGCGCAGTGCAGCTCCAGCCAGTCAAAACCTGACTCAATGGCGTAGCGGGTAGATTGAACAAACTCAGCGGTGACGCGATCCATATCTGCGCGAGTCATCGCGGTGGGTATTTGGTTGGTCGGGCCAAAAGAGACAGCGCTAGCTGCCATCACCGCCCAGTTTCCAGCAGCCAAAGGCTCATCGGTTTGCTCCCAACCGACTTGGGTAGAGCCTTTCGGGCCACTGTGACCCAGCTGCAAACCCATCTTTACGCCCACTTTTTCGTGGTTATCAGAGGCGTGTGCAAAGTCAACAATGCGTTTGAGTGCAAGCATCTGCGCCTCGTTGTACAAGCCAGTGCAGCCAGGCGTGATGCGGCCTTCAGGGCAAGGCGCGGTCATTTCAACAAATACCAGCGCTGCACCGCCGAGTGCTCTGGCACCCAGATGCACCAAGTGAAAGTCTTGCACCAGTCCGTCGACCGCGCTATAGGTGGCCATGGGGGATACGACGACACGATTTTTTAAAGTGACATCACGAACCTTCAAAGGTAAGAGCATTGGCGCTGGAGGAAACTTCGAGTAAGACGATTTCGCCAGCCACTGCTCATACCCTGCCAGCCAATCCGCATCACGCACCCGCAGGTTTTCATGGCTAATGCGCTGCGAGCGCGTCATCATGGAGTAGAAAAACTGTTCTGCCTCCAAGCCGCTGTAACGCTCAACGTTTTCAAACCACTCGGTTGAGTTGCGTGCCGCGTTCTGTATCTTCAGCACCTCAACTGAACGCACTGCTTCGTAAGCTTGCAGCGCCTCAGCAGCATTAGAAGTTTTGGCAAAACAGCGTGCTAGCTCAATCGCATCTTCCAGCGCCAGCTTGGTACCACTGCCGACTGAAAAATGCGCCGTGTGTGCGGCATCCCCCATCAACACGATGGGCATCTGCTTGCCATCAATGATCTCGGTATGAATCCAGCGCTCACACACCACACGAGGAAACTGAATCCATATCGCTGAGCCGCGCACATGGGTGGCGTTGTTCATCAGCGGGTTGCCGTCCAGGTATTTTGCAAACAGGCGTTCGCAAAACGCAATGCCGTCGTCCTGGCTCATCTTGTTCAGGCCATGAGCCTCCCACACGGCTTGCGGCGTTTCAACAATAAACGTAGAGGTGTCCGCATCAAACTTATAGGCATGCGCGGCAAACCAGCCGTGCTCGGTTTGCTCAAACGCAAAGGTAAACGCGTCAAACGTCTTCTTTGTGCCCAGCCACACAAAGCGGCAGTCACGCATTTCTACATCGGGCTTGAAGGTGTTGGCATAACGGGCGCGTACCCGACTGTTCAGGCCGTCGCAGGCGATCAGCAGGTCAGCGTTGTACTGCGCGGCAATCGCTTGGTCGTCTTGCACATCGGCCTCAAACACCAAGTCGACACCCAACTCAATACAGCGTTCCTGCAAGATATTCAGCAGCTTTTTACGCCCAATGCCGCAAAATCCGTGACCACCTGAACGCACACTGCGGCCTTTGAAAAACATCTCCACATCGTCCCAGTGGTTGAAGGCGTCACCTATCAGCTGCGCACTCACCGGGTCGGCCGTGCGCAGGTTGCCCAGCGTCTGGTCAGACAACACCACACCCCAGCCAAAGGTGTCAAACGGCCGATTACGCTCCACGACCGTAATCACGTGCTCGGCGTCTTGCAGCTTCATTAGCAGCGCAAAGTACAAACCCGCAGGGCCACCGCCCAAACAAACAATATTCATGACGCTTTTTGCCTTTGATCTATTCCTCAATTGTTTAGGCTTAAAGCATATTTGTCAAGACAACCGCCAGAAACAACAACGACTATTTACCTGTAGCCACATTTAGCCACGTTTAGCCACATTGAGCCACATTGAGCCACATTGAGCCGCCTTAAACCGCCTTAAACCGTCTTTAACCCGTACTGCCCCTGCCATCCCTTGGCCTGCGAGCAATGAGGGCACCAAGTAGCGCTGCACATCACCACGTCACCCGGGCAGGCGCTGGCTGCCAGTTGTTCAACAGGCGTGTTCTCCCGAGATGGCATGAGTTAGATGACTCTTATTTTCATAGCTACTTGCGCATATATCGATTGGGCTAGAGGCCGATTCACTATCGCACCTAGGCTGTTGAAAGCTGTTAGCCAAGCCTGCGCTTATGCCGACTTCTTCCGAGCAGAGCTCGCCAAAGCGCCCGCAAGGGTTGGGGTGGCGTGCGCCACCCGTAAGCGCCACGCCGATTGCCTGCGCCAGCGTAAAAGCGGCAAATACTGCAAGGCGTAAAAGGCTGTGAGTGTGGGCGAAACGACCAATCCAGCAACTGGGCATTTGGTTTGACCTGACAAAAAGATCAGTAGCGGCGGGCGTGAAGTGCGTCTGTCAAAATCGTGAGTCAATGACATGGCAATAAAAAAGTGCATGTACTCCACTTTATGTTGACTGTGGCGCGACATCTATAACTTGCTAATTTAAAGCGAAGGATTCTTTATGAACGTACAGCGCAGGACGCTATCTGTATTGGCTCTTACCAGCCTGGCAGCAGCTACTTTTTCAGTAAACGCCCAAAGTCAAAACACCATCAAAATCGGCGAGATTAACAGCTACAAGGCGCAGCCTGCATTTCTAGAACCGTACAAAAAAGGCATGGAGCTGGCGGTTGAGCAGATCAACGCCGCGGGCGGCGTAAATGGCAAAAAACTGGAACTGGTGATACGTGACGACAACGCCAACCCGGGCGACGCCGTACGTGCGGCTGAAGAGCTTATTTCACGCGAGAGAGTTGATGTATTGACCGGCTCGTTTTTGTCCAACATCGGTTTGGCGCTTTCCGACTTTGCCAAGCAAAAAAAGTTTTTCTTCTTAGCAGCAGAACCGCTAACAGACAAAATCGTGTGGCAAAACGGCAACCGCTACACCTTCCGCTTGCGCGCATCCACCTACATGCAAACCGCCATGCTGGTGCCTGAAGCCGCCGCCATGAAGAAGAAACGCTGGGCCATCATTTACCCCAACTACGAGTACGGCCAGTCGGCAGCTGCCAGCTTTAAGGCGCTGATGAAAGCAGTGCAACCTGATGTGGAGTTTGTGGCCGAGCAGGCCACACCACTGGGCCGTGTTGATTCAGGCAGCGTGGTACAAGCCGTGGCTGATGCCAAGCCGGATGCGATTTTTAATGTGTTGTTTGGTGCTGACTTGTCCAAGTTTGTGCGTGAAGGAAATACACGCGGCTTGTTTCAAGGCCGTGAAGTTGTCAGCCTGCTAACGGGCGAGCCTGAATACCTGGACCCACTGAAAGAAGAAACACCCAACGGCTGGCTGGTCACGGGCTACCCGTGGTACGGCATTCAAACGCCAGAGCACAAGGCCTTCTTTTTGGCCTACAACGCCAAGTACAAAGACCATCCGCGTCTTGGCTCAGTGGTGGGTTACACCGCCATCAAGTCTTTGGCTGAAGGCATGAAAAAAGCCAAGTCAACCGATACTGAAAAAATGATTGCAGCGTTTCGCGGCCTGAAAGTCATGACACCGTTTGGCCAAGCGACTTACCGCGCGCAAGACCACCAGTCCACCATGGGTGCGTATGTAGGTCGTACCAAAAACGAAAGCGGCAAAGGCGTGATGGTGGACTACCGCTATGTAGATGGAGCCAAGATGCAGCCCAGCGATGCGGAGGTGAAAAAGCTGCGACCGGTTGACGCGCAAAACTAAAACAAGCTTTTGTCGCATCCACAGCACAGAAGAAGGCAACACCGCATGAGTTTTTCTGGTCTTCTTTCCCAGCTGCTCAATGGTTTGGCGGGTGCGTCGTCGCTGTTTTTGGTGGCTGCGGGCTTGTCGCTGATTTTCGGCGTCACCCGCATCGTCAACTTTGCGCACGGCTCGTTTTTCATGGTCGGCATCTACGTCGCCTATTCGCTGGTGGCCAATCTAGGCAGCACGATCGGTTTTTGGCCGTCGTTGCTGCTGGCTGCGGTGGCAGTAGGCGTGCTGGGCGCGCTGGTTGAAATATTGCTGCTGCGCCGAATTTACAAAGCACCAGAGTTGTTTCAGTTGCTTGCCACCTTTGCGCTGGGGCTGGTGATCAAAGACGCTGTGTTGTGGTTTTGGGGGCCTGAAGAATTGCTGGGGCCGCGCGCGCCGGGTTTCACGGGGTTCGTGTTGATCTTGGGGCGGCAGTTTCCCACTTACGATCTTTTTTTGATCGCCGCAGGTCCCGTTGTCTTGGGGTTGTTGTGGCTGCTGCTCACTAAAACCCGTTGGGGCACTCTGGTACGCGCCGCCACGCAAGACCGCGACATGGTCAGTGCGCTAGGTGTGAACCAGGCTTGGCTTTTTACAGCCGTATTTGCGCTCGGTGCACTACTGGCTGGGCTGGGCGGCGCGCTGCAATTGCCGCGCGAGCCTGCCAATCTTGAGATGGACTTGAATATCATTGGCGCGGCCTTTGTCGTGGTGGTGGTAGGCGGTATGGGGTCGATTCCTGGCGCGTATGTTGCTGCGCTATTGATAGCGGAATTGAAGGCGATTTGTATCTGGCTGGGGCTGATTGAAATTGCAGGCGTTGCGGTGTCGTTTTCAAAGCTTACGCTGGTGGTTGAATTCGTGGTGATGGCTGTCGTGCTGGTCGCCAGGCCGTGGGGCTTGTTTGGCAGGCCGCAAACGCCAAGCAGGCACAGCGCCAAACCAGAAGATCCGCTGCACCTGCCCGACAAATTTCAACGTTATTGCACTATCTTGTTGATTGGGCTGCTGGTGTTGATGCCGTCGCTGACTGCCGCATCACCTTACTTAACGGTGCTGGCTATTGACTTGCTGGTAGCCTCGCTTTTCGCCGTCAGCTTGCATTTCATCATGGGCCCGGCGGGCATGCATTCGTTTGGACATGCAGCTTACTTTGGCTTGGGTGCTTATGGCGCGGCGCTCATGGTGCGCAAGCTGGGGCTGCCGATGGAAGTTGCGCTGTTGGCAGCCCCACTAGTTGCAGCAGTTGGCGCATTTGTATACGGTTGGTTTTGCGTGCGCTTGTCGGGCGTTTACTTGGCGATGCTGACGTTGGCCTTTGCGCAAATCACTTGGGCTATTGCTTTTCAATGGGATGCCGTTACCGGTGGCAGCAACGGGCTGACAGGAGTTTGGCCCGCCGAATGGCTGGCTGACAAGCAAATTTATTACTACCTGACGTTGGCATTGGTGGCAGGCGGCGTGTTGCTGCTGCACCGCTTTTTACATTCACCGTTCGGATATGCCATGCGCGCGTCGCGCGACTCAGTGCTGCGCGCAGATGCGATTGGCATCAACGCGCGCCGCATCAATTGGGTGGCGTTTGTGGTGGCAGGTGCTTTTGCCGGGTTGGCAGGTGCTTTGTATGCCTTTTCAAAAGGCAGCATTTCACCTGAGACGCTCAGCGTTGGCCGCTCGATTGACGGCTTGGTGATGGTTCTGTTGGGCGGCATTCAAACATTGGCTGGGCCGATGGTGGGGGCAGTCACTTTCACTTGGCTGCACGACACGGTGGCTCGTAACACCGACTATTGGCGTGCCATGCTAGGCGCGATTGTTTTGACTCTGGTGTTGCTCTTTCCCCAAGGGCTTGCGGGCTTTATTAAACAGCAAGTGCAAAAGTGGCGTGAACGCAAGGGCGGATTAAAAGAGGTGACGCCATGAGCTTGCTCAAAGTCACCAACCTCGGCAAATCCTTCGGCGGCGTCAAAGCAGTTGACGGCATCAGTTTCGATCTTTCGGCGGGTGAGCTGCTGGCATTCATTGGCCCCAACGGCGCGGGAAAGTCCACCACCTTCAACATGGTCAACGGCCAGTTGCGGGCGGATCTGGGGTCGATCAAGTTCGATGGCCAAGAGCTGCTTGGCATGGCGCCGCGCGAGATTTGGCGGCTGGGCGTGAGCCGTACTTTTCAAATAGCCGAAACCTTTTTGTCGCTGACCGTGTTGGAAAACGTGCAAATGGCCTTGCTGTCGCGCGATAAAAAACTATATTCATTTTTTACTCGTGCTGCCAATTACAAACGCGATGAAGCCTTGGCCTTGCTAGACCAAGTCAGCATGAAACTGCAAGCTGCTAGGGCCTGCAGCGTGTTGGCTTATGGGGATGTAAAGCGGGTTGAGCTGGCGATTGCCATGGCTAATGCGCCCAAGCTGCTGTTGATGGACGAGCCCACCGCGGGCATGGCGCCCAAAGAGCGCAATGACCTGATGGCGCTGACCAAGCAACTCGTCACCGACCGCAACATGGCAGTGCTGTTTACCGAGCACAGCATGGACGTGGTGTTTACCTATGCCGACCGCATGATCGTGTTGGCGCGTGGCCGCTTGATTGCGGGCGGCAAACCGCTTGACATCAGAAACGACCCCAAAGTGCAAGAGGTGTATCTTGGAACAGGCAAAACGTTTGAGAAAGCCACAACTCAGAAAGAGCCTGCCTGATGCCCAGCAACGCTGTGTTGTTAGACGCTGAAGGCTTGTGTGGCTGGTACGGTGCGGCTCAAATATTGTTTGATGTGAGCTTGAAGGTTGGTCGCGGCGAAGTGGTGGCGCTTATGGGTCGCAACGGCGCAGGCAAGTCCACCACGCTTAAAGCATTGACTGGAATGCTGGACAAGCGCAGCGGCGCGGTTCAGTTCATGGGGGCTGACATTTCTAAAAGTGAACCCCACCGCGCAGGACGCTTGGGGCTGGGTTACGTGCCCGAAGACCGCCGTATTTTTACCGACCTGACGGTGATGGAAAACCTGGAAGTTGGCCGCCAAAGCCCGCGCCATTGGCCTGACGGCAACGCTGCGCCGGTATGGACACCAGAGAAGCTCTTCAAACTCTTTCCTAACCTGGGTGAAATGCCTGATCGCCTCGGCGGACGCATGAGTGGCGGTGAGCAGCAAATGCTGACGGTGGCGCGCACATTAATGGGCAACCCGTATCTGGTGCTGCTCGATGAACCCTCTGAAGGCGTGGCACCTGTGATCATTGAGCAAATGGTGCAAACTATCCAGGAATTGAAAGCGCAAGGTGTCAGCATCTTGCTATGTGAGCAAAACATGCACTTTGCCGAGCTGGTGTCTGACCGCGTTTACGTGATGGAAAAAGGGCAAATTGTTTATGCGGCAACGATGGTAGAGCTGTCAGCAAATGTGGAAGTACGCCGCGCTTACCTGAGCTTGTGACTGTGACTGTGACTGTAACTGTTACTTTCTTTGAGTAAGCATTGGCTAGGCAAATGGGTTGATCGTGCGCTCGCCTAAATTCCCCACATCACTTGCTCGCTTTATAAATTTTTGTCACGCTAACTGAATTGACGGCGCCTGAAATCCGCCCGCACGATAAGTCAACACCAGCGTATCCCGATAACCCTGTTGCCCGTCCGCGTGGTTAGGAAATATCGGCGTGGTTTCATGAATCACCCGCGCATCGTCCAGCAGCAGGGCGGTTAACGGCTCGCGCATCACAAATCGAATCCCTCGCGGTCCGTTGGCATCGAACACGCGCGTCTCGCCGCCTTTTACGCCGTGCCGCGCGACCAGCATCACCACCACAAAGTTCACACCGTCACGATGCGCGCCTTCGGGCGTCGGGCGGCCTACCCCGCCTGCAGTGCCAATGCGGAACTGATGCGCTTCTACAAACCACTTGTCCACGGTTTGCACCTGAGCAAACAGCGTGCCAAAACCAGCCAGTAAATCTGTCCACGCAGGGGCCTGTGCCACGCCAGCCTCAACAGGCTCAAACCACCGTTCATACCCGCCGTGCAGCGCGTTGTAGTCGGTGGGCTGCCAGTGGGCACGATGCGCTGTTTGCGTGAGCGTATTTGCCGCCACGTCCTGCACAAAACAAGCATGGCGGCGCTGTCGATACCGGCCGCCGTCTTTTAGGTGCGCATCAGGCGGCAAGTTATGCCATGCCGGCGTCAAATCGCCCCATCGTTTAGCCCAATTGGCTGGCAGTTTCAGTGTGGTTGCTAAATCAATAGGATTTAGAAGGCTCAAGCCATCTTGACTCAGGGCTTGGGCGGCAGGTTTTTGAACGGTAGCAATGTTAAACATAACGCTATTTTGCTTGAGCCTGACGGCATTTCAGAAGGATAGCTATTTTGTCCCGTCACGACTTAAAACCAGCTTCGCACCTACACGCGCCATCGCAAAAGCCCTCCATAATGAAAGCGTTAACGAGTCGATCTGACTCAGATGTGAAAGAACCCTCCATGCTCTACAAATTCAAATCTAAAAACGCAGGCGACGTGATCATGCTGGGCGCCAACGGCCGCAAGGTACTCGAGGTAATTGGCAAGGAAGCCGGGCCAACCGGGATTATTCTCGCGTCGCAAATGCTGGCGGCCATCCAGGCGCTGCACGACGCGATTGCGTTAGAAGAGTCGCACGATGAAAACCACGATGAAACCGTCGTTCCAGGCGATGGTGTGGGACTGCGCCAGCGCGCCATGCCGTTCATTGACATGCTGCAGCGCAATCACAGAGCCAATACTGACGTGGTTTGGGGCGTTTAGCGTTAGTCGACTTTCGCACCCGACACCTTCACCACTTGCGCCCACTTGATGTGCTCGGCGTTGATGAAGGCGTTGAACTGTTGCGGCGTGTTCCCGCCGGGTATCGCGCCTTGGGCCAGTAACTTTTCCTTCACCGCAGCTGTGCCAAGCGCTTTGCTGGTTTCTAGCTGAATGCGGTTGACGATGTCTGGTGACGTGCCCGCAGGGGCTAACAGGCCAAACCAGGAGCTGGCATCAAATCCTTTCAAGTTGGCGGCCTCCTCAATGGTTGGCAGCTCAGGCACGGCACTTGAGCGCTGAGCGCTGGTGACGGCAAAAGCTTTGAGCTTGCCGGCCTTGATTTGCGGCAAGGCTGACGGCAAGTTGTCAAACATCACATCAACGCTGCCGCCTATCAAGTCCAGCAGGGCAGGGCCTGAGCCCCGGTAGGGGATGTGCGTCATGAAAATACCCGTACGCGACTTGAACAGCTCGCCCGCCAGGTGAATCGATGTGCCATTGCCGCTTGATGCCATGCTCAGCTTAGCCGGATTAGCCTTGGCGTACTTGATGAAGTCGGGTACGGTGTTAATGTTCAATGCCTTGGCCTTGTCGGCATTCATTACCATCACATTCGGCACCCCAGCCACCAGCGTGATGGGCGCGAAGTCTTTTTGTGAATCAAATGGCATCTTGGCATACAGCGCTTTGTTGATGCCGTGCGTGCCCACCGTACCCATCAAAATGGTGTAGCCGTCTGGCTGTGACTTGGCGACCAAGTCTGCGCCTATGTTGCCACCCGCGCCAGCACGGTTTTCAACAATGAAGGATTGGCCAAAGGCTTTGGTCAGCTCAGGTGCCATGGCGCGCGCCAAAATGTCGGTGGTGCCGCCCGCTGCAAACGGCACGATGATGCGCACAGGTTTGTTGGGCCAGGCAGTCTGGGAAAAACTGCTAGACGCTACTAATAATATAGCTGCTAGCGCCCATATCAATTGGCCTAGAAGCCGTTTTGAGGGTGAAAACGGGTGCATTTCAGTCTTTCGTGGGTTCAATCAGAGCAAATCATTGCCAACGAGGCTCTCAACGGCTTGTCGGCAAGTCCAGCCTGCCCGAACACCCAGCGCTGCGGCGCACGCATTGGTGTGGTTGATCAGCCCGCTGGCCAGTGTGCTGCTGGCTTCACCAATCCGTGCGCTATGGTGGGCAACGGTGCAGGCGGCCAGGAAGTTTGTTTGCAACAAATCAAGCGCCGCCAAGCCAGCGTTATTCAAGCCGCCACCAGCGTCGTTAAACACACTGAGCAGGGGCCGCGTTGCAAGGGCATACCGCGCAGAACTGATGCCGCCGTGGGAGCCGCTAACGGCAATACATCCTTCGTCCTGCTGCCCAAGTTGGGTGATTGAGTCAACCAGCTTAAGCGTATGCATGATGCGCCGTGGCTAGTCTGCGTAAACGCCAGCCGCCTTGATGATGGGGCTCCACTTGGCGATCTCGGCCACCACAAACTTCTTGTGCTCGGCAGGCTCAACGCGTTTGTCAGTCACCACCACAGCGCCCAGGCCTTCTTGCTTCTTGATGAAGTCCGGGTCTTTCAAAGCGACTTTCAAAGCGCTGTTGAGCTTGGCTAGCACGTCAGCGGGCGTGCCCTTGGGCGCATACAGGCCATGCCATACGGTTACTTCAAAATTCTTCAAACCGCTGGCAGCCAGTGTGGGTACGTCTTTGAGAGCGGCGGTGGTCAAAGGTTTGGCCGTCGTCACGCCGTAGACCTTGACCTTCTTCGCTTCAATCTGACTGGTGGTGTTGGTGGTCTGGTCGCACATCAAATCGATTTGTCCGCCAATCAAGTCCGTCATCGCCGGCGCTGTACCCTTGTATGGCACGGTGGTCATGTCGACTTTGATCGCGTTTTGGAACAGCAGCCCGCACAGATGTGATGCTGAGCCAATGCCTGCGTTGCCCAAGTTGACTTTGGCTTTGTTGTCGTTGATCCAGGCGCCCAACTCTTTGTAGTTATTCGCGGCCATGCTGGGTTTGGCGATCAATGTCATTGGCACTTCGTTGATGAGCCCCAAGTATTCAAAGTCGCTTTCAACTTTAAAAGGAATGTTGCGCACAAGTGTAGGCATGGTCGACAT
>JAYWFR010000290.1:0-17404 GCA_043778695.1 Polaromonas sp. | reverse complement strand
ACGCAGCCCCCATGTACTTGGGGCTTGATTTGCGCGGTGGTGTTCACTTCATGCTGCAAGTGGACATGCAGGCGGCGCTGACGAAAAAAGCCGAGTCCCTGTCCGGTGATTTACGCCTGATGATGCGCGAGAAAAATATTCGTCACTCAGGCATCACGCGTAATGGGCAAGCGATTGAAGTGCGTTTCAGGGACAGCCAAACGTTGACGCTGGCTAAAAATTTGATTCAGGATCAATTTGCTGACTTGCAAATCACCGACGTTCCGGAGGGGACCGACTACAAGCTGACAGCGCGCATCAGGCCTGAAGCTGCCAGGCGCATTCAAGACCAGGCTCTCAAGCAAAACATGGTCACGCTGCACAACCGCATCAACGAGCTGGGTGTGGCTGAGCCGGTGATTGCCCAGCAAGGCCTGGACCGGATTGTGGTGCAGTTGCCGGGTGTGCAAGACACGGCCAAGGCCAAAGACATTTTGGGCCGCACCGCCACGCTGGAAATGCGCCTGGTGGACGACAGCGCCGAAGGCCGTGCGGCCGAAACCAACACTGGCCCTGTGCCGTTTGGCACTGAACGCTACCTTGAGCGCGACGGCCGGCCCGTCATCGTGAAAAAGCAAGTCATCATCACTGGTGAAAGCCTGACGGATGCCCAGCCAGGACTCGACTCGCAAAGCCAGCAGCCCAAAGTTGACCTGACGGTCGATGCCAAGGGCGGGCGCATCATGCGCGACACCAGCCGTGAGAACCTGAAAAAACGCATGGCTATTTTGCTGTTTGAAAAGGGCAAGGGCGAGGTGCTGACGGCCCCAGTGATTCAGGGCGAGCTTGGCAATCGGTTTCAGATTTCGGGCTCGATGAGTGTGTCTGAAGCCAATGACTTGGCGCTATTGCTCAGGGCAGGCTCGCTGGCAGCACCGATGGAGATCATTGAGGAGCGCACGATTGGCCCCACGTTAGGCGCTGAAAATATTGCCAAAGGCTTTCAAAGTGTGACCTACGGATTCGCCGTGATCGTGATCTTTATGGGTATCTATTACATGCTGTTCGGCGTGATTTCCGGAATCGCGCTGGCCGTCAATTTGCTGCTGTTGATCTCAATCTTGTCGATGTTGCAAGCGACGCTGACTCTGCCCGGCATGGCAGCGATGGCGTTAGCGCTGGGCATGGCGATTGATTCGAACGTGCTCATCAATGAGCGAATACGCGAGGAATTGCGAAACGGTGCGTCGCCGCAAGCGGCTATTCACACCGGCTACGAGCGCGCTTGGGCGACGATTTTGGATTCCAACATCACAACGCTGATTGCTGGCTTTGCTTTGCTGGCGTTTGGATCAGGGCCAGTACGCGGCTTCGCTGTGGTCCACTGCATTGGCATTTTGACCAGCATGTTTTCAGCGGTGTTTTTCTCGCGCGGTTTGGTCAATTTTTGGTATGGCCGACAGAAAAAACTCAAGTCCGTGTCAATCGGCACCGTCTGGCGTGCTGACTCTGCCAGCAACGGCGGCAAATTGACCACCTAACCGCAAAGATACGAGAAGTTATATGGAATTTTTCAAGATTAAAAAAGACATCCCGTTTATGCGGCATGCGGTGATCTTTAACGCGATCTCCTTCATCACCTTTGCACTGGCGGTGTTCTTTTTGTTTTCGCGTGGTCTGCACCTGTCGGTTGAATTTACCGGCGGCACGGTAATGGAAGTTGGCTATACACAGCCGGCTGAGGTTGAAAAAATCCGGGACACAGTGGCCAAGTTGGGGTTTACCGATGTGCAGGTGCAAAACTTTGGCACATCCCGCGACGTGATGATTCGCCTGCCTGCGCAAAAGGGCGTCAGCACGGCCCAGCAGAGCGACAAAGTCATGGTGGCGCTAAAGGTGCAAGATCCAGCCGTTCAGTTGCGGCGCACCGAGTTTGTCGGCCCTTCAGTCGGCGAAGAACTGGCGCAAGACGGCTTGAAGGCGCTTGGCATGGTGGTGGTCGGCATCATGATTTACCTGGCGTTTCGCTTTGAATGGAAGTATGCCGTGGCGGCCATCGTTGCCAACTTGCACGACGTGATCATTATTCTCGGATTCTTTGCATTTTTTCAGTGGGAGTTTTCGCTTTCAGTATTGGCAGCCGTGTTGGCCGTACTTGGCTATTCGGTGAATGAATCCGTGGTGATTTTTGACCGGATCCGTGAGAATTTCAGGCGTTACCGAAAGATGACCACCGTTGAAATCATCGACAACGCAATCACGTCGACCATCAGCCGCACCATCATCACCCACGGCTCAACTGAAGTGATGGTGCTGTCGATGTTGCTGTTTGGTGGACCCACCTTGTTTTACTTTGCATTGGCGCTCACTATTGGCATTTTGTTTGGTATTTACTCGTCGGTGTTTGTCGCCGCCGCCATTGCCATGTGGCTGGGCATCAAACGTGAGGATTTGGTCAAAGTCACTGCCAAAAAAGAAGATGACCCCAACGATCCGAATGCAGGCGCTGCTGTGTAAGCTTGCTTTGCCCCTATTTATCTTTTAACCCGACTGTGGCCAACTTAAGCAACCAGCCAAACTCTCTTGCAGCGCAAGCAAGAAATATTTTTGCGAGCCAGGTCGCATCTGCACTGCCTGAGCTGGCGAGGGCGATTTTGGACAAGCTTTCCCACGCGCTGGATCAGCCTGGCAGTGCGCCCGAATTGCAGGCCAGGCGCGACGCCTGGCTGGCTTTTCAAACGGCGGGTAAGGCTTGGGTGAACGGTACGAACAAATCATGGAAATTCGTTCAAACCAAGTTTACTCAACCAAGCGCAGCCCTGGCCGACGTTGATGTCGGCAACTTTCAGCTGATGGACAACGACGTGATGGAAGGCAGAATTCTTGCCTCTCGATTAGCGCTTCGCTTGCTCGACGTGGCGACCTGGGAGCTCAGTGACCTGCGTTTGCGAGTGCAACACTTGGAACAGATCAGCGAGCTGGATGCAGGCGACATCCTTCGCCCGGAAGTGCAGGCTCGGTTGATGGTGGAGCAGTGGGCAGAGGCCGGTTTGTCTCGCGATGCTTGGATAACGGTTCAAGATGTGATCCAGACCCGAATGGTGGAACACCTGCTTGATTCGTACCACGCAGCCAACGAGTATTTGGTTCAAAACGGCGTGATGGTTGAGATCGACTTGCGACCTTTGGTTAAGCGAACCCCGTCGGCTGTTGTAAACGCACCATTGGCTGGCAAGGATTCACCCAGCTCATTGGCCCGTGCAAATTCAAGCAGCAGTGCACAGCCAAGGAGCAGCTCAAGTCAAGGCAACACGTCGGGGCCTGGTCGCAGTGGCAGCAACTACTCGGATGATGGTGGCACACGCGGTGGTTCTGGCGGCGGTGGCGGTGGTGGCGCTGGTTCTGGCGGCAGTGGCGCTGGTTCAGGTCGCAGCGGCGCAAGCAGCAGCGGGGCAGCTAAAACCGCTGGCGTCGACAACAATGGAGTCAGCGGCAGTAGCAAGGACGCTCCAGCCACGCGCAGCGCCGGCTCTGCGTTCGAAGAAACGCGCATGCTTACCGCGACGTCCCCGCTCGCAAGAGCCCGCATGCGCGCCCAGGGCGTGATGGGTACGCTCAAGCGCTTGCTGACCAATCAGGTGGCAGGCTTTGATGACACCCGCGGTGCGCATGCATCACCTCAATTGGCTCAGGCATTGGCGCGTGCGGGGGGAGGGGCCAGCAGCGGCCACACCAGCACATTGGTTGGGTATGAACCTGTAGATGGACAAGGTTTTAGCCAGCAGCACGTGGCTCAAGCTTCAACTGCGCTCAGGCAGCAAACCAGTACGCTCAAAAAAGCTGCCAGCACGTCGGCCGAAAAGGCCACGATCGAGATTGTTGCATTGATGTTTCAGGCCATATTGGCCGAAGATCGGATTCCGCCTGCCGTCAGGGTCTGGTTTGCTCGATTACAAATGCCAGTGCTGCGGTTGGCGATATCCGAGCCGGAGTTTTTCGGCACGCTTGAACACCCGGCGCGTCGCTTGATTGACCGCATGGGCTCATGTGTTCTGGGTTTTGATGTCGCCGTTTCTGGCAGCGCGATGGAAGTCGAAATCAAACGCATCGTGCAGGTGATTGAACAATATCCCGAAACCGGCAGGCGCGTTTTCCAGCTGGTCTATGACGAATTTCAAAAGTTTTTGTCCAAGTTTTTGTCTGAAAACGTCAGCAATGCGCGCGTTGTCAGCATCGCGCAGCAGGTTGAGCAAAAAGAGACCATGGCCATTCAATACACCATTGAGATGCGCAAAATGCTCAACGACATGCCTGTGCGTGATGAGATTCGTGAATTCCTTTTCAAAATTTGGGCTGAGGTGCTGGCTCTTGCAGCCATGCGCAACGGGGCTCAGCACGAGCAAACCATCACGCTCAAACGGGCAGCGTCGAACCTGGTGTGGGCGGCCAGCGCCAAGCCTAACCGTGCTGACCGCGCGAAGGTGATCGCAGACCTGCCCAAATTGCTCCAGTTGCTTAGGCTGGGAATGACCATGCTGGCGATGAATAACGTTGCGCAAGACCAGCAGCTGAAAATCATCAGCGACACCTTGGCTGATGCTTTCATGTCCAAGACCGGCGCGATCTCGGCGGAGCGCATCGATGCTATGGCCAAGCGGTTAACCAATCTTGAAGATTACCTGTCAGATGAAGACGTGGGCGACCTGCCGCTGGATACCGAAGCTCTGGTGATGATGATTGGCATTGATGCCTCTGATATTGAGGTAGTGACCGATGGCGGTAGCCAGCCGAGTGAAGCCATGCGCGCCTGGGCACAGGAGTTGCAGCTTGGTGCATGGTTCAGCCTGGATCACAACGGGCGCAGCAGTTCGGTGCAATTTGCCTGGCGCAGTGACCGCAAACAGCTGCATTTGTTTGCTTCAAGTGATGGGCGTAATTTCTTGATTCAGGCGCGGCGACTGGCGGCTTATTTGCAAGCTGGTTTGCTGTTACCAATCGAGGAAGAAGCCTTGACCGTGCGTGCAACGAGGGATGCTTTGGCTAAGCTGGAAGCCAATCCAGAGCGATTGCTCAACTAGTCGACTTCACACCGGTTCTTAATAGAAGAGAAAACAAAGCGAAGCAACGCAGTTGTCGCTTTTATTGGGAATATTGGGAATATTGGGAGTATTAGGAATAGCAACTAATGCCCGACACGGTGAGCGGTGTCATCGCAAAGCTCGTCCAGCACCAATGCATCGGGTTCTTGGCCAAAACTCCAATACACCATCAACACAATGATCTTCAGGTCATCCAAGTCAAGCGGACTGCCCGGTGCAGCCATGGCCCGGTCTATCACGATTTCTCGCATGTGCGGCTGCAGCACGCCCGACGATTCAAGAAAACTCACAAAACCCAAGGCTTGGCTGCCCAAGTGTTCTTGCTCGGCGGTGCTGTAGCCCCGCATACTGCCGGGTGACTGCGCTTGTACGATGTCAGCCGAAGCGGGATGCGTTGCAGGCAGGTAAATTTGCGTGGTTTGCGCAGCAGTGTTCAAGCCGTCCATCCAGATCAAGGCGGCTTCAATGTCCTCGGCCTCAAAACCAACGGCTGTCAATTTGCGTCCCAGCAGCGGCAACTCTGGGCAAGCGTCGCCTTGCCAATAATTTTCATACACATACACCAGAACTTCAAACATAACTCAATGTATCCCATAAAGCGCCTTGTTAAACTCTGCGCGTAACCTAAACCGGAGCGCCATGCAGTTTTTTTGGTACATCGTCGCAGGCGGGCTTGCCACCGTTGTGCATTACGCTGTGTTGATCGCTCTGGTGGAGTCATCGGGCCTAGCTGCCGCACCGTCGGCAGCCGTAGGCACTCTGTGCGGCGCGGGCGTGTCGTATTTGCTGAACAGGCGAATGACTTTTTCGGGCAGTAGCGCCGGACATACGCAGGCTTTGCCCCGGTTTATGGCGATTGCGCTGCTGGGCGCATGTTTGAATGGCCTGCTGGTTTGGCTTGGGGTGCACTTGCTGGAATGGCACTATCTGGCCGCTCAAGCACTGGCGACTGTGCTGGTGATGGGGCTGACTTTTCGACTCAATCGACTCTGGACTTTTTCCTAATGAATTCAACGACGCTTTCGCTTCCAGACATGCCTGCGCGCCCCCATTGCACCCTGAGCGTGATTGTTCCTGCCTACAACGAAGAAGAGGTGCTGCCGATCTTTCATGCCCGTCTGGTCGCTGCCATGGCTGCCTTGCCAGAGCTTGCACAGCAGTGGGAAGTGGTCTACGTCAACGATGGCAGCAAGGACGGCACGCTGCGCATTTTGAAAGAACTTGCCGCGCGCGATCCGGCCGTAGGCGTTGCCAACCTGAGCCGCAATTTCGGCAAAGAAGCTGCCATGAGCGCTGGCCTCAAACTGGTGCGCGGCGATGCCGTTATTTTGATTGACGCTGACCTGCAAGACCCGCCGGAATTGATCGGCGACATGGTGCGCGTCTGGCAGCAAGGCGCCGATGTTGTCAACATGAAGCGCTCAAGCCGCCAAGGGGAAACCTGGTTTAAAAAAGCCTCAGCCGCATGGTTTTACTTGCTTCTCAACTGGTTGTCGGACGTGCACATTCCTGAAAACGTAGGGGATTTTCGCTTGCTTAGCCGCCGTGCAGTAAATGCACTCAACCAACTGCCCGAGAGCAACCGCTTCATGAAGGGCTTGTTCGCCTGGATCGGCTACAAGCAGGTAGTGGTTGAATACGCAAGGCATCCCCGCGCTGCTGGCGAGACCAAATGGCCCTATTTAAAGTTGCTCAATTTTGCGATTGAAGGTATCACTGGGTTTTCAGTCGTGCCATTGCGCCTGGCCAGCTATGCCGGGTTTTTAACGGCCTTTTCTGCCTTTGTTTACGCCTTGTTCTTGCTGGTCAAAACACTCACGATTGGCGACTCGGTCAAAGGCTTTCCCACACTGATTTTGACGATTTTGATTTTGGGCGGTTTACAGCTGATGGCCATGGGCATCATTGGTGAATATTTGGGCAGGTTGTTCATGGAAAGCAAGCGCAGGCCTTTGTATTTACTCGACGAGTACCAGCCGCCGCAGGATCCAAAAGCATGAGCGCCAGAAATAACGCCGCTGCAGCATGGCTGTGGTGGGTGTTGGGTCTGGTCGCGCTAGCGCGGCTGTTAACCCTTGGCACTTACCCACTGACCGATACAACCGAGGCACGCTACGGTGAAGTCGCCCGCAAGATGGCCGAGCTGGGCAATTGGGTCACGCCGCTGTACGACTACGGCGTGCCGTTTTGGGCCAAGCCACCACTGACCACCTGGCTGTCTGCTATCAGTATTGACCTCTTTGGCGTGAATGAATTTGCTGCTCGCCTGCCGTACCTGCTACTGGCACTGCTGACGGCCTGGCTGGTGTGGCAGTGGGTGCGCCGTATTGCCGGTGACGCAGGCCAACAAGCGCAGTTAGCGGTGGCTCTGCTTTGTGGCACTTTGCTGTATTTAATTGCATCAGCCGCAGTTATGACCGACCTGGGTTTGGTACTTGGCACCACGCTGGCAATGCGCGGCTTTTGGGCAGCTTTTGAAGAAGGTTCATCACGTAAACCCAACGAAGTCTGGCTGCTGTTCATTGGGCTGGGTATTGGCCTGCTGGCCAAGGGGCCGATTGCGGTGGTGTTGTCTGGCGTACCTATCGGTTTGTGGGTTTTGTTGACGGGCAACATCCAAGCGTCGTGGCACCGGCTGCCTTGGGTCAAAGGCAGTTTGCTCACGTTAGCGATTGCCGCGCCGTGGTACATCATGGCGGAAATCCGCACCCCAGGCTTTTGGGAATATTTTTTTATTGGCGAGCACTGGAAACGTTTTACAGTCACTGGTTGGGCAGGCGACAAATACGGCACGGCCCATGCCACCCAGCGCGGCGTGATTTGGATTTACGCCGTGGCAGCTAGCATGCCGTGGCCAGCCCTGCTGCCGCTGCTCTGGATAGGCCGTAAAACCTCTCAAGCGCCGCCAAAAACTGAATCTGCAACCTATTCGCGCCAATTCACTATTTACCTGCTGGCGTGGTCGATAGCGCCTTGCTTGTTTTTCACCCTATCCGGCAATATTTTGTGGACTTATGTCCTGCCCGGCCTGCCCGCAATGGGGCTGCTAGCGGCGCGGTGGCTAAGCGGCGATGCGAGAACCCGCTGGGTTAACGCAGTGGTGGGTGCTGGCGTTCTTGTGATGAGCTTGCTAGTGGCTGCGTTCTTTTTGCGGGAGCACGCCACCGACAGCTGGAAGTCAGCCAAAACCGTGGTGCGGGCCCACCAGGCAAGCAGCAACAATCAGCAATCGCTGATGTTTGTGGGCGACCTGCCGTACTCAGCGTCCTTTTATTCGCAAGGCCAGGCCAGGTCACTGCCGGGCAACGCAGAGCTGATGCTGCACTTGCAAGCGGGGCCAATGTTCGTTGCATTAAACCCGGATCAGGTCAAGACTTTGACGCCTGAGCTGTCAGCCAAGCTGCGGTTGGTAGCTTCGTCAGGCGCTTACCTGCTGTATTCTTCCTATGAGAAATAGTTAAAAGAGATGAGTCTATAAGCACTTTATGCCGGTAGCCCAATCATAATCAGCACAAGCAGCTACTTATTTAATAGCAAACTGATTTTTAGATGCTAGCGTTTTTGATATTGCGTACCGCCAAACAACACGTCACGCGCCTTCTCGTCGGTGATCGGCTTTCGCAAATCCGCCAGTACCGCTACGCCGCGCTGCACCGCCGGGCGGGCAGCAATTAAATCAAACCATTTTTTCAGATGCGGGTAGTCGGCCCAAGCAATGCCGTGGTTGGCCCAGTTGCGCAGCCACGGGAAGATAGCGATGTCAGCCACGGTGTACTGGTTGCACGCAATAAATTTGCTGCCCGCCAGCTGCTTGTCCATCACGCCGTACAGGCGTTTGGTTTCGTTGGTGTAGCGGTTGATCGCGTAGTCGATTTTTTCAGGCGCGTACTGCCTGAAATGGTGGGTTTGCCCGATCATCGGGCCGACGCCTCCCATTTGAAACATCAGCCACTGCAAGGTCTGGAATTTCAATCGGTCTGACTTGGGCAAGAACTTGCCCGTTTTAGCCGCCAGGTAAAGCAAAATAGCGCCAGACTCAAACAGGGCGATTGGTTTGTTGTCCGGTCCATGGGGATCAACCATTGCTGGGATTTTGTTGTTTGGGCTGATGGCTAAAAACTCAGGCCTGAACTGATCGCCAGTCCCTATATCGACGGGTATCGCTTCCCAGTCACGGCTAAGGCGAAAACCGCATTCCTCCAGCATGATGTGCACTTTATGCCCGTTCGGTGTGGGCCATGAGTAGATCTTGATCATTGCGTTCATCCTTTGCTAACATTGAACTGTTACTTTAAAAGAAAAACATCGCCTATGTTTGATCGCTTTAAAAAAGCTCTGCCGCAACCGTCAGCACGTCCTGATGTGCCGACTGCGGCCAATGCTGTGTCTGAATGGGCGCGTGTGCAAGGCCTTTCATATGCTGGCGTCAATGATGGCAAAGGTTTCTCACTCACCGGGAAAATCGGCAACAAAGCCTGGAAGCTTGAGCGCGGGCGTGCGTCGCGCGACTACATTCACGGCGAAGAACTGCGGGCCAGGGCAGAGCTCAAGCTCAACGATGATGTGTCTATCCTCATCATCAACCGCCCACTGAAAGACGCGCTGGAAAAGCGCGCCTACGAGATGTACACCGACACGCTGCAAACCACGGCGGACCCCAGTTTGCCAGAGGAAATGCGCTGGCTGGCCATGTACCCTGAAGCTGGCTGGGACAGCTTGGGCAGCGAGTTTTGGAAACGCTATGCCGTGCTGGCAGAAAAGCGCGACCATGCACTGGCCTGGGTGGACCCGCAATTGGCCGAGCTGCTGACAACATGGCCTGAACCCGGACCTGGCGCGCAAACCCCATTTATTTTGATGATCATGCGCGGTAGAGCTTACTTTCGAATGCAGTACACGCCCTCCGACATGCCAACGCTTGAACATGCGGCCAAAATTTTTACCTATGCTTGTCAAGCGGGCGTTGCTGGGTTGACTGCTGATATCTTGGTGTGAGTTTTAAACAATATGACGACAGATATGCTTTTTGATGTGCTAGCCGATGTGCAAATTGAGCGTCGCGGGAATGCCGGCCTGATTACCTTGAACAGACCCAAAGCGCTGAATGCTTTAAGTCTTGACATGGTGCGAAGCTTGACAGCAGCGCTTGCCGAGTGGCGAGATGACCCAACGGTGGCGCTGGTAGCCATTCGCGGCACCAACAAGGCCGGCAAACCCGGCACGCCCGAGGCACTGTTTGGCGGCTTTTGCGCAGGCGGTGACATTCGGTTTTTTCACACGGCTGCGTTGGCTGGCGATAAGGCGCTCGATGACTTTTTCACAGAAGAATATGCGCTGAACCACCTGATTCACAACTACCCCAAGCCTTATATCGCCTTCATGGACGGCGTCGTGATGGGTGGCGGCATGGGACTATCGCAGGGAGCCCGATTACGCATAGTGACCGAGCACACCAAGATGGCCATGCCCGAAACTAACATTGGCTTGTTCCCCGACGTAGGTGGTGGCTACTTTCTCAGCCGCTGCCCCGGCCATGTTGGCGAGTACCTGGCGCTGACAGGGGACGTGATAGGCGCTGAAGAAGCGATTGATTGCGGCTTGGCCGATGTCAAAGTAGCCGCAGCCAGCTTGCCTGCGCTGTGGGACAAGTTGGGTGCGGCTAGTTTTGAAGATTGGCTTGCTACTGATTTAGGAGCTGCTAGCGCCCATAAAACAATGGCTACAGCCCTAAAACAACCCCAAATTGATACCCACTTTAGCCTTTCACGTGTCAAACATATCGTTGACAGCCTGGAAAAGGCCAAGGGCGATGCCTGGGCTAAAAAGACCGCCGCCGTGCTGCGTAAACGCTCCCCGCTGATGCTGCACGTCACGCTTCAGCAGATCCGCAAAGCGCGAGGTATGAGCTTGGCTGACGACCTGCGCATGGAGCGCGACATGGTTTACCAATGCTTCAATCTGCGGCTCGGTGCGGCCGGCGAGACGGTTGAAGGCATACGCGCGCTAGCGGTTGATAAAGACTACTTGCCCAAGTGGATGCCAGCGCGGATTGAAGACGTCAAGCCCGGCATGGCTGACGCGTTTTTTGTCAGCCCTTGGGCGGCGGGCGCGCATCCGCTGCGTAGTTTGAGCTAAAAGTAGTTGGAGAGGATCTTTTCTTTTCAAGCAGGGGCCGCAGAACCGGCTTTGCCGGGCTGCAGGCGTAGCGGCCCCCTCGGGGCAGAGAGTATCGCGAAGCGAGCGAACGTGGGGGCTAACGATTGCGCGACTTCATTGCGCGCTCAACTTCCCGCTTGCCTTCCCGGTCCTTGATGGTGTCGCGCTTGTCGTGCTCGCCTTTGCCTTTGGCCAGACCAATCTCGCACTTCACCCGGCCAGCCTTCCAGTGCATGTTCAGCGGCACCAATGTGAATCCCTTTTGCTCAACCTTGCCCATCAAGCGTTTGATTTCCGCCTTGTGCATCAACAGCTTTTTGGTTCGCACCTTGTCGGGGCTGATGTGGGTCGACGCGGTGCCGAGCGGGTTGATCTGGCAGCCAATGATGAACATTTCAGCGTTACGTATCACCACATAGCCATCAGTCAACTGTACTTTGCCTTCGCGCACCGACTTGACCTCCCAGCCTTCCAGCACCATTCCGGCTTCAAAGCGCTCTTCAATGTGGTAGTTAAACATTGCCTTTTTATTGTCAGCAATGCGGGTTGCTGCAGCCGCCGTTTTGCGAGACACTTTGACCGGGCGGTTGTCTTTTGACTTGCCTGACGAAACGGCGTCAGATTTTTTAGATTGAGAGGATTTGGGAAGGTCTTTGGTTGCCATGGCATTAGTTTGGGTTGCCACCGACCAATACAATCGTGTGCAACCCGTCATTGTATGAAAACCGTTAACAAGTCTGTTTTAATCTGGTACAGCGCTGCTGAAATGTTTGCCTTGGTGACAGACATTGCAAGCTACCCGCAGTTCTTGCCGTGGTGTGACCAGTCAGCCGTGCTGGCCCAAGACCCGCACGGCATGACTGCAAAAGTGGGTTTGTCCATGGCCGGTTTAAAGCAAAGCTTTACCACCCAAAACACCCATGTCGAAGGCCGCAAAGTCAGCCTAAAACTTGTCGACGGACCTTTTTCAAAGCTTGACGGCAGCTGGGAATTTACCCCGGTTGGTAAAAATGGCGAACGTGCCTGCAAGGTCGAGTTTGTCTTGAACTATGACTTTGACAACGCAGCGCTGGCCGCGCTGGTTGGGCCTGTATTTGACAAAGTTGCGGGAAGTTTGGTCGACGCGTTCGTCAAGCGCGCTTGCAGCGTCTACGATCCGGTTCGAGCCACGCTGTGATTCACATCACCGTTGTCTACAGCCCCGCACCGCGTCAGACACGCCAGTGGAAGTTGGGAGTCACTGAGGGTACCAACGTCAAGCAAGCCGTTGCACTGTCCGGCGCTTTTGAAGAATTTATTGGCTTGGGTACGGGCGCTTTGAAGCTCGGTATTTGGGGCAAACGCTGCGGTGTACAGCATGTGCTTAAAGATCAAGATCGAATTGAGATTTACAGGACGCTAAGAGTTGACCCAAAAATGGCTCGCCGAGAGCGCTTTAGCGCCCAGGGTGCTAAGAGCGCCGGTTTGTTCTCAACAAAAAGGGTGGGAGCAAAAGCTGGCTATGGCGGCTGACCGTTATTTGCAGCTTGAATCAACGACTTCTTGCGCCCGCTTGACCTCTGCCGCGCGCTTGGCATCATCAAACACCTCGCGCTCGCCTTTGGCATTGACTGAGGCCATGCGTATGCCTGATTGGAGTGTGGCCAAACCGGACTTGCCACGTTCGCAGTTGTCAGCTTTGGCTTTCGCGTTTTTCTCCTCTTCAACTTTCTTTTTTGCTGCTTCGTCGTCTTCAGCCTTTTTCTTTTTGGCTTCCAGTTCAGCGTCCTTACCTGACAGCTTGGGTGCGCTGGCTTTTGGCGCTGTGCTTGCTGCGGTCATTGTTGTTTTACCCTCAACTATTGCGCTGGTCGCTGATGCGGCAGCGGCTGCTCTCGTCGCGCCGGTGGGCCTTTTTAAAATGTCTTTTTCAGCAATCTCGGCGGGCGGGGAGCGGTCGCTGAACACTTTGCGCCCGTCTTTGTCCGTCCACTGCCACTGTGCCATCGCTGAGTGCGCGACGACACCCAGAAAAACGGTTAAAGCCAAGTTTTTTACGGTAGGTTTAAATTGCATTTTGCGAGTGTATCGCCGCACCAGCTAAATTTGTAGAGCGCTCACCGCAATTTGAAATCCCCAGCCGCCTGAATGTGTGACGATTTGTTGCGTCGCTCTAAGTAACAACCAGCAACCCACGGGTAGAATTAGGAATTTGGAGCTAGCTCATGCGCCTACTCGGCAAAGCGCTCACCTTCGACGACGTATTGTTGGTGCCAGCGTACTCCCAAGTCCTTCCCAAGGACGCCAATCTTTCCACCCAGTTTTCACGCAATATTCGGCTTAATTTGCCACTCGTGTCCGCCGCGATGGACACCGTAACCGAAGCCCGATTAGCCATTGCCATAGCCCAAGAAGGCGGCATCGGCATCGTGCATAAAAACCTCACACCCCAGCAGCAGGCAGCGCAGGTTGCCAAGGTCAAGCGCTACGAGTCCGGCGTGGTACGCGACCCGGTGGTGATCACGCCTGAGCACACGGTGTTGCAGATTCTTGAATTGTCAGAACAGCTCGGTATTTCAGGCTTTCCGGTATGCGACGGCGGCAAAGTCGTCGGCATAGTGACCAGCCGCGATTTGCGCTTTGAAACCCGTTATGACGTTAAAGCCCACCAGATCATGACGCCGCGTGAAAAGCTGATCACCGTCAAAGAAGGCACGTCAGCACTTGAAGCGAAAGCACTGCTGAACAAATACAAGCTAGAGCGCCTGCTGGTCATCAACGACGACTTTGAGCTCAAAGGCTTGATCACCGTCAAAGACATTACCAAGCAAACCAACTTCCCCAATGCAGCGCGTGACTCGTCAGGCCGCTTGCGCGTAGGCGCGGCAGTTGGCGTGGGCGAGGGCACTGAAGAGCGGGTCGAAGCGCTGGTCAAAGCTGGCGTTGACGCCATTGTGGTCGACACCGCCCACGGCCACAGCAAAGGCGTGATTGACCGCGTGCGCTGGGTGAAACAGCACTATCCGCACATCGAGGTCATTGGCGGCAACATCGCCACCGGCGCAGCGGCGCTGGCGCTGGTGGATGCGGGAGCGGACGGCGTCAAAGTTGGCATTGGCCCCGGCAGCATTTGCACCACCCGCATCGTGGCGGGCGTGGGTGTGCCGCAAATCATGGCCATTGACAGCGTGGCCACAGCCCTGCGCGGCACCGGCGTGCCTTTGATTGGCGACGGCGGCATTCGCTATTCAGGCGACATTGCCAAAGCGATAGCCGCAGGCGCAAGCACGGTCATGATGGGCGGCATGTTTGCAGGCACTGAAGAAGCGCCCGGTGAAGTCATTTTGTACCAGGGCCGCAGCTACAAAAGCTACCGCGGCATGGGCAGCATCGGCGCGATGCAGCAGGGCAGTGCCGACCGTTATTTTCAAGAGTCCAGCACAGGCAACCCGAATGCCGATAAGCTGGTGCCTGAAGGTATCGAAGGACGCGTGCCGTACAAAGGCACGATGGTGTCCATCGTCTTCCAGATGGCAGGCGGCCTGCGGGCCAGCATGGGGTACTGCGGCTGCGCCACGATTGACGAAATGCAGAGCAAGGCCGAGTTTGTTGAAATCACGTCAGCGGGCATACGCGAGAGCCATGTGCATGATGTGCAGATCACGAAGGAAGCGCCGAACTATCGGGCGGAATGATCTCTTTTGGAGTAAAGTAAGGAATTCTTACTTAAAGGAAATCATCATGCTAGCAAAAATGACGTCTAAAAATCAGATCACGCTGCCCAAGGCCGTGATCTCCAAGCTGCCGCCCAGTGAATACTACGAGGTTGAGGCGGTTAATGACTGCATCATGCTGACACCTGTGCGGGTGCAAAAAAATAGCGATGGTATGGAAGCGATATGGAGCAAGATAGAAAAGCTGGGAATCACAGAAGCTGACATTGCCGATGCAGTTAAATGGGCTCGCGCTAATCCTGCAACCGATGGCGCGTGATGGCGCGAAAACCAGCTGTTCTGAAAGTTGTTCTCGACACTAATGTGGTGATTTCCGCAACCCTTTTTGGAAGTGGTGTGTTGAAGCCACTGCGACTGGCTTGGCAGGCTGGTCGTGTCGTACCTGTTATTTCTAAAGAGACAAGAGCAGAATTGCTGCGCGTATTGGCTTACGAAAAATTCAAGCTTAGCGAAGCAGACATTGCCCGAGTCTTGGCCTTGTATCTTCCAGATACTCAATTTCATAAGGTCAATCTCACTGTAAACAACAGCAATCGAATCCCTGTTTGCCGAGATAAGCGCGATCAAATTTTTCTTGACTTGGCACAATCAGCAAAAGTCGACTGCTTGGTCAGCGGTGATCAAGACCTTCTGGTCTTGGCTTCTACGCCAAACCTTCCGTTTCGTATTCTTAAACCCATTGAGTTTTTGACTCAACGCGACCCATTGACCTGAGCCTAATGACCCTCATGCATCACCAGAAAATCCTCATCCTCGACTTCGGAAGTCAAGTCACCCAGCTCATCGCCCGCCGCGTACGCGAAGCGCATGTTTTTTGTGAAGTCCACCCATGCGACGTGACTGATGACTGGGTACGTGAATATGCCAACGACGGCAACCTCAAAGGCGTGATTTTGTCGGGCAGCCACGCCAGCTTGTGGGAAGACGACACACTGCGCGCACCTGCTGCGGTGTTTGACTTGGGCATCCCCATACTCGGCATTTGCTTTGGCATGTACGCGATTGCCGAAGCGCTGGGCGGCACAGTTGAGGGTGGCCACAAGCGTGAGTTTGGCCACGCCGAGCTGCGTGCCCACGGCCACACCAAGCTGCTCGACGGCATTGCCGACTTCACCACCGCAGACGGTCACGGCATGATGAACGTGTGGATGAGCCACGGCGACAACGTCACCGCCATGCCGCCCGGCTTTAAATTGATGGCATCGACCAGCAGCTGCGCCATTGCGGGCATGGCCGACGAGGCTCGCAAGATTTACGCGGTGCAGTTTCACCCTGAAGTTACGCACACCACGCAGGGCCAGGCGATGTTGAACCGCTTTGTTTTGGATATTTGCGGCACCCGGCCAGGCTGGATCATGGGCGACTACATTGAAGAAGCGGTTGAAAAAATTCGCCAGCAAGTAGGCGACGAAGAAGTCATTTTGGGCCTGTCAGGCGGGGTGGATTCATCAGTCGCTGCAGCGCTGATTCACCGCGCGATTGGCGACCAATTAACCTGCGTATTTGTTGACCACGGCTTGCTGCGGTTAAACGAAGGCGACATGGTGATGGACATGTTTGTCGGCAAGCTGCATGCCAAAGTCGTTCGTGTCGATGCTGAAGCGCAATTCCTCGGTCACCTGAAAGGCGTGAGCGAGCCCGAAGCCAAGCGTAAGATCATTGGACGCGAGTTTGTAGAGGTATTTAAGGCTCAAGCCGAACAAATACAGGCGCAAGCAGCTACTAAAAACGGAGCGAAAGTCAATGTTGAATCTGGATGCCGCACCGTCAAAGGCGCGGCGTGGCTAGCCCAAGGCACCATTTACCCAGACGTCATCGAGTCCGGCGGCGGCAAAAACAAAAAAGCGGTGGTCATCAAAAGCCACCACAACGTCGGTGGTTTGCCCGAGCAACTGGGCTTGAAATTGCTGGAGCCACTGCGCGAACTCTTCAAAGATGAAGTCCGCGAACTAGGCGTAGCGCTAGGCCTACCCCACGATATGGTCTACCGCCACCCGTTCCCCGGCCCTGGTTTGGGTGTGCGCATTTTGGGTGAAGTCAAAAAAGAATTTGCTGACCTGCTGCGCCAAGCCGATGCGATCTTTATTGAAGAGCTGCGAGCATTTCCGTACGCCTCCCCGGCTTCACTCCCTCTCCTTCCGGGAGAGGGCAGGGGTGAGGGCATCCCCGCTCCCATAAACCCCAAAACTCCAAAAAACTGGTACGAAGCCACCAGCCAAGCCTTCACCGTTTTCCTGCCCGTCAAGTCAGTAGGCGTGATGGGCGACGGCCGCACCTATGACTACGTGGTCGCCCTGCGCGCCGTACAAACCAGCGACTTCATGACAGCCGACTGGGCCGAGCTGCCTTACGCGCTGCTCAAAAAAGTGTCCAGTCGCATCATCAATGAAGTGCGCGGCATCAACCGGGTAACGTATGACGTGAGCAGCAAGCCGCCTGCGACGATTGAGTGGGAAT
>JAYWFR010000289.1:0-7199 GCA_043778695.1 Polaromonas sp. | reverse complement strand
GAAGGCTCTGAGCTGCGCAGGCCGCTCGGGTTGGCTATTTTTGGGGGGCTTGTTGTTAGTCAGGTGCTTACTCTTTTTACTACGCCGGTTATTTATTTGGGGTTCGATCGGTTGGGGCGAAAGTTTGGTCGTAAAGGCTAGTCTTTAACTATGTTTTATGACTCTGGCCCAATGAATACATACGCGAGTAGCTTCTTAATTGATAGTGATTTCGCCTTCACTTGGTTTGCCGGGCAACCCCCGGCACTCTTCGCCAAAGAACAGGTCCAAGAAGAAGCGTACTGGCAACAAGAGGCCAATAAATGAACCTCTCGGAACCCTTTGTGCGCCGTCCAGTAGCCACAGTCCTATTAACAGTAGGCCTTGCACTCTCGGGCATAGGCGCGTTCCTCAATTTGCCGGTTTCACCTCTGCCGCAGGTCGACTTCCCCGTCATCACCATCAGCGCAGCCATCCCCGGGGCCAGCCCGGACACCATGGCATCGAGTGTTGCTACGCCACTTGAAAGAAGACTCGGCGTGATCTCGGGTGTCAATGAGATGACGTCGTCGAGCAGCAACGGCCAAACCCGTATCAATTTGCAGTTTGACTTGAACCGCAAAATCGATGCGGCCGCGCGTGAAGTGCAAGGCGCTATCAACGCCAGCCGGGTTGACTTGCCTGCCGCGCTGCGCAGCAACCCAACGTATCGCAAAGCCAACCCGGCTGCTGCACCGGTCATGATTTTGGCGCTGACGTCAAAGGTGCGTGCGCCGGGACAAATTTATGACGATGTGTCGACGCTGTTGCAGCAAAAAATTGCGCAAGTACCGGGTGTAGGGGATGTAGAACTGGGCGGCGGCTCATTACCTGCGGTGCGGGTTGAGCTAAACCCATTTGCACTGAACCGCTATGGCATCAGCATGGAAGACGTGCGCGCTGCATTGCAGGCATCTAACGCCAATCGGCCCAAGGGTGCGATTGAAGACAACAGCGAGGGCAAAACTGGCAGTAAAGGCCAGCGCCTGCAAATCTACGCAGTAGGTAATACCGCCACAGGCGGGCGAAAAGCGGCTGACTACCAAGGCCTGGTGGTGGCATGGCGCAACGGCGCGGCGGTGCGGCTGCAAGACGTGGCTGAGGTGCGTGACGGCACTGAAAACACCAACACGATTGGGCTTTTTAACGGCGATGCGGCCGTGATTGTGCTGATACGCCGCCAGCCCGATGCAAACGTGATTGCCACCGTCGACGGCATACGCGCGCTGCTGCCCGAGCTGCAAGCGCAGTTGCCGCTCGATGTGAAGTTGTCGGTCGCGTCTGACAGTACCAACTCGATCCGCTCGTCTCTGCGTGAGATTGAAATCACGCTGCTGATTTCCATCGTGCTGGTGGTGCTGGTCGTCAGTGCCTTTTTGCGCAGCGTGCGGGCTACGCTGATCCCTGCGGTGGCCACCATTGTGTCGCTGCTGGGCACGCTCAGCGCCATGTACTTACTGGGCTTTAGTCTGAACAACTTGAGCCTGATGGCGCTGACAGTTGCCACCGGTTTTGTGGTCGACGATGCCATCGTGGTGCTGGAAAACACCAGTCGCCACATTGAAGCAGGCATGGATCGCTTCAAGGCCGCCCTGCTGGGCGCGCGCGAAGTCGGTTTTACAGTTTTGTCGATCAGCTTGTCGTTGGTGGCGGTGTTTATCCCGTTGCTGTTCATGGGCGGGCAGGTGGGGCGCTTGTTTCGAGAATTTGCGGTGACGCTGTCAGTCGCTGTGATGATCTCACTCGTGATCTCTTTGACCACCACGCCGATGATGTGTGCCTGGTTACTCAAGCCGCACGGTCAAAACAAGCCAGGCTTGGTGTCGCGCTGGTTTGACAACAGCTTCAAGCTTGTACTGCGCAGTTATGAAATCAGTTTGGACTGGGCGCTGCACATGCGCTGGCTGGTCATGCTGACTTTGGTAGCCGTGGTGGGCATGAATGTTTACCTATTCGTGAAAATCCCCAAAGGCTTTTTCCCCCAGCAAGACAGCGGGCAAATCAATGGCGGCGTCCGGGCTGACCGCAGCATTTCATTTCAGGCGCTCCAAGGCAAGCTCAAAGAGCTGGTCGACATCATTCGGGCTGACCCGGCGGTTGACACCGTTGTTGGTTTTACTGGCGGCGGTAGCGCGGGTGGCGGCTTTATGTTTGTCAATCTGAAGCCGTTAGCGCAGCGCCCTGATGCAGTCGGTGGCCAAGCGGTGATTGCAAGGCTGCGGCCGCAACTTGCGCGGGTCACCGGCATCAGTTTGTTTTTAGGCACGGTGCAAGATTTGCGTGGCGGTGGGCGTAGCAGTAACTCGACTTACCAGTACACCCTAAAAAGCGACAACATTGCTGATCTGCGCAAATGGGCAGTGCGCTTGGCCGACCAAATGAAGAGCCAAGAGGCACTGACGGACGTAGACACCGACCAGCAAGAAAACGGTGTGGAAACGATGGTAACGGTCGACAAAGACAGCGCGTCGCGTTTGGGCGTGACATCGCGAGACATTGACAACGCGCTGTACAACGGCTTTGGCCAGCGGCAAGTTGCCACCGTTTACAGCGACATCAACCAGTACAAAGTCATCATGGAAGTGGCCCCGCGTTTTAGGCAAAACCCCGACGCACTCAAAGATATTTACATTGCCGCTCGCGCTGCCGGCGTGGGCGTGGCCAACGTGGCCAGCTTGGTGAACCCCGCGCTACGTGACCAGTCCACCGGCCAGGCGTTGAGCTCAAGCAGCACCATGGTGCCGCTGTCGGCGATTGCCAGGTTTTCTGAAAGCCCCAAAGCATCAAGCGTCAACCACCAGGATGGTGAGTTGGCCACCACCGTGTCGTACAACCTGGCCGAGGGTGCCACCTTGCAGCAAGGCCAAGCAGCCGTCAAGCAGGCCGAGGCTGAAATTGGCCTGCCCAACAGTGTGCGCGGCAGCTTTGAAGGCACAGCTAGAGTCGCACAAGAATCCCAGGGGCAACAGCCGCTACTCATTTTGGCGGCGCTGTTGGTCATCTACATCGTGCTGGGCATCTTGTACGAAAGCCTGGTGCACCCTATAACCGTGCTGTCAACGCTGCCGTCAGCGGGTGTGGGTGCGGTGCTGGCGTTGATGATTTTCAAACTTGATTTTTCTATCATTGCATTGATTGGTGTTTTCTTGTTGATTGGCATCGTCAAGAAAAATGCGATTTTGATCATCGACTTTGCCATTGACGCGGAGCGCTCGCGGGGTTTAACGGCGCTTGAGGCGGTACGCGAGGCTTGCTTGCTGCGCTTTCGCCCCATACTGATGACGACGCTGGCCGCCATACTGGGTGCACTGCCGTTGGCCATTGGTTTTGGTGAAGGTGCCGAACTGCGCCGCCCGCTTGGTATTGCCATCATTGGCGGCCTGGTCGCTAGCCAGTTGCTGACATTGTTGACCACGCCAGTGGTGTATGTGCTGCTGGACAAGCTGCGCAGGCGCGGGGCGCATGAGCCAAGTTTGGCGCGGGTAACTTCCTAAAATATTGAAAATGCTCATGAATGCTTTCAAACTTTTCTTTTCTGTTGCGATGACGTTGATTGTTGCGGGATGTGCTGTTGGCCCCGCTTACCAGCGCCCCAACGCACCGGTCGCCAGCGTCTACAAACAGGCCAGTGATTGGGTCACCGCCGCACCAGCTGACGCACTGGAGCGCGGACCGTGGTGGCAACTTTTCAATGACCCGGTGCTCAACGACCTGGCGGCGAGGGTGGACGTGTCTAACCAGAACGTCGCCGCAGCGGTAGCCGCATATGCCCAAGCGAGAGCGGTGGCGGCGGAGCAACGCGCTGGGTTGTTCCCGGCGGTGACGTTGGGCGGCGGTGCCAGTCGAGCAGCCAACGGCGGGGGCGCAACAGGCCTTGGTGGTCGCACGGGCAGTAACTACCAGGCCAGCCTGGGCGCGTCGTGGGAGCCAGACGTTTGGGGCCGCTTGCAAAACATCGCCAACGGTGCAGCAGCGGTAGCCGCCGCCAGTGCGGCTGACTTGGCCACCGCCAGGCTGTCAGCGCAGGGCGAGCTGGCGGTCAATTACTTGTCGCTGCGCCAGCAAGACGCGCAAAAAGTATTGCTCGCCAGCACGCTGGCAGGCTACACACGCGCGCTAGACATCACACAAAACCGCTACGCTGCGGGCATTGTTGCCAAGACCGATGTCTTGCAAGCGCAAACTCAGCTGGCCAATGCCAGGGCCGATGAAGCGGGCCTTCAGCGCACCCGTGCCCAGCTAGAGCACGCCATTGCTGTGCTGGTAGGCCTTGCCCCCGGCAACTTCACGTTGGTGGCCCTGCCTGACTGGAAGCCTTCTGTGCCCGACGTGCCCGTTGGCGTGCCGTCAACGCTGCTGCAGCGCAGGCCTGACATTGCTGCCGCTGAACGCCGCGTGGCAAACGCCAATGCGCAAATCGGTGTGGCGCAAGCGGCCTATTACCCCAGCTTTAGCCTAAGTGCATCTGGGGGCACGACCGCTAGCCGAGTGGCTGAGTTGTTCACGGCTCCGGCGGGCTTGTGGTCGTTCGGCCTGTCTGCCGCGCAAGTGCTGTTCAAGGGCGGTGCGCTGGATGCACGGTCTGACGGCGCACGTGCGGCCTATGACCAAACTGTGGCCCGCTACCGCCAGGTCGTGCTCAGCGCCTTTCAAAACGTTGAAGACCAGTTGGCGAGCAGCCGTGCGCTGCAAACCCAGCAGGGACTGCGCGCTCAGGCATCGAGCGCTTCCGATCAAGTTGAGCAGCAGGTGCTGAACCGCTACCGCAGTGGGCAAGTCAGTTACACCGAGGTCATCACCGCACAAACCACCGCCTTGAACGCCCGGCGTGCGCTGGTGCAAAGCACAGCGGACCGCCAGACCACCGCCGCCGCATTGATTCAATCCCTGGGTGGTAGTTGGGGGGCCGACGAGTAGTTTTACTTTTGAAAAGCCAGTAGTTTTATTAATTTTAAGGAAAAAACCCGTTGTAAGGCAGTCTAAACGGGCGCTAGCAGCTATGCAAATAAGAGCAAATAACATTCAAATCGAAGTCGAGGACTCCGCCCCAAACGCGCCCAATTTACCGGTGGTGCTGCTCGTCATGGGGCTGGGTATGCAATTGATTGCTTGGCCGCCCGGCTTTGTCCGTGGGCTGGTCAACGCCGGTTTTCGCGTGATTCGATTTGACAACCGAGACATCGGTTTGAGTCAAAAGTTTGACACTTTGGGCTCGCCCAATCTGCTGTGGCAGGGCCTTAAATACAAGCTGGGCCTGCCCATCAAACCGCCGTACAGATTGCATGACATGGCGCTGGACGCGCTGGGCGTGTTGGATGCGCTGGGGATTGCCAAAGCGCACATCGTTGGCGTCAGCATGGGCGGAATGGTAGCGCAGCGGGCGGCTATGCATGCGCCACAGCGCACTCTCAGCTTAACCAGCATCATGAGCTCCAGCGGCGCGCGCGGCCTGCCTGCTGCCACGCCGGCTGTGGCCCGCCAAATGCTCAGCCGCCCAACTGGTAAGGGCAAACAGGCGGCTATCGACCATTCTGTCAAGTTGTTCCAAGCCATTGGCAGCCCAGGGTTCCCAATGGACGAAGCCTTTTTGCGCGAGCGCGTGACGCTGTCCTACGACCGTAGTTTTAACCCGGCAGGCTTGGCGCGGCAAATGGTAGCGATCGTTGCTGATGGCGCGCGCGCGGCTGAGCTGTCAAAGCTCAAGGTGCCAACGTTGGTGCTGCACGGTAAAGCGGACCCTTTGGTGCCGTTTGCTTGCGGGCAAGACACGGCCCAGCGTGTTGCAGATGCGCGCCTGGTCGGCATTGACGGTATGGGCCATGATTTGCCCCCCGGCGTGGTCGAGCATCTGCTGACGCACTTGGTGCCGCATCTTTTAGCGACCACCACGCCCTAATAAGCGCTGACTAGCGCGGGTGGGTGGCGACGTGGGAAAATACAGACCAATATGAACAGCCCTGAACAATCCCTGCTGGGCAAACCCGCCCCCTACGCTGACCAGTACGACGCATCGCTGCTGTTTCCCCTTGCCCGTGCAGAACAACGCTTAAAACTCGGTGTGTCGCAAGATATGCCGTTCTTCGGTGCTGACATGTGGACGGTGTACGAGCTGAGCTGGCTTAATTTGCGCGGCAAGCCGCAAGTGGCGTTGGCGCACATCACCGTGCCCTGCGAGTCGCCGTGCATGGTTGAAAGCAAGTCCTTCAAGCTGTACCTGAACAGCTTTACCAACAGTCGGTTTGCCGACGCACGCGATGTGCGTGAGCGGATTCGCGCAGACGTCGGTGCTGCAGCAGGCTGCGGTATCGGCATCAAGACCATCGGCCCTGAGCTGTTTGACCGCGAGCCGATTCATGAAATGGACGGCATGAATCTGGACCGGCTGGACGTGGAATGCATTCACTACACGCCGGCACCAGAGCTGCTGTTTGCCGAGTTTGACCAGCCACCGGTGACTGAAACGCTGACCAGCAATTTGCTCAAAAGCAATTGCTTGGTGACCGGGCAGCCCGACTGGGGCAGTGTGCAAATCAGCTATTCAGGCCCGCAAATCAACCAGGAAGGTCTGTTGCAATACCTGGTGAGCTTTCGCAACCACAATGAGTTTCATGAGCAGTGCGTCGAGCGAATTTTCATGGATATCTGGACCCGCTGCAAACCGATGAAGCTGGCCGTGTACGCGCGCTACACGCGCCGTGGCGGGCTGGACATCAACCCGTTTCGCACAAGCTACCCCGCTGCGCTGCCGCGCAACGTGCGCATGGCAAGGCAGTGATTCGTCCAACGCCAGTCTGCTACAAAATTAGTATCTAACTATGCATATAGGACGAGGGCTACAGGCTTATTTGCTCACCTAAATTCGGGTCTAGCCACCGGCATGCCGCACGCAGCCCTTGCCGGCCTGTTTGGCCAGGTACATGGCCGCGTCGGCGCGCTTGATCAGGTCGGCTGCGTGGTTGGGCAGGGGCGGATGCTGGGCGACCCCGATGGAGGCACCGATGCTCGCCTGGCCCTGCGTAAAAATGCAGGGGGCTAGCAGCTGGTCAAAAATTCGCTGGCAGACGCGCGGTGGCGTGTCGCCGCGCACCTCGGTGTCCAGCAGCACCACAAATTCATCGCCGCCAAATCGCGCCACCACGTCGGTGGCGCGCACGGCCAGCTGCAGGCGCTTGGCCACTTCG
>JAYWFR010000288.1:0-3023 GCA_043778695.1 Polaromonas sp. | reverse complement strand
ACTTTGATGCTCGCCACCGCTGTTTCAGCGATTTTTATCCGTGACCACGCCTTGCCGAACATTGCGGGCTACACGCCCATCCATGTTTTTGTGCCGGTCACTTTCTACTTTTTGTTTCGTGCTTTTCAGCGCCTGGCTCAAGGCAACATCACCGGTCACCGCCAGGCGATGCAAAAGCTTTACATCAGCGCCTGCCTGGTCGCGGGCGGCTTTACGCTGCTGCCGAATCGCTACTTGGGCAATTTGGTGTGGCACCAATGGTTAGCGCTGGTTTAACAGCAGTTTTTTAATCATCAACACAAGGAGTTTTTATGTTCAATCAAATCATCACCCACACCCCTGTATGGGTCTGGGCCATCTTGGGTTTGCTGCTGTGGGTGGGTCTTAAGCAGTCAATGCCGCGTAGCGTTAGCCTGCGGCGCGCCACGGTGCTGCCGCTGGTCATGGTGGGCTTGTCGCTGGCGGGTGTGTTTTCAGCGTTTGGCGCTGGCAGCCATGCGCTGCTGGCTTGGGGCGCGGTAGCAGCTGTCACGGCGGCAATTGTGATGCAGCTCAGCTTGCCGCAGGCAACCCACTACAACTCGTGGACACAGCAATTTCAGTTGCCGGGCAGCTGGACACCACTGGTGTTGATGGTGGGTATTTTCATCACCAAATACGCGGTGGGCGTAACGCTGGCCATGCACCCAGAGTTGGCGCGTGATGCGCTGTTTAGCCAAAGCGTAGCCGCGCTGTATGGCGGCTTTAGCGGCGTGTTCGCAGGGCGCGCAGCGCGGTTGTGGCGATTGGCGTCAAGCAGGGCTAGCGGCAACACCGCGCCGCAAGGCAGCTGATCATGGCAAGCTTCAACTCATCGTTGTTGAACCGTGCCGACCTAAACGGTTTGTGCAAAAACAGGGCGGCAGTTCTCAATGCCAAGCTTGAGCCTGCACAATAAGCCCATGTCTCAACCAAGCGACACCTTCGTACTGGACGTGAACCGATCTGCATTGCAAAACATCCGCGCCAGTGCGCCCAGCCTAGTCCAGCATGCCATTAAGGTAATGGGTTTTTGCACCTTGATTGCGGTGGTGCTGTGGCTGGCCAAACCAGGCCAGCACTTTGACGTGCAATTGGCTTATTCAATGGCAACCGGCCTCAGCTCTTGGCTGGTCATTGATTTCTCGCGGTTCTTTATTGACGTCAAGTCGCCGTTTGGCTTTCCGCGTGGCTGGCGCGGGGTGGCGGTTATTCTTATCGGCGTGTCCGTGGGTTATGTGGCGGGCACGCTGGCGGGTGACGCTTACACGGGTCGTTCAACGTTTGAGCTGCTGCTCAACCAGCCTAGGTTTTTTCTGCATTTGTTCTTGTTCTCAGTCAGCGTTGGCGTGGGCATCAGCTACTTTTTTTACGCAACTGGCAAAAGCAATTACCTGCAGCGCGAACTGGCTACTTCGCGCCAACTGGCAACTGAAGCGCAGCTCAAACTATTGCAAAGTCAGCTAGAGCCGCACATGCTCTTCAACACGCTGGCCAACTTGCGGGCGCTAATAGCCACTGACCCGGGGCGCGCCACCACGATGCTCGACAGCCTGATCGACTACCTGCGCGCCACCTTGAGCGCATCACGCGCTACCAGCCACAGCCTGCAAAATGAGTTTGACCGGCTGCACGACTACTTGGCGCTGATGCAGGTGCGCATGGGGCCACGCCTGACTTACACCCTTGACTTGCCGCCTGAGCTAGCCACCCATTCAGTGCCAACGCTGCTGCTGCAACCCCTGGTTGAAAACGCCATCAAACACGGGCTGGAGCCAAAGATTGAAGGCGGCAGCGTTGCCGTCAGCGCACGACGTGAAGGTGACAATATGGTGCTGGACGTGATTGACAGTGGCGTGGGCCTAAAAGATGGGTCTGGCTTTGGGTTGGCCCAGGTGCGCGAGCGCTTGCAGGCCGCCTATGGTGATCAAGCTACTATATTTTTAGGAGCTGCTAGCGCTGAATATACTAGGGCTAGAGTCACTTTTCCTTATGAAAATACCCCTTTTCTTACTCCTTCCCCTCCCGGGGGAAGGCAGGGATGGGGGCACGCACATTAGCCACTCCTGTTCTGCGCTTGCCCCCACCCAAACCCTCCCCCGGAAGGGGAGGGAGCTTTAAGCATGCCTCCCCCGGAAGGGGAGGGAGCTTTAAGTATGCCTCCCCCAGAAGGGGAGGGAGTCAGCAAAAATCGTAAAACCATGACAACAGCCCTGATCGCCGAAGACGAACCCCTGCTGGCAGCAGCATTGAAAGCAGAACTAGCACGTGCCTGGCCTGAGCTGCAAATAGTGGCTACCGTCGGTGACGGCCTGTCTGCCGTCGAGCAAACGCTGGCCCTTACGCCTGACGTGCTGTTTTTTGACATTCAAATGCCCGGCATGAACGGCCTGGACGCCGCCGCCGAACTGCTGGACACCTGGCCACTTCAAGCAGGCAGCAAACCCTTCCCGGCGTTGGTGTTTGTCACCGCCTATGACCAGTACGCCGTGGCCGCGTTTGAAGCGCAGGCCATCGACTACTTGCTCAAGCCCGTGCAGCCTGCCAGACTGCTAAAAACCATACAAAAAGTGCAGCTAGCCCAGATAAATAGAGCGCAAGCAGCTACTAAAAACATAGCAACTAACCTAGTAAGCAACTTAGTAGGCAACCTTGCAAGTGTTGATGCGCAGCTAGAACTGACAGTCGCCCAGCTGCGTGCTTTGCTCCCTGCCATGTCAGCCCCGCCAGCGCAGCCTTTGCAAATGATTTCCGCCACGCTGGCTGGCACGCAAGGCAACACGCTGCAAATGGTGCCGATGGCTGATGTGCTGTACTTTGAGGCGGCCGACAAATACATTCGCGTGCTAACGGCCAACGCTGAGTTCTTGATACGCACGCCACTCAAAGAGCTGCTGCAGCAGCTTGAGTGCCAAACCTTTTGGCAAATCCACCGGGGCACAGTGGTGCGCGCCAGCGCCATCAACCGCGTGGTGCGTGACGACAGCGGCAAGCTGACGTTGAGC
>JAYWFR010000287.1:0-17606 GCA_043778695.1 Polaromonas sp. | reverse complement strand
TATAAATCAACTACTTACGCCGTCATCAATAAATTCAGATCCGGATATCGAGCTAAATCAGCTCGCTCTCCTCTGAAGAATGTTGGGACACTACTGATCGCGAATAAGAACAGCGGACAAAAAAAGACCACCGCGAGGTGGTCTTTTAAAAACCAACTTTTGACAGAAGGCGTCGTTCGAAGAACATTTTGGGCCAAACCGTTGTTAGGGTGGTGCCCGCCATTTTCTTGCCGACAAGTTGTGACAGCAACAACGTGATCATGACTTTGAACGAGCGACTTGGACATCCCCCAAATAGGGGAGAAACCACACTTTTTGGGCCAAAGTGGCGGTTAATTCGCGACGTAAGTCACGTTTAATTTAGCTATATCCCGAAGGTGATTGCATGGGAAGCTCCACCACGAAGGACGCTCCACCACCCGGCCTGGCTTCACATCGCGCGGTGCCGCCATGGCGTTCGCTGATAGATTTGACCAGCGCCAACCCCAGTCCCACACCACCGTGGCGCTCGCTCGCACCTAGCAGGCGGTAAAACGGCTCAAAAATGCGTTCGCGGTCTGCCAGTGGCACGCCGGGGCCACGGTCTTGCACTGAAATGACCGCAAATTGTCTTAAACCTTCGGTCTTTCGGGTCAACGCAAGACTAACGCCGCCTTGGCCACCATAGCGGTTGGCGTTTTCCAGCAGGTTGCGAAAAAGCCTTCGCAGCAGGCGCGGTGAACCTTGCATCAGCAGACTTTGGCCCGTGGTGGACATGCCCAATTCAGCCCCTGCACGCGCACATTCTTCAGCGGCTAGGCCCGTCAAATCGAGTTGTTCAAACGGTTCCGCATCCGACTGTTTTGCGTCTAGGCGGCTGGCCAACAAAATCTCACCTATCAGCTGATCCAGTTCCGTGATGCTGCGGGAAATCTCAGCGCGCTGCGGCGACGTGGCGTCCCCGCCCATCAATTCCAGGCTCATGCGAATACGCGCCAGCGGCGAGCGCAGCTCATGCGATGCATTGGCCAGCAATGATTTGTGTGAGTTCATCAGCGTTTCAATGCGTTGGGCCGCTTGGTTAAAACGCTCGGCTAAAAACGCGACTTCGTCGTTGCCATCCGCATTCAGCCGGGTCGACAAATCGCCCGTGCCCCAGCGCTCCACGCCGCTTTGCAGCGCTTCAAGCCGCATGGTCAATCGGCGAATGATCGGGTAGCTGCCCAGTGCCACCGCCAGGCCAACCAGCGCTAGCATCCAGCCAAAACCGACGTTGAGCAACGGCCGCCCGAGCGGGCCAGCGCCTGGCGGCCGGGGCGGGCGCGGCAAAAGCATGTTGAGCGTTTGCCCGTCGTTGGTGGTGACGTCAAACTCCAAGCCGTCACCCAGCTTGCGGCCCGGCTTGGTTTGCGCCGTTCCGATGACCTCACCAGCTTTGTTGTGAACCAGTATTTCGCGGATCGGCAGCTCGCGCGGCTCGCGGCTGGCGTGCCACACCGCCGTCACGGCAAAGGTCAGCACCGCCACCGTGGCTACCACTGCCAGCCAGATTCGGACATAAAGTTTTGACGTCAAGCGCACCCACATGGCGTTAAAAATCAGTCTTGCTGCTTGGCAAACACATAACCTACCCCACGCACCGTCAAAATGCGCTTGGGTTCTTTGGCATCCACCTCAATGGCCTGCCGAATGCGGCCCATGTGCACATCAATGGAGCGGTCAAACGCTTCCAGCTCGCGGCCGCGCACGGCCTCCATGATCTGGTCGCGCGTCAACACCCGGCCAGCGCGCTCTGCCAAAGCTGCCAGCAGGTCAAACTGGTAGGACGTCAGCTCACAGGGCTTGCCAGTGACTGTGACAACGCGAGCGTCGCGGTCAATGTCAAGCGATCCGAAGCGCAGCATTTTTTGCACGGCGCTGCCGCCAGATGTATCGGCGCCCCGGCGCAGCACAGCGCGGATTCGCGCCAGCAGCTCGCGCGGCTCAAACGGTTTGGGCAGGTAGTCGTCAGCGCCAATTTCGAGCCCCACAATGCGGTCCATCGGGTCGCCCTTGGCGGTCAGCATCAACACCGCGGTAGCCTGCCCCAGCGCTTTGATGCGGCGGCATACCTCCAGCCCATCAATGCCCGGAAGCATCAGGTCAAGGATCACCAGGTCAGGCGCGCTGCCCTGCAACGCAGCCAGGCCACTTTCTCCGTCAACTGCGTGGGTAAAGCCGTAGCCAGACTGGCGCAAATACTCGCCGACCATCGTGGCCAGGCGGGTGTCGTCTTCTATCATTAGCAGTTGCTGTTGTGCCATGCAGTCATCCTCCTTCAATTGCAGCAAGCAGGGTTGTCGCTTTTGTAAAGACGGGGTAAATCAGCTTTTTGATTCAGCGTAGCTTGGCAGGCTCGGGCGGCCGCATACGCGACGCTAGAAAAACCAGCACCAGCACCGGCAAGCCCAGCAAGGCCGTGGCCGTAAAAAAGTGGCTGTAGCCAAAAGCGTCCACATATTTGCCTGAATAGCCCGCCAAGAATTTTGGCAGCAGCAACATCATGGAGCTAAACAGCGCGTACTGCGTGGCTGAATAGTTGATGTTGGTCAGGCTTGACAAATACGCAATGAACGCTGCCGACGCAATACCGCTGGACAGGTTGTCGGCTGAAATAACAAAAGTCAGTGCCCACACATCGTGGCCGCGCGTTCCCAGCCAGGCAAACAGCAAGTTGCTGGCGGCGGACAGCACCGCGCCCAGCATCAACACGCGCATCACGCCGTAGCGCATGGCCAGCACACCGCCGACAAATGCGCCGACCAGCGTCATGATGACGCCGTAGATTTTGGTCACCGCCGCCACCTCGTCCTTGGTGTAGCCCATGTCTACATAAAACGGGTTCGCCATGATGCCCATCACCACATCACTGATGCGGTAAATCGCAATCAGCGCCAAGATCAATATCGCTTGCTTGCCGTAGCGGCGCAAAAAGTCAGCAAATGGTTCAATCAGCGCGCAATGCAGCCACTCGGCCGCATTGCGAGCGGGTTTGAAGGCGCGCGCTGCCGGTTCGGGCGACAGCAGCACAGTGGCCACGCCCAGCAGCATTGATGCCGCCATCACCCCATACGCGGTTTGCCACGCGCCTTGCTGGTAGCCGACCACGCCGGTCACTTCAGCCCTTGCGGCAATCCAAAGCGCGCCTGCACCGGCCCAAATCATCGCGATGCGGTAGCCTGTTTGGTAGGCCGCTGCCAGCGCGGCTTGGCGGTCTTGGTCGGCCGATTCAATACGGTAGGCGTCCAGCGCAATGTCTTGTGTGGCTGAGCCAAAGGCAATCGCCAATGCGCACCAAACAACGGGTGTCAAGGCCACGCTTGGGTCGGTCAGGCCAATGCCAATCAACGCGCTGATGATGACGAGCTGTGACACCAGCAACCAGCTGCGTCGTCTTCCGAGAAAACGGGTCAGCACCGGTATCGGCATTCGGTCGACCAGCGGCGCCCATACCCACTTAAAAGCGTAGGCCAAGCCTACCCAGCTCAGATAGCCAATCGTGGTGCGGTCGATAGCAGCCTCGCGCAGCCAAAAGCTCAGCGTGCCAAACACCAGCAGCAGCGGCAACCCGGCTGAAAAGCCCAGCAGCAGCATGCGCAGCGTGGCCGGTTCGGCATACACGGCAAAGACGCTCGCCCACGGTTTTTTGACAGGCGTAGGTGCAGGTGCAGGTGCGGGTGCGGGTGCGGGTGTGGCGATGATGGGCTCAGCTGACATTTTGGATGACTGGGTTTCTTCTGACGAAGCGTGCAAGATTTATGACTATTATTAAGCCATGTGCATGCTATGTGAGGCTAAATCATCCGCTTGGGTTCGCCGCCGAGCATTTTTATTAGCTGCTGGCTCTGCCGCTGTCGCCCTGCCTGCCGCGCCTGCGCTGGCGCAGGTCGACGTGGGGCCACTGTCGAATCTGCGCAAGCTGGTGCCCGCTGACCAGCTTGAAAACGCCGCAACCCAGCAATACGCGCAAATGCTGGGCGAAGCCAATCAACAAGGCGCGTTGGCGCAAAAAGGCAATGCGCAGCTGGTGCGTTTGCAGCGTATTGCCGCCAAGCTGGTGCCGCAAACCGCACAGTGGAACGACCGTGCGCGCCAGTGGCGCTGGGAAGTTAATTTGATTGGCAGCAAGCAGATCAACGCGTTTTGCATGCCGGGCGGCAAGATTGCTTTTTACACCGGCATCTTGGAGCAACTCAAACTGACCGACGACGAAACCGCCATGATCATGGGCCACGAAATGGCGCACGCTCTGCGTGAACACGCACGTGAGCGCATGGCCAAAACCCAAGGCACGGGCACGTTGCTGTCGCTGGGCGCGCAATTGTTGGGTCTTGGGCAGATGGGCAACGTGGCGGCCAACGTCGGCACGCAGCTGCTGACGCTGAGGTTCAGCCGTGAAGACGAAAACGAAGCTGATTTGGTTGGCCTGGAGCTGGCCGCACGCGGCGGCTACAGTCCGCAGGCCAGCGTCAGTTTGTGGCAAAAGATGGTGCAAGCTGGTGGCGGTGCGGGTGGCCCCGGCTTTTTATCAACCCATCCGCCTGGGCCAGAGCGCATCAAACATTTGCAAGACAACATTCCCAAAGTACAGGGGCTGTACCAACAAGCGCGTGCATGAAATCACAAGCTTAGATGCGTAAATAAGCTGTAGCCCAGATAAAACGTGCGCGAGCAGCTCCTGTAAATATAGCAAACAAAAGGACGACGCATGACATCCACCAGCTTAATTTCTATCGCCGTTCTCGCTGTCTTGATTTTCTGGGCCGTCGGTGCCTACAACCGCTTGGTGCGGTTAAGAAACACCATCGCCAACGCTTTTGGCCAAATCGACGTGCAGCTCAAGCGCCGCTACGACCTGATTCCTAACCTGGTAGAAGCGGCCAAAAAATACCTGAGCCATGAACTCGAAACGCTGACCGCTGTCATCACCGCACGCAACCAGGCCAAGGCCGCCAGCGATGCGGTGCGCAGCCGACCGGCCAATGCGCTGGCTGTCACGACACTCGCAGCGGCAGAACTTACGCTGGGCCACAGCCTGGGCTCGTTGTTTGCGTTGAGCGAAGCCTACCCCGACCTCAAAGCCGACCAAACCATTCGTGAGCTGAGCGAAGAGCTGACAAGCACCGAAAACAAAGTCACCTTTGCCCGCCAGGCCTTTAATGACGCGGTGCTCGACTACAACAACGCCCAAGGCCAATTCCCCGCAGTGCTGATGGCCAAACTTTTCAGCTTTGCACCGTCAGCGATGTTGCAGGTCACCGAAAGCGAAGAGGAGCGAAAGGCTGTACGGATTGCCTTTTAAGACCGTGAAAGCTTAAACATGCGGTTTTTTGAACAACAGCAAGCCGCCCGGGCGCAGACTACCCGGTTGCTGCTGCTGTTTGCGTTGACGATGCTGGTGTTGCTGGTCGCGGTAAATGCTGCTTTGGCGCTGACCTGGCGCTTGGTGGCTTGGGGCGGGCATGGCTTTCCGGCTTACTTCTTTGAAATCAACACCATCATGACGCTGCTCTTTGTGCTGGGCGGTTGGTGGATTGAAAGCTCGAACCTGGACGCAGGTGGCGCGCAGCTGGCGCGGCGCGTGGGTGCGCGTGAGGCGCGGCCCGGGCTAAGCGATGCCGAGCAAACGTTTTGCAACATCGTCAGCGAGCTGGCGATTGCCGCCAGCATGAAGCCACCCATACCGATGGTACTCAGCCGCATTGACAGCATCAACGCGTTTGCCTGCGGCTGGAATGAAGTTGACGCGGTGGTAGCCGTCACCCAGGGCGCGTTAGATAGGTTGACGCGTGACGAACTGCAAGGCCTGGTGGCGCATGAGCTCAGCCATATCCGCGAGGGCGACATGCAGCTGAACATGCGCCTGGCCGGCATGGTGTCGGGCCTGGAGATGATCTTTAATTTGGGCAACACCATGTGCGGGGCTGACGACCATGGCAGTCGCTCTTTTTTAGCGCTGCCCGGCTTTGCCATCAAGGCCACCGGCTCGCTGGGCTGGCTGGCGGGCCGGGGATTGAAGGCGGCCGTTTCCCGTCAGCGAGAGTTTTTGGCCGATGCCCGGGCGGTGCAATTTACCCGCAGCAAAGACGGCTTGGGCGGCGTGTTGCGCAAGGCGCTTAGCCAAGGCGCGCCGCCCAGAACACTCCACCCCAGCGTGCAGCACATGCTGCTGTTGGACCCGCGTGATGAAGGCCGCTGGTTGGCCACGCACCCGCCGTTGGCCGAGCGCATCCGCCGCATTTACGGCAGGCCCATGTCGGCCATGCCTGCCGATGATTTGCTGGCGACGCGGCCGGATGCAATTTATTGAAATTTGCGCTTAAATACCGGATTGTCCCAAGACGGGGCAGGCCGCAGCGCGTTAAATTTTGATTTGAACCCACCACACGGAACCATCATGAGCCTCAAACTCACTGACTTAGTTGTCGCCGCATGCATGGCACTTGCCAGCACGGCTAACGCACAAGCCGATGCGGGCATAAATTCGCCACAAAGCACGCTGTACGTTAAAAGCCTGGCCGCCACCTGCGCCAACTGCCACGGCACCAATGGCGTGGCAACCGCTGGCTCCAGCGTGGTGTCGTTGGCGGGGTTGGACAAGGCCTACACCATCGCGCAAATGAAAGCCTTCAAAACCGGCACCCGCCCCGCCACGGTGATGCATCAGCTCAGCAAGGGCTACAGCGATGCGCAAATTGAAGTGCTCGCCACGTATTTTGCAGCGCAAAAGAAATAAGAAAGCCCGCCATGTCCAAAACTAATGCCTCCGGCCGCCGTGCGTTTTTGCAATCGTCAAGCGCCCTGGCGCTGCTGGGCGTTGCGGGTCTGTCAGGCTGCGCCAGCATAAGCGGCGTGCCGTCCAAAGCCAAAGTGGTGGTGATTGGCGGCGGCTACGGCGGCGCTACCGCAGCCAAATATGTTCGCCTGCTGTCCGACTACAAAATCGACGTCGTGCTGATTGAGCCGCAAGCGGCATTTGTGTCCTGCCCGATGTCTAACTTGGTTGTCAGCGGTGTGAAGCAGATGGATTTTTTAACGACGTCTTATGCGGGGCTGTCCAAAAACCACGGCATCACGGTGGTCAAAGACTTTGCCGACAGCATTGACACGGCCAAAAAAACCGTCACTTTGCGCGGTGGTAGCGTGATGGCGTATGACAAGCTGGTGGTGTCACCGGGTGTTGATTTGATGTTTGACGGCATTGAAAGGCTGCAAGCCGCTGACTTAAGGAATCAGGTCAGTGGCCAGATTGTCCAAGCCTGGAAGGCTGGGGCAGAGACGGTGGCGCTTCGCAAGCAGCTTGAAGCCATGCCCGATGGCGGTGTGTTTGCCATCACCATTCCTGAAGCGCCGTACCGCTGCCCGCCCGGCCCCTACGAGCGGGCGTCGGTGGTGGCGGGTTATTTCAAAGCCAACAAGCCCAAGTCCAAGGTGTTGATCCTAGATGCCAACCCGGATGTCACGTCCAAAGCCGCGCTGTTCAAAAAAGTTTGGGCCGAGCAGTACCCGGGCATGGTCGAATACCGTGGCCAGCACAAGGCGGTGGCAGTTGATGCGAGGACCAACACCGTCAAATTTGACGTGCAAGACGACGTGACAGCGGCCGTGCTGAACGTGTTGCCGCCCATGCGTGCTGGTGCCATTGCCGTTAAAACTGGCTTGAATAACCAGGCCAACAGCCGCTGGTGTGGCGTGAACTACCTGACCTTTGAGTCCACCGCCGCCAAAGATGTGCACGTGTTGGGCGACTCGATTCAAATTGCCCCGGCCATGCCCAAAAGTGGCCACATGGCCAACAGCCACGGCAAAGTAGCGGCCAGCGCTATCGTGGCTCAGTTAGCGGGCTGGGACGTGAACCCGGCCCCCATGCTGACCAACACTTGCTACAGCTTTGTCGACACCAAAAACGTCATTCACGTGGCCAGCGTGCATGAGTACGTGGCGGCAGAAAAAACTTTCAAAACTGTGGCCACGTCAGGCGGCGTTAGCCTAGAGCCCAACGTGCTGGAGGGCGTGTACGCTTTGAGCTGGGCCAGCAATATCTGGGCCGACACATTGACGTGATGCTGGCGATAAAACAGCGCTGTAACGCTATGATAGTTGTAGCTGGTTGCCCACATAATGTAGGGGCTGCAACCTTATTTCATACCTAAAAAGGGTCAAAAAGTGATTTTTGACCCGGTTTCACTTTTTGGTGTTCCTTATGCAATCCAGACCTCTGTCAGGTCCTCCCCCTCGTGTAGCAGCACCACTCACCCAAATCCCGCTTTGGCGACAGCTACAAGGCGCTGCCAGCTTGCTGTTGGCGGTGCGCGACGGCCAGTCCATGACGGCCGCGCTGCTGGATGTTGACAGCACCCTGCGACCAGGCGTGCAGGCGCTGGGCTTTCATGCACTGCGCTGGCTGGGCCGGGCCGAGGCGTTGCGCCAGCAACTGGCCAGAAGGCCGCCGCCGCCTGAAGCTGACGCGCTGCTCTGTGTAGCGCTGGCGCTCGCTTGGAATGAAAAAGAAGCCCCCTATTCACCCTTCGTATTGGTGGACCAAGCAGTAGAAGCCGCCAAACGCAGCGAAGCTACCACCCACCAGGCCAGCTTTATCAACGGTTGCCTGCGCCGGTTTTTACGCGAGCGTGATGAGCTGGTCGCCAAGACCGACGCCAACCCACAAGCCGTGTGGAACCACCCCCAGTGGTGGGTAGACCAGCTGCGCAAAGACCACCCTGTGCAGTGGCAAGCGATTTTGCGGGCTAACAACGCCAAAGCGTCGTTGGTACTGCGCATTAACTGCCAAAAAACGACTGTAGCCCAATATATACAAGCGCTAGCAGCTATGAATATTGAAGCAATTGCTGTGGGTAAATTCGGTGTAGTGCTGGCGCAGGCGGTGCCAGTACCATCGTTGCCGGGCTACGCTAAGGGGCATTTCTCAGTGCAGGACGCTGCCGGGCAAATCGCCGCGCCACTGTTGATCGACGCCGTGACCAACGCAATGGCGGCCAACGCCAACCTGAACATTCTTGACGCCTGCGCCGCGCCGGGCGGCAAAACCGCACATTTGCTGGAGCTGGGCGCGGCCCGCGTGACGGCGCTGGACATCGATGCCCGCCGCACTGGGCGCATTGCGCAAAATTTGGCTCGCCTGGGCTTGCAAGCGCAGATCGTGGTCGGTGACGCCGCCGCGCTCGCTGCATGGTGGGACGGCCAGCTGTTCGACGGCATTTTGCTGGACGCGCCCTGCACGGCGTCAGGCATTGTGCGCCGCCACCCCGATGTGCGGTGGCTGCGCAGGCCAACAGACATTGCGCAGCTGGCCAGCGTCCAGGCACAGCTGCTAAAAGCGCTGTGGCCGCTCCTCAAACCCGGTGGGGCGATGGTGTACTGCACCTGCTCGGTTTTCAGGGCGGAGGGTGCCAGTCAGATACAAACGTTTCTTGCACACCACACCGACGCCCGATTAATGCCGTCCCCCGGTCATTTACTGCCCCAAAGTGGTGTCTCTAGCGTGGTCATCCCTGACAATTTGGCAGGTGAACACGACGGTTTTTATTACGCGCTGCTTCAAAAGCAAAGCTAAACGCGCGGCGCATCAAGTGTGGCCTCAAAAGTTTGTTGCTTTTTGGGTGTGCGCTGTGCTGTTGGTTTTCAGTCAAACCAGCCGCGCCGCTGAGCTGTCGCAGCTGGGCATTGAGCGTGCCGAAGACGGCGTTGTCCTGTCGGCCGTTGTCCGGTTTGAGCTGCCTCCTGCGGTCGAAGACGCCTTGACCAAAGGCATCGCCATGTTTTTTGTGGCGGAAGTCGATGTGTACCAAACCCGCTGGTATTGGGCCGACAAGCGGGTGGCCAGCGCTACCCGCACCATCCGTTTGGCGTTTCAGCCATTAACCCGGCGCTGGCGCGTCAACATTGTCAGCGGGCTGGTCAGCAGTTCGTCCGGCCTGCGCGCCACGCTGAACCAAAACTACGACAGTCTGCCAGAGGCCATGTCGGCGGTCCAGCGGTTGTCACGCTGGCGCATCGCTGACAACGCCGAGATTGAAGGCGATGCACCCTACCGGATGGAGTTTGCTTTTGTCCTGGACTTGTCCCAACTGCCCCGGCCGTTTCAGATTGGCGTGGTGGGGCAAAAAGACTGGACGGTTTCAGTTCAACACAACGAGCGCTTCCAGTTGAGCCCTTACAAGCCGGTCGACAAGGCGAAACCGCTACCCGCCAAAGAGGCCGACAAGTGAGCTTGGCCGGCCAGGCTGATTCGATCAAAAACAGCCGGGCCTTTCGCTGGACGATGGGCGTAGGCGCTGGTGCGGTGTTGGCGCTCAGCCTGGTGCTGCTGTTTTTACTGACGCAGGCCACCGGCAACCGCGAGCTGTATGAGCGCAATTACACGCGGCTGCTGGTGCTCAACATTGTGGTGGCGGCGCTGCTCTTTGGGGTGATTGGCTGGATTGTTGTGCGCCTGTACCTGCGGCTGCGGCGGGGCCGGTTTGGCAGCCGTTTGTTGGTCAAGTTGGCGGCAATTTTTGCACTCGTCGGCTTGCTGCCGGGGCTGATGGTGTACGGCGTGTCTTACCAGTTTGTGTCGCGCTCAATTGAAAGCTGGTTTGACGTGAAGGTCGAGGGCGCGCTCGATGCAGGGCTGAACCTGGGCCGCGCCACGCTGGACGCCATGGCGCTTGATTTGGCCAACAAAACACGCCAGGCCAGCGAGCAAATGTCCGGCGCACCTGATGGCACCGTCGCACTCAGCCTGGAGCGCCTGCGCACCCAACTGAGCGCCAGCGATGTGGTGCTGTGGACAGCGGGCGGCCAGGTGATTGCCAGCGTGGGTGATTCGCGGTTCAAGATCAACCCCGAGCGGCCAGCCGCTCAGCTGTTTCGCAATGCCAGAACCCAGCGCGTGGCCACGCTGATCGAGGGTGTGGACGAGCCAGCCACGGGTTTGTCGCCCCTGCTGCCAGTAGGCCGTATTCAGGCGCTGGCGCTGGTCAACAACGCCAACCTGGGGCTGGTGGGCGAGTCGCGGTTTTTGCAAGTCATTCAGGTTATTCCCGCCAGCGTGGTGGCCAACGCCATTGCGGTGCAAGAGGCCAACCGCGAATACCAGGAGAGGGCGCTGGCGCGCGACGGTTTGCGCCGCATGTACATCGGCACGCTGACGCTGAGTCTGTTCTTGGCGGTGTTTGGCGCGGTGTTGCTGGCGGTGCTGCTGGGCAACCAGCTGGCCAAGCCGCTGCTGGTGTTGGCCGACGGCGTGCGCCAGGTGGCGCTCGGCGACTTGACACCCAAGGCAGCGCTGCAAGGCAAAGACGAGTTGGGCGGGCTGACCCGCTCATTTGCCGACATGACGCAGCAGCTGAGCGACGCCAGATCTGCCGTGCAACTGAGCATGAGCCAGGTCGACGCGGCGCGGGCTAATCTGCAAACCATTTTGGACAACCTCACGGCCGGCGTGATTGTGCTCGACGGGCAGGGCCGCATCCAGTCCAGCAACCCCGGCGCAACGCGCATTTTGCGTATGCCCATGGCGGCTCACCAAGGCCAGTTGTTGGCCGACGTGCCGGGCCTGGCGGGGTTTGCCAAAGACGTCAGCTCGCAATTTGCAGACTTTTTAAGCGATGCCCACACCCCGCACGCACAAGAGCAGTGGCAGCAGTCGTTTGAGTTGAACACCGCGATGCCTGGCGGGCCGGACAACGCTATCACCTTGATAGCTAGAGGCGCACAAATGCCGGGCGCAAGAGAGTTTTTGTTGGTGTTTGACGATGTGTCTGAAATGGTCTCAGCACAGCGCGCCCAGGCTTGGGGCGAAGTGGCGCGCCGGCTGGCGCATGAAATCAAAAACCCGCTCACACCGATCCAGTTGTCGGCCGAGCGACTGGAGATGAAGCTGTCTGGCAAGTTGCTACAGCCCGAACAAGCGCTGCTGACCAAATCGGTCAAAACCATCGTCGACCAGGTCGACGCGATGAAACGCCTGGTCAATGAATTTCGTGACTATGCCCGCCTGCCAGCGGCCGAGTTAAGACCAGTGGATTTGAATGCGCTGATCGTTGACATTGCGCAGCTTTATTCCAGCGAAAACGCCATCGTGCCGCTGCGTACCGAGCTGGATGCAACCGCCCCGCTGATCAAAGGCGATGCGCAGCAGCTGCGCCAAATCATTCATAACCTGGTGCAAAACGCACAAGACGCGCAAGAGGGCATGGCTTCAGGCTGGGTGACGGTCAAAACCGATTATTCAAAACTCACAAGCCGGGTGCGCTTGAGCGTGCGAGACAACGGTAGCGGCTTTCCAGAACATATCCTTAAACGCGCCTTTGAGCCTTACGTCACCACCAAGGTCAAAGGCACTGGCTTGGGTCTGGCGGTGGTAAAAAAAATCGCCGACGAGCACGGCGCACGGATCGATATTTCTAACCGCGTTACAGACGGTGTCATCGCTGGTGCTCAAGTGTCGTTATCATTCGCAGTTGCAGCCTAACAACACACTTACCGTATCCGCAGGAAGCTTGAGCAACTATGGCAAATATTTTGGTGGTCGATGACGAGCTGGGCATACGCGACTTGCTGTCTGAAATTCTCAATGACGAGGGCCATCAGATCGAGCTGGCAGAAAACGCGGCCCAAGCGCGTGCCGCCAGAGCCCGCAGCAAGCCTGACCTGGTGCTGCTTGACATCTGGATGCCCGACACCGACGGCGTGACGCTGCTCAAAGAGTGGTCGTCTAGCGGGTTGCTGACAATGCCGGTCATCATGATGAGTGGTCACGCCACCATCGACACCGCGGTTGAAGCCACCAAAATCGGCGCGATGGCATTTTTAGAAAAGCCTATCACCCTGCAAAAGTTGCTCAAAGCCGTTGAGCAGGGCCTGGCGCGGTCACTCGCCCGCAAACCGCCAGTTGTGGGCGTGGTGATTGCGCCTGCTGAACTGACGGTAGAAGCTGCCATGACCGGCGGTACGCTGCCAGTTGCGGTTGAAATGGGGCCGCAACCCACCCAAAGCTTTTCACTTGAAAAACCCTTGCGCGACGCCCGGGACGAGTTTGAGAAAGCCTACTTTGAATTTCATCTGGCCAAAGAAGGCGGCTCCATGACCCGAGTGGCTGAAAAAACCGGTCTGGAGCGTACCCACCTGTACAGAAAACTCAAGCAACTCGGCGTAGACCTGTCACGCGGCAAGCGCGGCGGATAAATTGATCTTGCCTGTTATATAATTGAAGGCTTGGCCCGGTAGCTCAGTCGGTAGAGCAGAGGATTGAAAATCCTTGTGTCGGTGGTTCGATTCCGCCCCAGGCCACCAGTTTTTTTAGCGCCTCAGCGCCCGTTTTGGGCTCCGAGGCGTTTTGTATTTTTGCTCGCTAAAATTTTGCGGATTGACTGATTCTTTTAAATCATTGCGTTTTTGAGTTCCACTGCGTGGCCGCCGGGGATGACCCAGCGACTGCCCCAAAGCCCCTCGGTTTATGGTTTTATGACCCCTGCTAAGTTAACCGCCGCCATCATCGACCTGGACGGCACGATGGTCGATACCATGGGGGACTTTGTCGTGGCTATTAACTTAATGCTGCATGATTTAGGCTACCCGCCGGTTGACCGGGCAGTCGTTGAATCGCGGGTAGGCAAGGGGTCTGAAAACCTTGTTCAATCAGTGTTAAATCACGCTGTAGCCCAATTAACACGCCCGCAAGCAGCTCCTGATAACGTAGCGCAATTTGAGCGGGCTTTGCGCTCATATCAGCAGCATTACCGAGCCATCAATGGCCAGCACGCTCAGGTTTACCCGAGCGTTGTGGGTGGTCTACAGGCTTTGCAAAACGCCGGGCTGAAGCTGGCTTGCCTGACCAACAAGCCTCATGGCTTTGCTCTAGAGCTGCTCAAACTCAAAGGGCTGGATGGGTTTTTCACCCACGTGTTTGGCGGTGATTCGTTTGCCGCCAAAAAGCCTGATGCGCTGCCAGTCATAAAAACCTGCCAAGCTTTGGGCGCACTGCCTGCACGTACGCTGATGGTCGGGGATTCAAGCAACGATGCGCTCGCCGCGCGGGCGGCGGGTTGCCCGGTGGTGCTGGTGACCTATGGCTACAACCATGGCCACCCTATTCGCAACGTAGATGCCGACGGGTATGTTGACAATTTAATTGACGTTTTGCCTGCCGTTTCAGGCATAAAAATGCCCACAGCCCAATGAATGTGTGCGCTAGCAGCTACTAAATTAATAGTAATTTAAAGCCAAGTCAGGCGACGCCGTGACCTTTGATGTACGTCTCTAGCTGCTTGATTTGATCGCCTTGCTGGCGAATGATGTCTTTAACGATGTCGCCCACAGACACCATGCCCAACACCTTTTCACTGTCCACCACGGGCAAATGCCGGATGTTGCGCGACGCCATGGTGTTCATGCATTTGTCCAGCTCGTCGGTCAGCCCGACGGTGACGGGGTCTTTGGTCATGATGGTGGACAGCAGCGTTTGCTTGGCGTTCCAGCCGGGCAGCAGCACCTTGATAGCGCAGTCGCCTTGTGTCACGATGCCTTTGAGCGCGCCGCCCTCAATGATCATGATCGAGCGAACTTTGTTGGCCTTCATCAGCTCCAGCGCGTCAAACACGGAGTCTGTGGGCGCGAGCGAGATGATGTTGGCAGATTTTTGGTCGATACAGTTTTTAACGGTGGCCACAGTTCGGTCTCTTCAAAAAGCTATCAAGATAGATAGATTTCACTATAGCAGCACACGCTGCACCCACCGTAAAACTCGAGCTCACTCAAGTTCACTCAAATTCACTCGCGTTAACTCAAGTTAACTCAAGTTAAGTCAGATTGAAAGAAGACACCTTAAGGCTTAATTCCCAGCAACGCATCTTTCAGCTTGCTGTCTACGGGGCTGCTGCCAATCCAAATGCGGGTCATCGTATTGAAATACTCCACCTCTTTGTAGGGGTCACCCTGCACCTTTCCTTTGGCGGTAACGGTCATACCTGTGCCCGGAACCCAGTCCAACAACATCACTTCACCTGCCAGCATTTTTTTCTGCTCCCCAAAGTTTTGACCCATTTTTATCAGTCCGGGAATCAGTTTTGACATTTCGCTCTTCAAAGCGTTGTCTTCAAAGCCTCTTGTAAGACCTTTGCCAAGCTCGTTCGCATCGATGTCGCGCAGCATCGTGATACTGATGCGTTTAGGGCCAGGCAAAGCGGCCAACTCTTCTGCGGAGCCTACTTTCTTGCCGGCGTAAAAGGCAATCGTGTAGACCTTAAAAACAGCCTTGTAGCGCACACCCGCGCCATTGAGCTGCAGTTTCGTGCCCTGCACGTCGGCGGTATCTTCGACTTTAACGCCGCCCACATCCAGCGTGGCGGCTAATGCGGCGCTGGAAATCAGCAACGTCACCACAGCGGTTGCGCAGGTTTTGAAAAAAGCCATCGACGTCTCCAAAAAATAAATTAAACAAGTCCGGTCGAAGTTACCGGGCATGCCTTATTTTGCTGCCTTGCCCCACTAGCGGCAATAGGGTTTGCACGATCAGCGTTTGCCGCGGTTGGCTTTGCTACACTGCAACGCCATGCACCTGCAAAGCATCATTTTTTCTCGCCACATTAGCCTTCATAGTCAGCCGGGTCTTGCCGACCGGGGAGCCTGGCTGTGGCGAGGCTGCTCAATTCCCAATCATTGAGTAGCGGCGCCAAGTCGCCTCGACGACTGCTGGCGTCACGAATGACCGAAAGTCGCACGCCATGACTGGCCTGACTTGCTTGCGAAGGATTTAACCGTGATCACCGAACTTGAATTTAAAAGCCTGGCAGCGCAGGGCTACAACCGCATTCCGTTGATGGTAGAGGCGTTTGCTGACCTGGAAACGCCGCTGTCTTTGTATTTGAAATTAGCCTTTGCCAAAGACCAGGGCAAAGAAATTGACCCCCACGCTTCGCAGCCCCCCGAGGGCACACCCGTCCCCTTGGAGCGGCCCGGCGGTGCCTACAGCTTTCTGCTTGAATCAGTCGTCGGCGGCGAGCGTTTTGGCCGCTATAGTTTCATTGGCTTGCCTGCTCGCACACTGGTGCGCGCCTGCGGCTTCGGCGCAGATGCAGTGACTGAAGTCGTTACTGATGGCGTGGTTGTTGAAACATCTAAGCAAAATCCACTGGACTTTATCAGCGATTATCAAAAACGCTTCAAAGTCGCGCTGCGCCCCGGCTTGCCGCGCTTTTGCGGCGGGCTGGCCGGATATTTTGGTTATGACGCGGTGCGCTACATCGAGAAAAAACTTGAAAAATCTTGCCCACCCGATTCATTAGGTTGTCCCGATATATTGCTGCTGCAATGCGAAGAGCTGGCGGTGATTGACAACCTGTCGGGCAAGCTTTACATGATTGTGTACGCCGACCCCAAGCAGCCCGAGGCCTACGCCAATGCGAAAAAGCGCCTGCGAGAATTGAAGGAGCAGCTCAAGTATTCCGTCAGCGCGCCAGTCGTCAAGCCAAGCCAAAGCTACCCCGCCGAGCGCGACTTTGCCAAGGCCGACTACATTGCTGCGGTTGAAAAAGCCAAGCGCATGATTGAAGCAGGCGACTTTATGCAAGTGCAAATCGGCCAGCGGATTAAAAAGCGCTACACCGAGTCACCGCTGAGCTTGTACCGCGCGCTCCGGTCATTAAACCCCTCGCCGTACATGTATTACTACCACTTTGGCGACTTTCATGTGGTGGGCGCGTCGCCTGAAATTTTGGTGCGGCAAGAGCTGGTATCTTCTGCTGAGGGTGGTGGGCAAAAAGTCACGATTCGCCCGCTAGCAGGCACACGACCACGTGCCTCGTCGCCCGAAGCCGACAAAGCCGCCGAACATGAACTCGTCAACGACCCGAAAGAGCGCGCCGAGCACGTCATGCTGATTGACCTGGCACGCAACGACATTGGCCGTATTGCCAAAATTGGCAGCGTCAAAGTCACCGAGGCGTTTGCAGTGGAGCGCTACAGCCACGTTATGCACATCGTCAGCAACGTTGAGGGTGCGCTGCTGGACGGTATGAGCGGCATGGACGTGCTCAAAGCTACTTTCCCGGCCGGCACACTCAGCGGCGCACCCAAGGTACACGCCATGCAGGTCATTGACCAGCTGGAACCGACCAAGCGCGGCTTGTACGGCGGCGCGTGTGGTTACTTGAGCTATTCAGGCGACATGGATGTGGCCATCACCATCCGAACAGGAATCATCAAGGACCAAGTGTTGTATGTGCAGGCCGCGGCGGGTGTGGTGGCTGACTCTGTGCCCGAACTGGAATGGAGGGAGACCGAAGCCAAGGCTAGGGCGCTGCTGAGAGCCTCAGAGCTTGTCGAAGAGGGCTTGGAATGATCATGCTTACATCTTCTTCACCAGCCGGGGCCGCGGAACCGGCTTTGCCGGGCCGCAGGCGCAGCGCCCCCTCGGGGCTGGCGCCAGTGGCTCCGAACCTGCCTGCGCAGGTTTGGACTGGCAACAGAAGCGAAGCCTCTGGCAAGCGGCGGCCTGCAAGGTGCAGCGCATTACACGAAGTGAAAAGCGTGGGGGCCTTATGAAACTCCTGATGATCGACAACTACGACAGCTTCACCTACAAC
>JAYWFR010000286.1:0-40883 GCA_043778695.1 Polaromonas sp. | reverse complement strand
TGTTTGATGCGCTCAAAATCGGCCCTGAAGAAGCGCAAGAAAAATTTGGCTTTTTGCTAGACGCACTGCAATACGGCGCGCCACCGCACGGTGGCCTGGCCTTCGGCCTTGATCGCATCGTGACCATGATGACTGGTGCAGAATCGATTCGTGATGTGATCGCCTTCCCCAAAACCCAGCGCGCGCAGTGCCTGCTGACGCATGCGCCAAGTGCTGTGGATGAAAAGCAGCTCAAGGAATTGCACATTCGCTTGCGGACGCCAGCGGCGGTTTAGTTTCTATCGGTAAGCTGGCTGCGGCGGTAGCGGGAGTCATGAAAAACTTCAAAATTCCTGAATCCGTTCTGGTTGTCATTTACACGCCATTGTGTGACGTGTTGCTGATTGAGCGCGCAGACAACCCCGGCTTTTGGCAAAGCGTGACGGGGTCTAGAGATAGCTTGAGAGAAGACTTTCAGCTCACGGCTCAGCGTGAGGTGTTTGAAGAAACGGGCATCACGGCAAACGCTCGCCAGTTTATGAACTGGTCTGTATCAAACATTTATGAAATTTATCCCGCTTGGCGCAACCGCTATGCACCGGGCGTGACGCACAACACCGAGCATGTGTTTAGCCTGTGCGTGCCCGCCGGGACGCCCATCAAACTGAGCCCACGGGAACACACAGCCTACCAATGGTTGCCTTACAGGGCTGCAGCTGATGTGTGCTTTTCGCCGTCGAATGCAGAGGCTGTTTTGATGCTGCCGCGGATCTTGGGGCCAGCGTTTGCGGCGTTATCCTAAGGCGCATGACGTTTAGTAGCGGTTCAGCCCAAAAATCAAGCCATGTGGCCAACGACTTGCAATTGTTGCAGGGTGGGCGTGCCTACTTTCCAGCTTTGATTCAAGCCATTGATGGCGCAACCACCTGGGTGCAAATGGAGACTTATCTGTTTGACGTTTTCGGCGCGGGTGCAACTGTGGCCGAAGCCTTGATGCGGGCCGCCCAGCGTGGTGTCAAAGTACAAGTGCTGGTGGACGGCATTGGCACCCATCCGCTGCCTGACGAATGGCAGCAAAAAATCAAACAGTCGGGCGTTGAGTGGTGCGTGTACTCGCCGCTGGCTTCAGGCTGGGAGATTTTGCGGCCCTACCACTGGCGCAGGCTGCACCGCAAGTTGTGTGTGATGGACCAGCACCGGGTTTTTTGCGGCGGCATCAATATTCTTGACGATTTCCATGACCCCAACCATGGCACATTGAGCGAACCGCGCTTTGATTTTGCTATCACCGCCACAGGCGAGTTAGCGGTTGAGGCAGCCAAAGCCGTGACCCTGCTCTGGTGGCGCGTGCAGGCTGGCTACAGCGCCAGAAGTAGCGATTTGGGCACGGCTTGGGACAAGTTAAAAGAAGCCGGCTACGGTGGGCGCACCAGCGGCGAGCTGCTGCAACCTGCCCCTAGCGCGCCTGCTGCTTATGCATCCTTGGTGCTGCGCGACAACTTGCGCAACCGCAGCAGCATTGAAAAAAGTTACCTGCTGGCCATTGGCCGGGCGCGGCATGACATCGTGATTGCCAACGCCTACTTTTTGCCCGGCGGCAAGCTGCGTCGAGCATTGATCAGCGCAGCACGGCGTGGTGTGACAGTCACCGTGTTGCTGCAAGGCAAGTACGAATACTTCATGCAGTACCATGCGAGCCGCCTGGTGTATGACGCACTCTTGAAGGAAGGCATAGAGATTTATGAGTATGCCGCCAGCTTTTTGCACGCCAAGGTCGCGGTGGTTGATGGGCATTGGGCCACGGTCGGTTCTTCAAACCTTGACCCCTTGAGCCTGTTGCTAGCGCGCGAGGCCAATGTAATGATTGAAGGCGACGCTTTCGCCACTGAACTGCGCGACTGCCTGCAATCGGCCATGGCAGGCCAAACCGGGCGCATTGACTACGCGGCGCACAGCCATCGGCCGCTGACCAAGCGCGTTCTCGACTGGTTTGCTTACGGCGTGATGCGCACGCTGCTGTGGGTCACTGGCAAGCGATATTGACGCCTATGCAAGATTTGATTGTTCAACGGCCAGAAGGCTTGTACTGCCCGCCAGGTGATTTTTACATCGACCCGTGGCGCGCGGTTGGGCGTGCTGTCATCACCCACGCCCACGCCGACCACGCGCGCACAGGCCATGGCCACTACCTTGCAGCGGCGCCTGCTGAGGGTGTGCTGCGTTCGCGTTTGGGGCAGAGCATTGCATTGCAAACTGTGCAATACGGCGAGTTGGTCACCCACAACGGCGTGACCGTGTCGCTGCACCCTGCAGGTCATGTGCTGGGTTCTGCGCAAGTGCGCTTGCAGCACGGCGGGCAAACCTGGGTGGCCAGCGGCGACTACAAGGTTGCGCCTGATGCCACCTGCGCACCGTTTGAGGCGGTGCGCTGTGATGTTTTCATCACAGAGTCAACGTTTGGCTTGCCCATTTACCGCTGGCGGCCCGATGCAGAGGTGTTTGCCGAGATTAACGCCTGGTGGGCGGCCAACGCAGCAGTAGGCAGAGCCAGTGTGCTGATGTGCTACAGCTTTGGCAAAGCGCAGCGCATTCTGAGCGGCGTGAACGCGTCGATTGCTCCAATAGTTGTGCACAGCGCGATTCAAACCCTCAACGCGGCTTATCGTGACGAGGGCGTGAATTTACCTGACACGAAATTGGTCAGTGACGTGACTGATCCGGCCGACTTTAAAAGTGCACTTGTCTTGTGCCCGCCCAGTGCGGCAGTGGGGCCATGGGTCAAGCGGTTTGGCGACTTCAGCGATGCTTTTGCCAGCGGCTGGATGCAACTGCGCGGCGCGCGCAGGCGCGGCAGTTATGACAAAGGCTTTGTGCTGAGCGACCACGCCGACTGGCCGGGGTTGATGGGCGCTATCGGCGCGACTGGCGCAAATCGCGTCATCGTCACCCATGGCAGCATACCTGTGATGGTGCGGTATTTGACTGAGCAAGGCCTGGAAGCCGGGTCTTTTCATACTGAATACGGTGATGACGCCGCCGAAGAAAAGGTGGCAGTATGAAGCACTTTGCGGCGCTGTTTACCGAGCTGGACAGCACCACGTCGACCAACGCCAAAGTTGCCGCATTGCAGCAATACTTTCAAGCTGCACCGGCGCCAGATGCGGCCTGGGCGGTGTACTTTTTATCGGGTGGCAAGCCCCGGCAAGTGGTTAAAACCGCCACGTTGCGGGCGTTGGCTTGCGAAGCAGCTGGTATTGAAGACTGGCTGTTTGACGAGTGCTATCAAGCAGTAGGCGACCTGGCCGAAACTATTGCTTACATTATTCCGTTGCAAGCCACGCCGCTGGACTCTAAAGCCAGCGATGTGGGCCTAGCGGTGTGGATAGAAGAGCGCTTGTTGCCGTTGCGTGGATTAAGTGAAGAAGACATAGCGCACCGCATCAAAAGCTATTGGCGCGAGCTTGATGCGCGTGGACGCTTCTTGCTCATCAAGCTGGTGGGTGGCGGATTTCGAGTCGGTGTTAGCAAGCTGCTGGTGCAGCGCGCGTTGGCTGCCCATTCAGGGCTGGATGCTAAACGCATTGCCCAGCGGATGATGGGTTACGTTGATGCCAAGGCCATGCCAAGTGCTAGCAAATTTGAAGCGCTTACCGCGCATAACGAAAGCGGCGTGGCCGATATCATGGACGCAGGCCAGCCATATCCGTTTTTTTTGGCGCATCAACTGGACACGGCTCTGATCGACTTTGACACCAAGCTAGGGTCAGTCAATGACTGGCAAGTCGAGTGGAAGTACGACGGCATTCGCGGGCAAATCGTCAAACGGGCGTCGCAGGTGTGGCTCTGGTCGCGTGGTGAAGAACTGGTGACCGAGCGGTTTCCTGAAATTGTCGCGCTGGCGCAAAACCTGCCAAATGGTACGGTGCTAGACGGCGAGATCATGGTCTGGTCCGGCACTGCGCCAGCACCGTTCGCATTGCTGCAGCAGCGCATAGGCCGCAAAACGCTAGGCAAAAAAATACTCGCAGATGCGCCCGTCACCTTCATGACCTATGACTTGCTTGAGGCGGGCGGCCAAGACATTCGGACACAGCCACAACGTGCGCGGCGCGCGCAGCTTGAGCAGGTTCTTGTTGACACTGACTTCAAACTGTCCCCGATTGAGCGCCTGGCTACTTGGGCTGATTTTGCTGAACTGCGCAGTCAATCCAGAGCTCGCGGCGTCGAGGGCTTCATGCTCAAGCGCATGGACGCGGCCTATGGGACCGGTAGAACGAAGGCCGACGGCTTGTGGTGGAAATGGAAAATCGAACCCATGACCGTTGACTGCGTGCTGATCTACGCCCAGGCAGGCCACGGCCGCCGCGCATCGCTGTACACCGACTACACCTTTGCGGTGTGGAGTCGCCAGCCACTAGATGCCCAAGAGGCTGAGGCCGTCGTCAAGGCCATTGAAAAACGTGAACCTGCCAAGGAAGGTGCGCTTCAGCTAGTTGCCTTCGCCAAAGCCTACTCGGGCCTGACCGATGGGGAGTTCAAACAAATCGACAGCGTGATCCGCAAAACCACGCTTGAAAAATTTGGCCCGGTACGCAGCGTCAAACCCACGCTGGTGTTTGAGCTGGGTTTTGAAGGCATCAATTTGAGCCCGCGCCACAAAAGCGGCATTGCGGTGCGCTTTCCGCGTATGCTGCGTATCCGAGGCGACAAACTCCTGCATGAGGCCAATACACTGGATGACTTGAAATTACTATTAAATCGATAGCTGCTAGCGCACATATTAATTGGGCTACAGGCACAAAATGCTTTGCAAAAACCAGGTAAAACGAGCTTTTTTGGAGTTTGGTAACATGAATGTATGCTCATGAAAACAGAAATCACCCTGCCAAGCGTTGCTGATGAAGGCACGCCCGTCTCCGTCAAAATTCGCGAGCGATTGGCCGCTGCCAAAAAGCGCTTTAACGCCAATGACAATATTTCTGCCTTCATCGAACCCGGCGAGCTGGAAAAGCTGCTTGACGAGGTGGAAATCAAAATGCAGGGCGTTCTCAGCAGCATGGTGATAGACACCGAGACAGACCACAACACCAACAACACGGCCAGGCGTGTGGCCAAAATGTATTTGAACGAAGTCTTCAAGGGCCGATATTTGGCAGCGCCTGCCGTCACTGAATTCCCCAACGCCGAGCACTTAAACGAGTTGATGATCGTCGGGCCGATCACTGTGCGCAGTGCTTGCTCACACCATTTTTGCCCGGTGATCGGCAAAGTCTGGATTGGCGTGCTGCCGAACGAACACACCAATGTGATCGGATTATCGAAATACGCGCGGCTTGCTGAATGGGTAATGGGCAGGCCCCAAATTCAAGAAGAAGCTGTTGTGCAATTGGCCGACTTGATCATGGAAAAAACCTCGCCTGACGGTTTGGCCATTGTGATGGAAGCAACGCACTTTTGTATGGGCTGGCGCGGCGTTAAAGACCTGGACAGCAAAATGATCAATTCCGTTATGCGCGGCGTGTTTTTGAAAGACCCGAACTTGCGTCGCGAGTTTCTGTCGCTGATTCCCAAAACGTCTAGCAATTAATTTTTTAAGCAACCAGAGCACATCACCATGTTGGTACGTCTTCTTTACGCCAGTCGCCTGTCGGACACCGAGTCGGCAACTGCCACCGATTCTATTTTGGCGCAATCCAAGGCCCATAACCCGGCCAGCGGCATCACCGGTATTCTTTGCTACGGCGGAGGTATTTTTTTGCAGGCACTCGAAGGTGGCCGCGCCGCAGTCAGCGAACTGTACGGACACATTCAAAAAGACACGCGCCACAAAGACGTGGTGCTACTGCACTACGAAGAAATCATGGAGCGGCGCTTTGGCGGCTGGACCATGGGACAGGTCAATGTGGCCAAGCTCAACACGTCCATTTTGCTCAAGTATTCTGAAAAGCCCGAATTCAATCCCTACGCCGTGTCTGGCGGGGTGTCTTTGGCGCTGCTTGAAGAGCTGATGGCAACTGCCAGCATCATCGGCCGGTCTTGATGCATCTGGCCCGCATCCGTCGGGCTCAGCCCTGAGGTCTTAGGCGCAACGCTCTAGCGGCTTTAGTTGTGCCTCTTTCCGCTTTGTTTCTGGTTCTTACTGGTGCAATGATCCACGCGCTGTGGAATATTGCGGCCAAGAAAGCCGGAGGTGATGCGCGATTTACTTTTTTCTCCGCCTTCGTCATGTTTGTCGTTTGGTCGCCGCTGTGCATTTGGCTTGGCTGGGACTTGGTGCCAACCTGGGGGCGGGTTGAGTGGGCCGTCATTGCCATCAGTGGCTTCGTGCACTGGGTGTACTTCATTTGCCTGCTAACGGGCTACCTCAAGAGTGATTTGACTGTTGTCTACCCGGTGGCGCGTGGCAGTGGGCCGCTGCTGTCCTCTGGCATCGCGGTGATTGTGTTCGGCGAGCAATTCTCAGCTTTTGGAGCCTTGGGCATTGCCGGTGTGGTGATGGGTGTTTTTTTAGTTGCTGGCGGGCCGGCTTTGTTTCGCGCGGCGCATGACCCTGCCAGGCGCCAGCGCATCAAGACCGGTGTGTATTGGGGCGCTCTGACCGGCGCGCTGATTGCCTGCTACACCATTCTTGACGCCTGGGCCGTGAAGGTGCTCATGCTGTCGCCGATTTTGTTTGACTACTGGTGCAATGTTTTGCGCATGCCTTACAGCATGATGCCTGTGTTGCGCGATTTGCCCGAGGCCAAACGCCTGTGGGCGTTGCAGTGGAAGTACGCTGCCATCGTTGGTGTTTTAAGCCCGGTAGGCTACGTGCTGGTGCTGTATGCCGCAAAGATAGCGCCGGTTAGCCATGTGGCCCCAGCGCGTGAGGTCAGTATGCTGTTTGCGGCACTGATGGGTGGGCAGTTGCTGGGCGAAAGCGACCGTGGCCTGCGGATTTTGGGCGCATGCTGTATTGCAGCTGGCGTGATGGCGCTGGCTTTGGGTTAAGTTCAAAGTTAAATTGAAATTTAAACCTAAACCTAAACCCAAACTGAAACTGAAACTGAAACTGAAACTGAAACTGAAACTGAAACCTAAACCGAAACCCTTCATGCAAATCATTGGTTGCGATTTTTCGTCTAGCCCCTCCAACCGAAAACCCATCGTTATAGCGCTAGGAACAGCTAAAGACGGGCGTGTGCAGATCCTGAAATTAGAGCAAATTGCATCACTAGACGCGTTTGGCGCGTGGCTTGCTCAGCCGCAAAGCTGGCTTGGTGTATTTGACCTGCCGTTTGGCTTGCCGCGCGAGTTGGTCGAGCAGTTGCAGTGGCCTTTGAGTTGGCCAGAATTGATCAAACACTATGCTGCATTAAGCCGCGAAGACATCCGCAACACCTTCGCTGAGTTCTGCAATGCCCGGCCGGTAGGCGGCAAATTCGCGCACCGCGCCGCCGACAAACCGGCAGGCTCCAGCCCATCAATGAAATGGGTCAACCCGCCGGTGGCCTTCATGCTGCATGCGGGTGTGCCGCGTTTGCTGGCTGCGGGCGTGCACTTGCCCGGCCTTCATGATGGCGACACAACCCGCGTGGCGCTGGAGGGCTACCCCGGCCTGTTAGCGCGCGAGGTGCTGGCTAACCGCAGCTACAAAAGTGACGACAAAACCAAGCAAACCCCCGAGCGCCTGATTGCCCGCAAAGACTTGATCACTGCGCTGGAGCTAGGCCAAACACGCCTGAAGCTGCGCCTGAAACTGACCCACGCCCAGCGCGACTTGCTGGTCGGTGACGCCAAGGGCGATGCATTGGATACTGTGCTTTGCCTGATGCAAGCGGCGTGGGCACAGGAACGCGGAGCGCCACGCTACGGCTTGCCGACCCAGGTTGATTCGCTGGAGGGGTGGATCATCACCGCTTGACCAAACGGTCAAGCCTCGGTCTGCACGTCTGGTATCCGATTAAACGCAATCCGCATCGGTGCGGTGTCTTTGGCGGCGTGCGATGCGGCAAAGTACAGGGTATTTTTACCGTAGGTTTTATTTAGCTTGTCCATCGCTGCGTCAAGCTTTCCTCTGGCGCGTGTTGCGGGTGTTTTGGCCTCTGATGCTTCGGGCACATCAAACAGATCGGGCGTGTGTTGCCCTACCAGCACCAAGCCGTGCATCGTCACGTTCACTGCCTTGGGATGCTGCAGCTCCTGCAAGCCGCTGTGCCACAGCTTGTGCAGCACATCCAGAAAAAATCCGGTGTCTTGCATTTGCCCAAATTGTGCGTCCCGCCCCCCGCCGGGCATGGCCTGGTAGCGGTGGCCGCAGCGCACACTGACCGACATCGCTGTGGCGTAAAACCCTTGCTTGCGCAGTCGCATGGCAGCTTTTTGCGTCAGGCGCATTAGCACGCCTATTGCGCCTTCAGGGTTGCGAAGCTCGGGCGGCAACACATGCGAATGGCCTAGCGAGCGGGCTGTGGCGGTGCGCGGGCCGTACCACTGGCCGCGCAGCATGTCATGCATCTCACTGCCCGCCATGCCGCCCCATACGCTGTGCAGCACATCCCGCGGCGCGGCGCACAGCGCCTCCATGCTGTGGATATTTGCCAGGTTTAAACGCTCCAGCATGCGCTTGCCAATGCCCTGCACGTCTGACAGCTTCAAAGCGTGTAGCCGATGCGGCAGCTCGGCCTGCTCAATTACCACCAGACCATCTGGCTTTTGCATGTCAGACGCCAGCTTGCCCAGCAGCGTGTTGGGCGCAATACCAATGGAGCAACGCAAGCAAATACCGACGCTGCTCAAAATCTCTTTTTTAATGTCGTGCGCAATGGCGATGGCTTTGTCGCGCTGACGCCAACTGCCCGTCAGCTCGCATTCCATCTCGTCAATTGACAGCACCTGCCGCACCGGGGCTATGCGCTCGACAGCGGCTATTGCCCGGTGGTGAAAGTCCACATACACCTCGTGTTTGGCCTCGACAAACACAATTTCGGGGCACAAACGTCGGGCATCAGCAACCGACGTGCCAGTTTTAATGCCAAAAGCCTTGGCCTCATAGCTGGCGGCAATGCAGCTGGTGGTCTCGGCCATCACCGGCAGCACGCCCACAGGCCGGCCGCGAAGTTCGGGTTTTACTTGCTGCTCAACCGAGGCAAAGTAGGAGTTAAAGTCGATAAAGAGGGTGCGAAGCATGGTGAGTGCAGATTAAAAAACTGGCCATAAAGCTGTATAGAAGTACAGTATAGTCATACGCTACTGCAAACTTTAAAGCGGTTTTTAAACCCGCATAAGTAGTTGAAGATCGCTGAGAACTGATGTTTTGAATTTTGTGTTGGATCCTGTGTTGGATGATATTTAAAATGATGCTTAGGGCGGCGTTTAAGATGCTGCACACAGATAACCTTTAGGCTTGTAAGCCAATCCAAATGTGCGCTAGCAGCTCCTAAATAAATAGCAAATAGCTGTTGAAAGTTTCTAGCGATGGTTTGTCGACAGGGTCATGGGCGTTTATGCTGAAAATTTTTCTTCGGAGCATTCAATAGTGGCAAATAACAATCAATTTTTTGGACTGTTTAAGGCTACAGCCCACGTTTTACAAGCGCTAGCAGCTATCAAAGTAATAGTTTTGACAATATTCAGCGCCGCGCTGACAGTAGCCTGTCTCCAAGCCGACGCAGCCACCCGCCGTACGCAGTCAGGTGTGGTCACCTACGTGGTCGACGGCGACACGGTGTGGGTGCAAATTGGCGCACAGAACAAGCCGCTCAAGGTGCGACTTCAAGGCATTGATGCGCCTGAAATTTGCCAAGCGGGCGGCGCGGCTGCGCAGGCCGCACTGAAAGGTCGCGTGATGGGGCAAGCAGTGACCGTCACCTCAAGCGCACACGACGACTTTGGGCGCACCGTTGGTACGGTGTATTTGGACGGCCAAGACGTGGGGCGCTGGTTGGTAGGCAATGGCCATGCGTGGGTGTACAGCTTTCGCCATAAAAAGGGGCCTTATGCCGACGAATTCGCTCAAGCGCAGGCGCAGCGGCTGGGCTTGTTCAATGACTCGCAGGCCGAAGAGCCGCGTCTTTTTCGTAAATCGCATGGTAGTTGCTATACCAACAAAAAACGATCCTCGTCCTACAAAAAAAGAGGTGGCGTCTGACGGTCAACTCATATCTGCATGATTAAAGTAAGGTTTCAGGCTTCTCATCGCTGGGCGGCTTGCCACTTCTAACTTTCTCAAAGGACGCATCATGAACAAAGACCAAATCAAGGGCCGAGTCGAACAAGTAACAGGCAAAGTCAAAGAAGCCGCCGGCAAAGTGGTGGGCAATGACAGACTGCAAACCGAAGGCTTGGCAGATCAGGTCAAAGGCAAAGTACAGGCTGGTTTTGGCGATACCAAGCAACACGCCAAAGACAAAGTGCAAAAAGTAATCGACAAGATTTGAAGGTGGCGTTAATGACAACACACCTTTTTGCCGCCCAACCAGACCAGCTCAAGCCGCTAAAGCTGCTAAAGCTGCTAAAGCCGCTCAAGCCGCTCGCGGTAGCCTGCTCTTTGGTGATATTGACCGTACTTACCGCTTGCGGTAAAAAAGATGATGGCCAAACCGTGGGTCAAAAGCTCGATTCGGCTGTCAATAGCACTGAGCAAGCAGCAGCCGAGGCTAAAGCCAAAGCTACAGCGTCGATGAGCAAAGCGGGTGAAGCCGTGAAAGACGCAACCCAGCAGGTCGAAGCTAGCGGCAGCAAGGCAGCTGAATCGATGGCGGGCAAGGCTGACGACGTGGCCATTACCGCTTCTGTTTCAGCGGGTTTCGCCAAAGATGCTGATTTGAGTGCCATCAAGATTGATGTCGATACTAAAAACGGCCTCGTTACCCTCTACGGCCCAGCACCGACAGCGGCTGCTCGGGACAAAGCCACCACGATCGCTAAAAGCATCAAAGGCGTAACCTCCGTCGATAACAAGCTTGTGATCAAAGGCAGCTGAGCTAAGACGCGTACGGGCACCGTTTAAAAAACGCAACAAAAAATACTGGTTGAGTTTTTTTATGGATGGGACGCGCTCTTGATAACCAAGTGCACGAAATGCAACTTGGCAACTACATGGTTGGGTAACACGAACGGGTAAAAGTCCGCTTGGCCCATGCTGCGGCTCATCTCGTTGAGCAGTACAGTCAGACCTGTCCACTCATTTAAAAATGTTAGGAACTCTGTTGCTGTATCTTTTTGCGGGCTGTACAACGCGTCAGAGGTAAACGGTGTGAACTCAAGCAGCTGAACGTTTACTGTCAAACCAAAGCTGGCTGCTGTGTCCAGCGTATCGCACATATGAAGGTAGTGCGCCCAAGTTTCAGCCCAGTCTTCCCAAGGGTGTGACGCCGCATAACTGCTGACGTAATGAAGCCACCAGTCTTTGGGTGGCCCGGCGGTGTAATTGTTTTGTAGGCTGGCCACATAGTTTTGCGATTCGTCACCAAACAATTGGCGAAATGCGTCTAACCAGGCTGAAGTTTTAACCAGCCGGTCCCAAAAATAATGGCCTGTCTCGTGCCGAAAATGACCCAGGAGCGTCCGATACGGCTCACGCATGGCGCTGCGGATCGACTCACGAATCGAGTCATCGGCTTCTTGCAGGTTCAGCGTGATCAAGCCGCTGTCATGGCCGGTCAGCACAGCTTTGGCGCCGACTTGGTTGTTTACCAAGTCAAATGCCAAACCGTTTGCGGCGTCCTCATATTTTGTAAGGATGGGCAAGCCAAGCCCGATCAAACCGGCCAGCATCCTGCGCTTGGCCAGTTCGACGCGGCCCCAGTACATGCCATTTTCTGGGTGCGCTGGGTCAGTCAAATCAGGGATGGTTCGGTTCAGGCTGCAAGCTAAACAAAAAATATTGGCCGCGGGCAACGCCGCATCCATCAGCCAATTACAGGCAGCAGGGGTTTGCAGATTGGCGCAGCGTCGGTAAACGGCGGGTAGCGCTGCTGTAGCTGGCACTAGCTGGGTTGCGCCGTATTGCAGCCATTGCCCTGGCAATGAGCCAGCTGTCAGTGGAATCAACAGACCCAGAGCGCTGCCATAGCCCAAAGGTGTGGCACAAGCCAAGCAGATGCTGTTGCGGAAAAAAACCGGGTTTCCGCATTGGCAATTAAAGCGTTTTAGCACAGCGTCAACGCATTCCCGTCGCTGCTGTGCACCGCTTTGTCAGATTAAATTCAAGGGCGAACAACAATGTCGTTTCGCACGGCGCGTACGTTTTTCACATTGCGTGCCAGGCTTTCTGCCTGTGACTTTTCCGCCATCGATTTGGCAAAACCTGAAAGCTGCACCGTGCCGTTCAGTGTTTCTACGCTGATAGAAGATGCCGCAACCGTTTTGTCCTCGACCATTTTGGCTTTGACGGCGGTGGTGATACCAGCGTCGTCAATGTAAGCCCCGGTGGTTTCTTGGCCGCGCACCACGGCGCAGCCAGTGGACAAAACGCTCATGCCAGCCAATGCGGCAAAGGCACAGACTAGGGCGGTAGTGCGGGCGATGTTGGATGTGTAATTCATGATGATTCCTCAAGAGTTGATTTGTAAAAGTCAGTGCGAAGTTTCTAAAAGCCTGTCCGCCAGCGGCACCACGCCGGCAAACCTGCATCTGGCGTCATTGCCTTTTTTGTTCTTGATGCCGCGGGCTTTTTTTGGGGTAGCCAGACACGAGTGACAACGCCGCATTGGCAAGGCCCGAAGACTTGAAAGTCGCCAACAACAAACCCGTGACCGACACCAACCGCCACGGCCGTACCAAAATCGCTGCCGCACCTACAACTGCAGCCAACCCCAGCAGTTGATACGGCTTGTCTTTGGCGAATTGGTCCAGGACTGGCTCGGCGATTTCCAGCGCCATTTTGGCGGGGTGATGCCGCCACCATGCCTGCACGGTGCGCGTCAGCGGCTGCATCATTGCGTTTTTCGGCTGGCTTGGCTGGCTCGCCGCTTCGCTGCTGCCCAAGGTGCCTTGCGAGGAAGTCGGCTCCTCACCTTGCGTCATGTAGCCTATCAAACGTTGACGGCTGGCAGTTAGCCTCTGCTCAGGCGTAAGCGCCTCAATTAAGCGCGTGGGGGGTGTGGCAACAGGTGCGATGGTGTTCATAGCTATACGTTCAGGACACCATGCGCAGTGCGCGTGCGTCGCTGCTCAACTGCGCTTTAAATTCAGCAAAGTGGTCCTGCGCCAGTGGCCGCGTTGCCTTTACTGTCGCCACCACTGTCATGAGCAGCGCGGTAGCAGGCACGATAACCAACGCCCAGTGAAATTGGTTGTACACAAACCCGAGCATCACGGCCACGCCCGCCATTGAGATAAAAACAGACCCACAAACAACAGCCAGCAAGTAAGCCAATGCACGCGTTAAAAGTTGGGTGCTTACGGCCTTTGCGTCTTGGCTCAATAGCGCACCGTAGGCAGACGCATGTTCAACAATCAGGTCAGGGCGCTGGATGGCGGCGGAAAAAATGGGGTGCAACATCGGTAACGATTTGGTCTTCAGGTTGGGTATTTTCAGACTAGCGATTGCGACGCTGGCTGGCAGACGACACCAGCAAAGCCACGGCTGCACCGACGGCAGCAGCTATTAAAATTGACTGAACCGGCTTTTCTGCCACGTAGCGTGTAGTGGCTGCGCTGTACTGAGACAGAGACTCTTTGGCTTGATCTTTGGTGTGTGCCGCCATGTCCATGCCGCGTTGGGCCAACTCTTGCGCTTTGGTCGACAACCTGTCTAATGCTGGCTCAACTTTATTTTGTAACGCGTGCATTTTTTCGTCAGCTGAGTCTAAAACCTGGTTTGCGTAGCCGCGGGTTGCGTCGATGGCTTTGTCACCCGACTGCAACATACCGTCTGCTGCTTGGCGGGTGTTTTGTTGGAGGGATGAGGAGTTTGATGGCATGATCATGATGACTTTCAAAGTAAAAAAATGAAGGGCGGTGGGAAACGTGAATAGTGTGGTGTCAGCGCCTGTTGACCAGACCAACGACAAAACTGACGATGGCCATGACCGCAAAGATAAAAAACAGGATTTTTGCGATCTCAACCGCGCCGGCAGCAATGCCGCCGAAGCCGAAAACGGCTGCAATCAATGCAATAACGAGAAACACGACCGAATAGTGCAGCATGTGCAACTCCTAAGCTTTTAAATGATGTTTTTTGCCAGCACGCGGCGTTTAAATTCGCGCTGCCAACTGATAAAACAAGCTTAGGGGAGGGGCTGGATTTATTTCATCGGTAACAAGCGCAGTGCCTCGTCGGCTAGAGCGCTTTGCTCGTGTAGGTCCAGGCCGACAACGGGCCGAGGAAACTCTTGCCTCTATCGTTTTGGAAGCGCGGCGTAAACGCGCGTGCCCATGCCTAAATCACTGGTTACCGTCAGCTTGCCGCCTGCAGCTTCAACCCGGTGGCGCATGCCGTTAATTCCGTGACTGCTGGCAGCAATCTTTTGAACGTCAAAGCCCTTGCCGTTGTCCTGAACTTCTACCAGCGCATAACCGCCCTGGTTTTGCAGGCTAACGGTAATTTGTGATGCGCCTGCATATTTGGCGATGTTGGTCAATGACTCCTGTACCAGCCGGTAAACTGTAAGCTGCGCCGAGCCGCCGAGCTCGACCGACTCCAAGTCGGTGGTCAGCGATATGCCGGAGCGTTCTTCAAATTCGCGAGCCAAAATTTCAAGTGATGCGACCAAGCCTAAATGCGACAGCGACGATGGCCGCAGGTCTTCAACAATGCGGCGCTTCAGTGCAATGCCATGGTTCAGTGTTTCAGTCAAATGGGCAACGCGTTCGAGTGCCTCGGGCTGGGTTGGAGTCAATCGTGACTTCAACCGCGCCACGTCCAGTTTGGCGGCAGTGAGCAGCGCGCCCAGCTCGTCGTGCAGCTCACGCGCTAAATGACCGCGCTCGTCCTCGCGCACGTTTTGCAAGTGAGTCGCCAGCTCAGCCAGGTTTGCGGTGCGTTCGCGCACTTGCAAGTCAAGTTGGTCGCGCTCGCGCTTGAGTGATTCTTGCTCCCGAATGCCAGAGTTAAGCAGCGCGCGGGTTTGAAGTAAGTACATATAAAAAGCCAGGAGGCCGCCAAGCGCCATGATGGCAATTCCAATGCGCGACAGCTGCAAGTTTTGCCTGACCTGCATCTGGCCGTGTTCCATGTTGCGGATACTGTCGCCTGCCAAAATGTCAGCTTGCTTGCGCACGGCGTCCATCTGTTCCTTACCAACGTCGGTGGTCAATACGAAGCGCCATGCGTCTTCTTTACCCGCGGCCCGCATCGTCACGGTCAAGTCCATTTCGGCCATTTTGCGCGAGACGTGGCGGGACATGACCCCAAATTCCATAAGCTGGTGTGGAAACGGTGTGAACGCCAGGCGCAGCTGGTCGAGCTGCTGGTTGATGGTCTTCAGCGTTTCGTTGTACGGCTCTAAATAAATGGCATTACCGGTTAATAAATAGCCTCGCTGACCGGTCTCAGCGTCGAGCATGCTTTGCATCAGCTCGTTCAGTGCGCTGCGTGTACTTTGCGCTTGCTCCATGTCGTTGACTGATTTGACGGTGTTGTGATAACTGGCCTCGTTGATAAACACTATCAAAGCGACAGCAGCAACAGCGAGCAGGAGACTGACCGCCATGCCGGGCAATTTAAAAGCAAGGCGGGCTGGGAGCTTAAAAAACGTCACGGGAAATTCTCCTACACGTGCTTGCGGGTAATGCGTCAATAATAAAAGTCAATGAAAGCTTCAAGGAAAGACGGAACATGATCAAGATTGGCATTGTTGATGACCACGCGATAGTGCGGTCTGGGCTAAAACAATTTTTCTCGGAACACGTTGATTTGCGCGTGTCGGGTGAGGCAGCCAGCGGGCGAGAGGCCATTGACTTGGTTCGTAATGTTGAGCTGGACGTGCTGGTAATGGACTTGTCGATGCCAGGCCAAAGCGGTATTGACGCGCTAGCCATGATTCGCGCCAAGGCGCCTGATGTCGGCATCTTGATTTTGAGCGGTTACCCCGAAGAGCATTACGCTGTTAGCTTGATCCGGCAAGGCGCCAGCGGTTACTTGAACAAAGAGTGCGATCCGCAAGAAATCGTTAACGCCATACGCGTGATTTCTTTGGGTAAGCGTTACATCACGCCTAGCGTGGCTGAACTGCTTGCCCAACAACTGAACCGCCCGCAAGACATGGCTTCGCATGAGCAATTGTCTGAGCGTGAATTCCAGGTATTTTTGAAGCTCGCCAAAGGTGAGACCGCTGGAGACATCGCCAAAGCCTTGTCCCTGAGCGTTAAAACCGTCAGCACTTATCGAACCCGCGTGATGGAAAAAATGAGCTTGGCTTCGAACAGTGACTTGACGTATTACGCGCTTAAAAATAAATTGATTGACTGAGGTCTTTTTGGCTTTGCGAGCCCGGTAATTGCCAAGCATTGCCGGGCTAGTTCAAAGCGTCGCTTTGCTGCAGGCAATACTCGACCAGCGCATCAATCTCATTGGACTTGTCAAACACTGCGTCAACACCTAGTTGTGCGCACCGCTGGCGTATGTCTGCCGTTGCGTAGTTGCTGAGCACCACAATCTTTTGCGTTGGCTTTCTGTCGCGGCACGCAGCAAGCACACCCAAACCACTGCCTTGTTTTAGGAATAAGTCCAAAATTGCCAAGTCCCATTTTTGTGGGTTTTTTAGCAGCCAGTCCTTGCCGTCATTTTCGTTGTCCGCGGTGCCGACAGCGTCCACACTGGCCAACTCCTCAAGCGTCGCGATCAGGTTGTCGCGAATGGTGGGGTTGTCTTCGACAAGGTAGGTTTTAAGGATCACGGGGGGCGTCCAGGTCGGCTTCGGCAGCACATCGGCATTTTGAAAAGGCATTGGTCATTTTGCACTTGAACACAAGCTGTGTTTGTAGGATGTTTCCCACTGTTTGCAATATGTAGGCGTCAGCCCACGGCTTTGCAACGCGCCTGCCGACGATCTTCATGTCGCCTATTGCAGACAATAGCGATGCGACTTTACAGGAGCCTTGCTGTCATGAAAGAAGTGTTTTCCCAAGCCGTCGTTTTTCGGCGCTTGATGATGGGTTTGGTAGTTACCGTTGTGGTGCTAGCGGGCGCGGTGTTTTACTTTCCGTGGGACACGCTACGCGGCCCGCTCAACCGCTATGTGTCGGAGCATCTAGGTCGGCGTTTCGAAATCACCCAACACTTGTCGGTGGACTTGGGCCGCACAACCACCGTCAGGCTCGATGGTCTGGAATTTGCCAACCCGGATTGGGCGGCTGAACCTTTCCTGATCAAAGCCAAAGCGGCTGAGTTTGAGATCAAGCTGTGGCCGTTGATTCTTGGCCGGGTCGAGCTTCCTCGCGTTGCCTTGTTCGAGCCGCAAGTTGGGTTGCAAATCGAGCCTGATGGCAGGCGATCCTGGGCTTTGAGTCGCGACACAACCAGGGCCAGTGCTGCGCCCGACATTGGCATCGTTACCGTTGATCGAGGCACTTTAAAGTACCGCGCCGCGCAAGACGGTGCGGACATCACAGCGCAGCTGTCTTTGGTGGCCGAGGACGCCGGGCTTTTGCCTTTGCGCTACCAGGCCAGTGGTAAGTGGCGCGGTGAAGCGTTCACCGCCAATGGGCGAGCAGGAGGCATCTTGGCGCTAAGCCGTGATGTCAAAAAATCGTTTCCAATAGAGATCAATGCCCAGTCGGGCAAGACGACGCTGCGGGCAAAGGGCACGGTCGACAACCTGCAGGAGTTTGCTGGCTTGAGCGCTGCTGTTGACATTCAAGGGCGTAACCTCGATGAGCTGTACAAGTTGGCGCGTGTGGTGCTGCCGTCAACCCCACCGTACAAACTGCGCGGGCAACTCACCAAGCAGGGTCTGGTGTGGTCGGCCAGCCAGATGGTTGGCGTGCTGGGCAAGTCGGATATCAGCGGCGACCTTCGATTTGACACCTCACCCGCAGTCCCTTTGCTGACGGGAACCGTGCAGTCCAAAGTGCTGGATTTTGAAGACCTGCTGCCAGTCATTGGTTTGCCTGCAAAGGCATCGCCCGCAGTGAAGGCGAATCAGCTCGGCACCAAAAATCAGCCAAGCACCCCCGAAGTGTCCAAAAAAGTATTGCCGACCGCCACGCTGGATTTGGTGCGCTTAAAAGCCATGCATGCCGACGTCGTCTACAGTGCCTTGGACATTCGCCATGCGGCGCAACTGCCGCTGGACAAAGGCAGCGTGCATGTCAAATTGAACCAAGGGACGTTGCAGCTTGAACCGCTTGTGCTGGGCGTGGCTGGTGGATCACTGGCTGGTCGCATCACGGTCGATGTGAATGTGTTGCCTGCTGCTTTTGACACCCGGTTTGACTTGAAAGGAGTGGCGCTTAATCAGTTGTTTCCGACGATTCAAACCACCAAGACTGGCCTGGGCAAAATCAGCGGCCAAGTGGCACTAAAGGGCCGAGGCAATTCGATGGCGCAGATGCTGGGCTCTGCGTCGGGCAATGTCGCAGTGCTGATGGGCAAGGGTGAAATTAGCAACATACTGCTGGAGTTCATAGGACTTGATGGCGGCGAAATTATCAAGTTTTTCTTGCGCGGCGACCGTAATGTGGTGCTGCGTTGCGCAGCGGCAGCCTTTGATGTCAAGCAAGGCTTGATGAGCAGCAAAGTGATTGTGCTGGACACCACCGACACGGTGATCAATGGCAGCGGTCAAATCAGCCTTGCCAATGAAACGCTGGACATTTTGCTCAAGCCCGAGCCCAAGGATAAAAGTATTTTGAGCCTTCGCTCGCCGCTCAAAATTGGCGGCACGTTTGCTGCGCCCACCGCTGGGCCTGATAAAGCGGCATTGGGTGCACGGGCAGGCCTGGCCATTGCGTTGGGCGTGGTGAATCCGTTTTTGGCCCTGCTGGCCACGATTGAAACCGGGCCGGGTCAGGATGCTGATTGCACTGGCGCTTTGGCCATCGCTTCAAACCCAAAATCTAAAGTGGCGGTTAAGCGCGCTCAGTGATGGCCGCAAACATGGCACGCGCTGTGCCTGGGCGTTTGCATTTCATTCCATGTCATGCTCATGCCGTCAAGCATCAGCAACCGGCCCGCAAGCGGGCGTCCTATTTGGGTCAACAGTTTTAATGCCTCGGCGGCCTGCACGCTACCAATGATGCCCACCAGTGGCGCAAACACACCCATGGCAGCGCACTGCGCTTCCGCTGGCGTGTTGGACTCTGGAAAGACACAGGCGTAGCACGGCGACAGCGCGTCTCGCGGGTCGTACACCGTGACTTGACCGTCAAATCTGGTGGCAGCGCCCGAAACCAGCGGCTTGCGGTGTTCAACACAAGCGCGGTTGATGGCGTGGCGGGTTGCAAAGTTGTCGGTGCAGTCAAGCACCACGTCGGCAACCTTAACCAACTCATTGAGCAGCGCGGCATCTGCTCGTTGGGTGATCACGGTGACATGAACGTCTGGGTTGATGGCGGCTATCGATTCTTGAATCGACTGCGCTTTTGGCTTGCCCACGTCAGCCAGCGTGTGGGCTATTTGCCGCTGCAAATTGGTTGCATCAACCGTGTCATGGTCAACAACAGTGATGTGTCCGACACCCGCACTGCCTAAATAAAGCGCGACTGGCGAGCCTAACCCACCAGCGCCAATGATGACTGCATGTGAGGCCAGCAGCAGCTGCTGGCCATCAATGCCAATGCTGTCTAAAAGGATGTGGCGCGAGTAGCGCAGCAGCTGTGCGTCGTTCACGCCGTCAAGACCTCGGACAAGTTAATTGTCTTTCTTCTCGTTTTTATTTTCCACCACGGCTGTCTTGCTAACCATCACGGGCCGGCCTTTGAGCTGATTGATGGCTTGCGCCAGTGGGAAGTCTTTGTCGCTGCCCAGTTCGGGCGGCCGACGCTGCTCGGGTGTTTTTTTGTTTTCTTCTTCGAGGCGTTTTAACGCTAGCTCACGTGCTTTTTCTCGATTCGCGTCTTTGACTTCCGCGCCCTGGCCGCTACCCAGGTGTTTTTCAAGATCCGCTTCGCGGGTGCGCAGGGCAGCAAACGGACTGCCCTCAAGTGTTTCGTCCACCATCACGTCCGGGATGATGCCTTTGGCTTGAATCGACTTGCCACTCGGCGTGTAATAACGCGCAGTGGTCAGCTTGATGCCCGTGTCTGGGCCTAGGGGGCGAACCGTTTGTACCGAGCCTTTGCCGAAGGTCTGGTTGCCCATGATGGTGGCGCGTTTGTGGTCTTGCAACGCACCGGCCACAATCTCGCTAGCTGAGGCAGAGCCTTCGTTGACCAGCACAATCAGCGGTACGGTTTTAATCGCAGCGGGCAGGCGTTTGAGCGGGTCGTTACCAGCGCGCCGCAGGTAAAACTCGGGGGCGGCTTTGTAGGTGAATTTGCTTTCAGCCAGCTGGCCGTTGGTCGACACCACCACCACGTTTTCAGGCAAAAACGCTGCTGAAATAGCAACTGCTGCATCAAGCAGGCCGCCCGGGTCATTGCGCAAGTCAAGTACCAGGCCTTTCAGATTTGGTTCCTGTTTGTAGATTGCTTCCATTTTGGTTGTGAAGTCCTCTACGGTGCGATCTTGAAACTGGCTGAGTCGAATCCAGGCGTAGCCCGGCTCCATGACTTTGCTTCGAACCGACTGCGTGCGAATTTCTTCCCTAACGATAGTGACCGGAAAACTGCGGTTTTCGTCCTTGCGGAAAATCGTCAAGATAACTTTGCTTTTCGGTTCGCCCCGCATTTTTTTCACCGCGTCGTTGAGCGACAAACCCTTAACCATGGTGTCGTCAATTTTGGTGATCAGATCGTTTGGCTTAAGGCCGGCACGGTCGGCCGGTGAGCCTTCAATCGGCGACACCACTTTGACCAAGCCATCTTCCTGGCTGATTTCAATGCCGACCCCGACAAAGCGGCCGCTGGTACCTTCGCGGAATTCCTTGAACGACTTTTTATCAAAGTAGGCCGAGTGAGGGTCCAAGCTGGCCACCATGCCGGTGATGGCGTCCGATATCAGCTTTTTTTCATCGACCGGCTCGACGTAGTCAGACTTGACCATGCCAAACACATTGGCCAGTTGCTGCAACTCCTCAAGCGGCAACGGGGCCATCGCCCCGCGTGCTACGGCCTGTAGTTGCACCGTGGTCAGCGCACCGGCCACCACACCAATTGAAACCCAGCCTGCAATTTTGAGCTTTTGACCCATAAGACACCTTGATTGGAAACCAAAAAAATAGATGAAAGCAATATACACCTAGGACAAAAGCCCTGTCATCGAGTTCCGCACCCCACGGGCATTTACCGACTATTTACGCAGCGCCTAAGTAGTAGTGCCTGATCGGCTTCAAATCCGCATCCAGCTCATAAACCAGCGGCGTACCGTTGGGTATGTTCAAGCTCACGATGTCTGTGTCGCTAACATTGTCCAGGTACTTGACCAACGCGCGTATTGAGTTGCCGTGGGCAGCCACCACCACCCGTTTGCCCAGCTTGATGGCGGGCGCCATGGCTTCATTCCAAAACGGCAGAACGCGCTCAACCGTGTCTTTCAGGCATTCGGTCAACGGCACTTGGCCGGGTTGCAATTTGGCGTAGCGGCGGTCGCCTGCCTCGCTCCTGGCATCACCAGCAGCCATGGCCGGCGGCGGCACGTCGTAGCTGCGTCGCCAAAGCAGCACTTGGTCGTCGCCAAACTTTTTGGCGGTCTCGGCTTTGTTCAGCCCTTGCAAGTCACCGTAATGCCGCTCATTGAGCCGCCAACTGTTGACCACCGGCAGCCAGGTGCGGTCCATCGCGTCAAGCGTGTGCCACAGCGTGTGGGTGGCGCGCTTGAGCATGCTGGTGTAGGCCAGGTCGAAGTCGAAGCCGCCTTCATTTAACAGTTTTCCGGCAGTTTTGGCTTGGCTGATACCCGTGTCGGTGAGCGGTACATCGGCCCAGCCGGTGAAGCGGTTTTCGAGGTTCCAGGTTGATTCACCGTGGCGTATGAGGACAAGTTTGTGCATGAAAAAGGTGTGTAGAAGGGACTAAAAACAGCAGCAATTCAACGTCGCCACCGCGTCATTCTAAAATCACTGGTTTTGTTGCTCGCTCGCAGTTGCTTTTCCTTCGTCGCTTCCTTCGTCTCCCCGTTCGTTTTTTCCAAAAGGTACAACGTGAAATTTTTGATTGATAACTGGATGCTGATTTCCATCGCCCTAGCGTCTGGCGGTATGCTGGTCTGGCCCATGGTGGCCAGCGGCATGAACGCAGGTGCACTGTCTGCCAGTGGCGCGGTGACGCTGATCAACCGCGAAAAAGCAGTCGTGGTGGATGTCAGCGAGGCAGACGAATTTGCCAGCGGCCATGTCGGCGGGGCCAAAAACGTGCCATTCAGCGAGCTGGAAGGCAAGCTGGCCGCTGCCGTTAAAAATAAAGCCCTGCCACTAATCCTGGTGTGCGCTACGGGAGCCCGCGCCAACCGCGCTGTGGCAGTTGCTAAAAAGCTCGGCTATGACCAAGCGCAAGCGCTGGGCGGCGGCCTGAAAGCCTGGAAAGAAGCTAATTTGCCCGTTGAGAAAGCCGCAGCTTAAAAAGTTCATCATGCAAACCGTCAAAATTTATACCACCGGCACCTGCCCCTACTGCATCGCTGCCAAGCAGTTGCTTGCCAAGCGCGGCGTGACTAACCTGAACGAAATTCGTGTTGACCAAATCGCTGGTGAACGCGAAAAAATGATGGCGCTGACCAACCGCCGCACTGTGCCGCAAATCTTTATTGGCGCTACCCATGTCGGTGGTTGCGATGATTTGGTTGCGCTGGACGGCAAGGGTGGGCTTTTGACCTTGTTGAATTCATGAGTTTTTGAATTTCTATTTTTGTAACTGCAACCTGAAAGCAACCTATGGCAGAGGCCAATCTCGACCCCGTTTTTCAAATCCAGCGCGTTTACCTCAAAGACCTGTCGCTGGAGCAACCCAATTCCCCAGACATTTTGCTCAACCAAGAGCAGCCCGGCGTTGATATTCAGCTTGGTGTTGAAGCCGCCCCGGTTGCCGACGGTCTGTTTGAAGTAACGGTGACAGCAACAGTGCACGCCAAAATCGCAGACAAAACCATGTTTCTGGTTGAAGCCAAGCAGGCTGGAATTTTCGAGTTACGCAATATGCCGCAAGAACAGCTTGCCGCTATTTTGGGCATTGGCTGCCCGCAAATTGTGTACCCCTACCTGCGCGGCAACGTGGCGGATGTGGTGCAGCGCGCAGGTTTTCCGCCGGTGCATTTGGCTGAAATTAACTTTCAGGCCATGTATGAGCAGCAGCAGGCACAAACCGCCCAAGCTGCGGCTGAGCAAGGGGCGCTGGCAACACCCGCGCCGACGCAAATCATTGTTTAACCGTCAAAGACGCCCTTGAACATCACGGTTCTAGGCGCTGGCGCTTGGGGCACAGCACTGGCTGTGCACGCGTCAAAAGCGCACCACGTCAAGCTGTGGAGCCGTGATGTTGGGCACAGTGATGCGCTGTCTGGCAAGCGTGTCAACCAGCGTTACCTGCCCGACATAACGCTACCAGCAGCTTTGCAATTGGTCGGCGGTGCCCACCAGTTTGCCAGCGTCATTGACGGTCAAGACCTGATCGTCATTGCCACGCCCATGGCCGCGCTGCGCAGTATGCTGCAGGCGATGGCGACGGTTAAAACACCGGTGGCCTGGCTTTGTAAAGGCATCGAGCCACCTAAAAACGGATCATTTGGCCTTCTAGCCCACGAAATATGTGGGCATGCTGCTCCTGAATTAATAGCAGGTGTGCTTAGCGGCCCCAGTTTTGCGCAAGAAGTTGCCAACGGACAGCCGACCGCACTGGTTGCTGCCAGCCAACACGCTGCTGTGCGTGAAGCTCTGGTCAGTGCCTTTCACGGCGCGTCGCTTCGGGTGTATGCCTCAAGTGACATCATGGGCGTTGAGGTCGGCGGCGCAGTAAAAAACGTGTTGGCGATTGCCACCGGCTTGTGCGACGGCTTGGCGCTGGGCCTGAACGCCCGGGCTGCGCTCGTCACCAGAGGGTTGGCTGAAATGACCCGCCTTGGTGTGGCTCTGGGTGCCAAGCTCGAGACCTTTACCGGCCTGTCTGGTTTGGGGGACTTGGTGTTGACCGCCACCGGGGACTTGAGCCGCAACCGAAAGGTTGGTTTGGCGCTGGCACAGGGCAAAACGCTGGGCGAAGCGTTAGCTGCTTTAGGCCACGTTGCGGAAGGTGTGTACTGCGCCAGAAGTGTCACGCAAAGGGCCGCCAGCTTGGGCGTTGAAATGCCAATTTCAGAGGCGGTGGTGGCGTTGCTGGATGGCCAACTGACTGCGGCGCAAGCGGTCGCGGCATTGATGCGCCGGGAGCCGACCCAAGAAGCGATTTAACGCTCTTTCAAATACGGCTTGCCCAGCGCCTTGGGTGCTACTGCGTGGCCCACAAAACCGGCCAACAGCACCACTGTCATGATGTAGGGCAGGGCCTGAATCAGCTGCACCGGCACCTCGCCATTCCCCAGCGCGGCGGGCAATTTAACGCCCTGTATGCGAATAGACAAGGCGTCTAAAAAGCCAAACAGCAAGCAAGCCGTTAAAGCCTTGACCGGCTGCCATCTACCAAAAATAAGAGCGGCCAGCGCCATAAAACCGCGGCCTGCGGTCATGTTAGCCGAGAACATGGCGCTTTGCGCCAGCACCAGATACGCCCCGGCCAAGCCGCACAGCAGCCCATTCAAACTCAGCGCCGCATAGCGCAGGCGCTGCACCGACACGCCCGCCGCGTCAACCATCTGCGGGTTTTCGCCCACGGCCCGCAGCCGCAGGCCAAAACGAGTTTTAAACAGCAGCCACCACACCACCGGCACAAGAGCCAGCGCCAGGTGCACCATGGCGTTGTGGCGCAGTAAGCCATCCCCCAGCACCACCCCTACCAACGGTAATCGGTTGATGGCGTCCGCCAAGCCCGGCAGCCATGGCCCCAAGCGCACGCTGCTGGGCAGTTGCGGCGTTTGGCCGCCTTGGGCAAACAGGGCAATGCCAATCACCACTGTCATGCCTGCTGCAATGATGTTAATCGCGATACCCGACACCACCTGGTCACCGCGGTGGCTGACGCAGGCCACACCGTGCAACCAAGACAGCAAAACCGCTACCCCCATCGCCGCCAGCAGCGCCAACGCCAACGAGCCCGACAACGCGCCCACCGCACCAGCTGCGAAAGCCGCAAACAGCATTTTTCCTTCCAGTCCAATATCGATCACGCCCGAGCGCTCAGCCAGCAGGCCTGCCAACGCGCACAGCGTCAAAGGCGTTGATACCCGCAGCGTTGACGCCAACATGCCGGCCATCAGGCCTTCATCCATGGCCGGCCCGCTTGATGGCGGTGATCAACCGTTGAACCGTTGCCACAAAGCGCGCCAGCCAAGGCGCAATGACGTACACCATTGCGCCTGAAAACAGCACGACAAAGCCTTGCAGCATCATCACCATGTCACGGCTAAAACCGCGTACCTCAAAAGCCACTTCAGCCCCGCCCTGAAACAGCGCGCCAAACAGCACGCTGGCCAGCACAATACCAGCCGGGTGGTTGCGCCCCATCAGCGCCACGGCAATGCCGGTAAAACCCGCCCCGGCCACGAACTCAAGCAGCAGCTTGCCGCTGACACCGGCGATTTCATTCATACCGACCAGCCCAGCCAGTGCACCTGACAAGCCCATGCAGATCACCACCTGATGTTTGGCGTTGATGCCCGCATAGCTGGCTGCCGAAGCGTTGGCACCCACCGCTCGCAAGCGGTAGCCCGCCCGTGTGTGGCGCAAGTACAAGTACACGCCAAGCGCTGTCAGCAGGGCGATGAACAAACTGACGTTGAGCGGCGAGCTGGGCCAGTTAATACCTAAACCAGCCAAGAAATCCTTCATCGATGCCAGCTTGGCTGATGGCGCAAACGGCACACTTTCAACCGACATCAAGCCCGCAGGTCGAATGAAGTTAACCAGCAAATACACCATCAGGCTGCTGGCCATGAAGTTAAACATGATGGTGGTGATGACCACGTGGCTGCCCCGGTAAGCCTGTAGCACCGCAGGCACCGCCGCCCAAGCCATGCCAAACAGTGCGCCGGCCAGCAGCATCAGCGGCAATAACAGCCAGGTAAGCCAGTCGGGCAGCACTGGCCCCAGCCACAGCGCCATCAGCCCGGTGCCTAACCCGCCCATCAGCGCCTGGCCTTCAGCGCCAATATTAAACAAGCCGCCATGAAACGCCACCGCCACCGCCAGCCCGGTAAAGATAAAGGTAGTGGCGTAGTACAGCGTGTAGCTTAAGCCCCGCGGCGTACCAAAGGCACCTTGCACCAGCACCTTGAGCACGTCAATGGGACTTTGGCCCACAGCACCCACTACCACGCCAGCGGCCAGCAGCGCCACCGCCAGGCAAGTAGCCGGCAGCAGCACAACATCAGCCCAGCGGGGCAGGGAAGGGGCCGGTGTCATGGTGCTGCAACTTTGACTACGCTACATATTTCATAGCTGCTTGCGCAGATTTTGATTGGGCTACAGCACATTTTATTGGCTACCTGTCATCAGCACACCCAATTTATTTTCTGAACAAGCATCGATCGCCAGCTCACCCGTGATGCGCCCCTGGCACATCACCACCACACGGTCAGCCAGAGCCAGTATTTCGTCCAGCTCGCTGGACAGCACCAGCACTGCGCAGCCCTGCGCCTTCAATTCGCGCAACTGGCTGTAGATAAATTCAATCGCACCAATGTCCACGCCGCGCGTTGGCTGGCCGACCAGCAGCACCCGCGGGGCTTGGCCTAGTTCTCGTGCCAGCACCAGCTTTTGCTGGTTACCGCCTGAAAACTTGGCTGTTCGCAACTGCGCATTGCGCGGTCGCACGTCAAAGCGCTGCATCATGGTTTCGGTCGCAGTGCGCATTCGGCGGCCTAGAATCCAGCCCCAGCGGTTGTAACTGGGCAGTGCTTCGTAGCCTAGCACGGCGGATTCCCAAGCGGCAAAGTCCATCACCATGGCGCGCGCTTGCCGGTCTTCTGGTACGTGGGCCAGGCCCAAGTGGCGCGCCTGGGTCGGCGTAAGCCAGGCGCTGGCGTCAAACCGTTGCCCGGCCATGCAGAGCGTGCCGGACGTCGGTGCCAGCAGGCCAGACAGCACCTCAAGTAACTCGCTTTGCCCGTTGCCCGACACGCCCGCCACCCCCACGATTTCACCCGCGCGCAATTGCAGGTCAATACCTTGCAGGCGCTGCACGCCTTGGGCATCTGTCAGGTTGATGTTGTTAGCCGCCAGCCTCACGTCGCCCGTGTGATGGGCAGAGCCTGCTGCGCGGCCAGTTGCCACTTTGCGGCCCACCATGGCCTCGGCCAGCTGGTCGGTCGACGTGTCGGCAATCGCCACACGGAGCGCCACTTTGCCGCCGCGCAGCACCGTCACATCGTCACACAGCCGCATCACTTCTTTGAGCTTGTGGGTGATCAAAATAATCGTCGTGCCCTGGCTGCGCAGCAGGCGCAGCACGTCAAACAGTTGCTCGGCCTCCTGCGGGGTTAGCACGGCGGTTGGCTCGTCCAGGATCAAAATGCGCGCGCCGCGGTAAAGCGCTTTCAAAATCTCCAGTCGTTGCTGGTCGCCCACCGGCAATTGGCCCACCGGTATATCGAGCGCCACGTTCAGCCCGGTCAATGTCATCAGTGCTTGCAGACGCTGGCGCACCACGTCATTCGCCCGGGTCAGCAATACGTGTGGTTCTGCCCCCAACATCACGTTTTCAATCGCATTCAAGGTGTCAACTAGCATGAAGTGCTGGTGCACCATGCCAATGCCATGCGCAATCGCGTCATGCGCGTTGCCAATCAACACGGGCTGGCCGTTGATGGCAATTTGCCCGCTGCCGGCCGTGTAAATGCCATACAGAACAGACATCAGCGTACTTTTGCCAGCGCCGTTTTCGCCCACAATGCCGTGCACTGTGCCAGGTTGCACCGTCAGGTCTACCTCGTTATTGGCCAGCACCGCGCCAAAGCGCTTGCAAATGCCAGTCATTTGCACTGCGGGTGGGGCAGCGGTGGTCAGCACGTGATGTCTCTACTTCCTCCCCTTTCGGGGCTGCGGTCTGCTGCTCCAAGTCTGCCTGCGCAGACTTGAACAGGCCAAAAGGCTGCCGCTTCGCGCGGCTGCGCGTGGGGCAGGGGTGGGGGCGAGTGCTGAAACACTTTTGGCATCGTGCGTGCCCCCGTCCCAGCCTTCCCCAGGAAGGGGAAGGAGTAAGAGGGGCTGACTGGTTAGAACCGGCGAATTAATACTTGCAGGCGTTGTCCGCCATGAAATCCGCCACTTTAATTTTGCCGCTGATGATGTCAGCCTGCGCAGCTTCCACCCGCTTTTTCATATCAGCGGTAACCAATTTTTCATTGTTGGCATCCATGGCAAAGCCCACGCCGCTTTCTTTCAGCCCCAGTACCGACACGCCGGGGGTGAAGTTTTTAGCCGCGTTGTACACCGCTACGTCTACCCGCTTGAGCATTGACGTCAGCATGGTGCCCGGCTGAATGTGGTTTTGGTTGCTATCTACCCCAATGGCCAGCTTGCCGCTGTCTTTGGCCGCCTGGTACACGCCCATACCGGTACCACCCGCGGCGGCAAACACCACGTCAGCGCCTTTTGAAAACTGCGCCTTGGCCAGCTCGCCGCCGCGTGCTGGGTCGTTCCACGCCGCACCGGTGGTGCCTGTCATGTTGGCAAACACTTCTACTTTTGGGTTGGCAAACTTGGCGCCCTGCTCGTAGCCGCACTGAAACTTGCGAATCAGCGGAATGTCCATCCCGCCGACAAAGCCCACCTTAGCAGTCTTGCTGGCTAATGCAGCCATGGCACCGACCAAAAAGCTGCCCTCTTGCTCTTTAAACACAGCCGACTGCACGTTGGGCAACTTCACCACCATGTCGACAATAGCAAATTGCAAATTAGGAAAGTCTTTTGCCACCTTTTCAAGCGCCGAGGCCTGACCAAACCCCATCGCAATGATCGGGCTGGCATTGCGCTCAGCCATCCGGCGCAGCGCTTGCTCACGCTGCGACTCGTTGGTGATTTCAAACTCAAGGTAGGGCTTGCCAGTCTCTTTTTTCCAGCGCTCCATGCCGTTGTGCCCCGCTTCATTGAAGGACTTGTCAAACTTGCCGCCCATGTCAAAAACAATGGCGGGCTCAGCCAGGACGGCATTGCTGGCCAGCAGCACCGAAGCTGCCATCGCAGCCAGGCCGGCGATACGGGAGAACGAATGTGAACCGGGGGTCATGACAATTCCTTGTGGGGTAAATAAAAAATCAACGTGGCGACCGAGGGATCTTAAAGTCAATTGCAAGGTCTGTGCCTAAATTTCCGTGACTGGCGGAGGTTTTAATTCATCAGACTCTGCGCCGGCAAACGCAGTTTTGGTGGACCCAATTCGGCCAGACTTTATCTTTTTGCAGCACAGTGTGCAGCACCCGCAGCAGCTTTGCAATTGGTAGCCTTGGGAGCCTTAGGAGCCCTGGGAGCCCTGGGGCGGTGTCTGGCAGTTCTTATCTGACAACCCCAAGACGTTATTTTTTCTAATTGCAGTGCAGCTAACCGCGTTAATTTCACAACTTAAGCTTGCACGGCGCTTGGGGGCAAACCGGTTGCCGCGCTCCATATGCAACGGGTGATCATGCTGTGCCTTTCCCGTACTCAGTAGCTTTGGCTGCTGCCGCGCTGATGCAACCGGGTGTTAAATCGCGCGGGGCCAGGGATAGTGTTGTGCTGGCGGATATATCAACGTTTGCCGCGCCAAAAACTGCAAGGTGTGATGGCTGATTCGCTGTTATTTCTTGTGCCATGGTCTGTCCATAGAATTTCCTACAATGAAATCATGATTCTCGTCGCTGGCTCGGCCAATCTAGATTTTGTTGTTCGCGCACCGCGCATTCCTGCGCCGGGCGAAACGGTGTTGGGCACAAGCTTTCACACCTTTGCCGGTGGCAAGGGCGCTAACCAGGCGATTGCCTGCGCGCGTGCAGGGGGTGTGGCAACCAGCATGCTGCTCGGCTTGGGGCGTGACAGCTTTGCAGAGCCGATTGAGGCGTCGCTAAATGAAGCAGGTGTGGCGCTGCATGTGGTGAGGTCGGGCGACTTGCCCACCGGCACAGCGTTTATTTGCGTGTCTGATGATGCTGAAAACGCCATCACAGTGGCGCCGGGTGCCAACGCCGCTTTGCGTGCTGAACACTTGCCAGACTTGAGCGGTGTTGCCTACCTAATGCTGCAGCTTGAAACGCCGCTAGCAACCGTCGCGGCCTACGCTGCGGCGGCGCGCAAAGCGGGCGTGCAAGTGGTGCTGAATGCCGCGCCGCCTCACGCTTTACCGCCGGACTTGCTCACCTTGGTTGATGTGCTGGTTGTTAATGAAGGCGAGCTAGCCAGCATCAGCAACTGCACCGGCAGTGTGGCTGAATGCCTGGCGCAATTACCCGATATGCCTTGTATCGTTGTTACGCTGGGCGGGCGGGGCTGCTGCGCTCGGCTAAAAGGCCAAATCATTTTGCAACCTGCATTTGCTGTCACACCGGTAGACACAACCGCCGCTGGCGACACCTTTTGCGGCGTGCTGGTGGCCAGCCTAGCCCAGCAACACGCCATGCCGTTGGCGATAGCGCGGGCCTGCGCTGCCGCCGCGCTGGCCTGCACTCGGTGCGGGGCGCAAGACAGCATTCCTTCTTGTGCTCAAGTTGATCTGTTCTTGGCGCATCAGTTTCTTGACGCCACCGCAAACGCAGCGCTGGCAAGATTTGTCGGATTCAATTCATAGGCCTTTTAGCTGCACAAAACATGACCTCACCGCCCCCGATTCAGTCTCCTGTCAAAGTCATTTTCGACACCGACCCCGGCGTTGACGACGCTATGGCGCTTTACTACGCGTTGGCCCACCCCGGCATTGACGTAGTCGGCATCACCACCACCTTTGGCAATGTCACCGTGGCCCAGGCGGCTGTCAATGCGCTGTATTTATGCGCTATTGCAGGCCAGCCCAACATTCCCGTTACCCAGGGCGTGGCCACGCCGATGGTGCGGCACAGCAAGGCCAAGTTTGACTTCATTCACGGTGCTGATGGCCTGGGTAACTTGCCGAGCCGCGTGACCACCAGCAACACGCTGGATCCGCGTACATCGGCACAATTTATCGTTGATATGGCGCGCGCGCATCCGGGTGAAATCACGCTGGTTGCGGTGGGCCCGCTGGGCAATGTGGCGCTCGCCGTACAGCTAGAGCCGAACCTGCCCAAGCTCTTGAAAGAAGTCATCATCATGGGCGGCACGGTCATTGAGCCGGGCAATGTGTCGCCCGTAGCCGAGGCCAATGTGTGGAACGATCCGCACGCGGCTGACAAGGTGTTTATTGCGGGTTTCAAGCTCACCATGGTGGGGCTGGACGTCACGCACCGCGTCATCGTGCCAGTTGCGCTTATAAAGGCGATTGCCGACAAGCAGCGCCACATCGCTTGCGATGTGCTGGCTCATGCAGTGGGGTTTTATGCCAATTTTTACAGCGGCCTGTACCCGCACGTGGCCAAAATTCATGGCTGCTTTGGCCACGACGTATTGGCCTTTATTTGCCTGACAAATCGTGAGTTGTTTACCATTGAATCGGGCCGCGTTCGGGTCGCGCTTGATGGCATCGCCATGGGCCAAACCATGATGAACCGCAAGCAGTTTATCGACTACCCGCAAGCCGGTTGGGGACCAGGCGTGCCCCAAACCGAAGTGTGCATGGCAGTCGTTGCACCGGCTTGCAATGCGGTGTTTGAACAAACCTTGCTCGGCAATTGGCTAGGCCAGTGAATGTCTCAGGAGATAAGCCGTGCAGCTTCCCGTCATTGACTACCGCGGCGCTACAGCCGCAAAGGACTTTTGCCGCAGCCTGCATCACACTGGCTTTGCCGTGCTGGCTAACCACCCGCTGGATCGGGCGCTGGTGCAAGGCATTTACGACGAGTGGTTGGCGTTTTTTAAAAGCGACGCTAAGCAAAACTATCCACAAGATCCGGTCAAACTTGACGGCTACTTTTCAACTGCTGTTTCAGAGACCGCCAAAAACAACACCCAACGAGATTTGAAAGAGTTTTTCCACATTTTTCCGTGGGGTCGCTACCCGGCTGAAGTCAGTGATGCGGCGCGCCATTATTACGCCGACGGCAGTGAGTTGGCGGCGCAGTTGTTGACCTGGGTGGAGGACTATTCGCCGTCAGACGTCAAAGCGCGCTATTCGATGCCGCTGCCTGACATGATTGCGGGCTGCGACCAAACTCTGCTGCGCGTGCTGCACTACCCGCCGCTGTCGGGGGCAGAAGAGCCAGGCGCGGTGCGTGCCGCAGCGCACGGTGACATCAATTTGCTAACTATTTTGCCCGCCGCCAGCGAGCCCGGCTTGCAAGTGCTGGGCAAAGACCAGCAGTGGCGCGATGTGCCTTGTGATTTTGGGCTTTTGATTGTCAACAACGGCGACATGCTGCAAGAAGCATCTGGCGGTTTTTATCCCTCTACAGTTCACCGCGTGCTCAATCCGCTGGGCGCGGCACGCAACAAGTCACGCCTGTCAGTGCCGCTGTTTTTGCACCCGCGCCGCGAGGTGGTGCTGTCAAGCCGCTACACCGTAGGCAGTTATTTTGAAGAGCGCATGAGTCAATTGCGCAGCGGGCACAAGACCAGTTGATGCTGGCTATTTTCTAACTCGATCTGCCACTTCACGCCCCAACTCAATCACCGCCATCGCGTAGTAGCTACTCCAGTTGTAGCGTGTAATCGCGTAAAAATTTTCAGTGCCCGCCACGTATTGCGGTGCATCTGGGCCGTTGAGCAGTTCTATCAACGCCAACGGGCCACTATGCGCTGCCCCAGACGTATCTAGCACCGCACCCTTGGCGGCGAAGCTGGCAACGCTGAAGGTGGGCAAAATATCCGGTGCCATCAGCGCGTCCATCTCCAGGCGGGCCTTGTCGAAAGCCACTGGGTAGTGGGTCGGCATGCCGCTCTGCCAATTGAAGGCCTTGAAGTAGTTGGCCACCGAGCCGATCACGTCGGCGTTGCTGTTCCACAAGTCGATGTTGCCGTCGCCGTCAAAGTCAACCGCGTACTTGGCCCAACTGGACGGCATGAACTGCGGCATGCCCATGGCCCCGGCAAAGCTGCCGCGCGGCTCAAACGGGTCGGCGTTGCGTCGGCTTTGCAGGCTTAAAAACTGTTCGACCTCCCCTTTAAAAAAGTCACTGCGCTCTTTGGCGCGCGGGTGAGCGCTAGGAAAGTCAAACGCCAGCGTGGTGATGGCGTCCATAACCCGAAAACTGCCGGTGTCGCGGCCGTAAATCGTCTCCACCCCAATGATGCCAACGATGAGGCTGGCAGGCACGCCGTATTCCTTTTCGGCCCGCTCTAAGCTGGCCTGGTTGGCTTGCCAAAACTTCACGCCAGCGGCAATTCGGATCGGGTCAATGAAGCGGCTGCGGTAAACACGCCAGTTTTTCACAAACGGTTTGGCGGCGGGTTGCATCAACCGAACAACAGTGGGCTGATAGTGCGCTTTGCCGATAGCGGCCCGCACCCAAGCGGGGTCCAGGTCGCGCCGGGCCGCCAGGTCGTCGGCGAACTGCATCGCCTCTAGCCTGCTGGCATAGGTTGAGCTTGGTGGCAGCGCAACCACGGCGTTTGTCTGCTTTTTAGGGTAATTTTGCTCTGTAGCCCATGTATTATGGACGCAAGCAGCTCCTAAAAATATAGCTAATATAAACCGCGAAAAAACTGGCGTGTGGTGCATTGCCCAGATTTTACGCATACGCCAAGCGGCCCTAATCTGCATTCGGAGCGTAACGCGGTGTCCATGACTTCTTTGGTGTGTGCAAGGGGTTCGGGGTCACCGATTGCGAACCGAATCTGCAAGCCCAGCTGGAGAGTCGGTAGTCAGATTCAGAGTAATACGCTGCGCTAGCCCAATAAATTCGTGGGCAAGCAGCTCCTATAGCTATAGCAATATTAAGGGTACAAACCGCGCAGTTCACGGGTGTGCAAAATCCGCTTGCAAGCAACGATAAAGGTGGCGGTTCTTAAACTGACTTTTTGGTCTTGCGCTACGTCCCACACACCGGCAAAGGCGTGCTTCATGATTTTGACCAGCCGCGCGTTGATCTCTTCTTCATCCCAAAAGAAGCTTGAAAAATCTTGCACCCATTCAAAATAGCTGACCGTCACGCCCCCTGCGTTGGCAATTACATCGGGCAGTACCAAAATATTTCGTGACTGCAAAATGTCGTCCGCCGCAGGGGTGGTAGGGCCGTTGGCGCCTTCAATGATCATGCGGGCTTTGATGCGGCTTGCGTTGGCGGCGGTGATCTGTTGTTCAAGCGCAGCCGGAATCAAAATATCGCAATCTACGTCCCAAAAGCTGTCGTTGGCCAGTACGTCAGCGCCCGATTCAGCGCCTGCGTAGCCGCCCACGCCGCCGTGCTCTGCAACGTGCTGCAGCAAGGCCGGTACGTTCAATCCCGCTTCTTTGTAAATCGTGCCGCTGTGATCTTGCACCGCCACAATGCGCGCGCCCGCTTCGGCAAACAACTTGCCCGCTACGCCGCCCACGTTTCCAAAGCCTTGCACCGCCAAGCGTGCGCCTTTAATCTCCAGGCCAATGTGGTGAGCAGCCTCGCAGCCCACGGTAAACACGCCGCGGCCAGTGGCTTCACGTCGGCCCAACGAGCCGCCCAGGTCAACTGGCTTGCCCGTGACTACGCCGGTGGCGGTCGAACCAGTGTTCATGGAATACGTGTCCATCATCCAGGCCATGATCTGCTCGTTGGTGTTCACGTCGGGCGCGGGGATGTCTTTGTTCGGGCCAATGATGATGCCAATTTCGCTGGTGTAGCGGCGCGTCATGCGCTCCAGCTCACCGCGTGACAGCTTTTTTGGGTCGACCCGAATGCCGCCTTTGGCACCGCCGTACGGCACATTCACTGCTGCGTTCTTCACCGACATCCAGGCCGACAGCGCCATCACTTCAGACAGCGTCACGTCTTGGTGAAAACGCACGCCCCCTTTGCCCGGCCCGCGCGACACGTTGTGCTGCACCCGGTAGCCTTCAAAGTGCGCTACCGTGCCGTCGTCCATGTGAATCGGCACGTCCACAATCAGCACCCGCTTGGGTCGTTTGAGTGTTTCAGCCCAACGCGCCAAGTTGCCCAGGTGCGGAATAACACGGTCGACCTGCTGCAAATAGTTGCCCCAGGGCCCCAGGTTGCTGGCATCCAGGTAAGAGGGCAGGGGGTGCGCGCTGTGGTCTGCTGCGGCTGACGGTGGTTGGGCGCTGGGGGCTTGGGACATGTTGACTCCTGAGTTGGACTGTCTGGCAAAGAAGTTTCAACTGTAGGAGCTTACCGGCCAAATGTCTAAGGCCAGCTTGCTTGAATACTATGCAAAAAATGCATAGTTCGTAATTATCAACTGCCAGAGCAGTTTTACGCCCGGTAGAGCTTTTATCTTTTTATCGAAAGTACGCAGCGCACCACAACCTGCGTGGCTGGCCTTAATCGCAAGCAGGCAGTCTGCAAAGCCTGCTGGGCCTTGTTCGTACAGGGCGATACTTTGTTCAATCGCTAAACTTGATTCAAGAGATGCTGTCGCGTTTCCTGCCAAAGCTTTTAGCGCGACACATATTTCAGCGCGCGAGAACTCATAAATTCTGTCCAGCGTCCAGGCCAGTTCCAGCATCACAAGGTCAGCTATCCAAAGCAACTCTTTGGAATCGGCGTGTTTATCAAACAGCGCACGGGCTTTTTGGCATTGCAGCGAGTCATCGTTCACAAAAAGTCGTATCAGTACATTCGTGTCAACAGCGGTCATCATCATGATGATGGCGCTATTTTTTGACTTTGCTGCGTTCCCTCACCATCTGAGTGATCGCATCGTCCATCTCTTCAATGGTGACGGTTCGCTGGCCTGGCCGTTGCAGCAAGCCAAACAAACCTTCCGAGCCGCGCGTTTGAACCCTCGCTGTGAGCGTTTTGTCGGCATTCACTTGAAAGTCAATACGTGAGCCAGGGCGAATGCTCAACAGATCGCGAATCGCCTTGGGCAGCGTGACCTGGCCTTTATCTGTGACGGTAGCAAGCATGATAAAAATCCTAAAAAGAGTTGTAGGTATACCGCCGTGAAAAAGTAAGGAATAAGTGATCGAATCGGAAAAAGTCAACTCGTGAACTGCAGCGCCGCCAGCCGCGCATACACGCCGCCCTTTGCTACCAACTCGTGGTGCGTGCCTTGTTCTACCAGCTTGCCGTGGTCTAACACCAAAATGCGGTCGGCTTGCTGGACGGTGGCCAGGCGATGCGCCACCACCAGCGTGGTGCGGCCCTTCATGGCTGATTCAAGCGCGGCTTGCACCATGCGCTCGCTCTCGGCGTCAAGGGCGCTGGTGGCTTCGTCCAGCAGCAGCAGGGGCGAATTCTTCAGCATGGCGCGCGCAATCGCGATGCGCTGGCGTTGCCCGCCTGACAGGCGCACGCCACGCTCGCCCAAAAAGGTGTCGTAGCCTTCGGGCAGCAGCTTGATGAATTCATCAGCAAACGCAGCTTTGGCCGCTAGTTTGGTTTCATCGTCAGACGCATCGGGTTTGCCGTAGCGAATGTTCTCAAGCGCGCTGGTCGAAAAAATCACCGCGTCTTGCGGCACGATGCCGACGCGCTGCCTCAAGTCAGACAGCAGCATGTCTCGCGTGGTTACGCCATCCAGCGCAATGCGGCCTGACTGCGGGTCATAAAAACGCAGCAGCAACTGGAACACCGTGCTTTTACCTGCGCCGCTCGGGCCCACAATGGCCACCGTTTCGCCTGGGGCGACTTTCATGCTGAAGTTTGTCAGTGCCGCCTGCAGTGGTCGCGACGGGTAGTTGAAGTTAACCGCTTCAAATTCAATAGCGCTTCCCGCTTGAATTACGGGGGCTGGCGTCGGGTTCGGCGGTGAATTAATAGGCGATGCGGTGTCTAGCAGCTCCATCAGGCGCTCGGTAGCGCCAGCAGCGCGCAGCAGGTCGCCATAGGTTTCACCCAACACAGCTGAAGCGCTGGCCAAAATAATCACGTACACCACGGTCTGGCCCAAATGCCCTGCCGTGATGTCGCCGCGCATCACCGCTTGCGTGCCCTGGTACAGGCCCCACAGCAGCGCTGCCGATGTGGCAATGATGATGAAAGCCACCAGCACCGTGCGCGCTTTGGTGCGCCGCAGCGCCACGTTAAAAGCGTTGGTCGATGCGGTGTTAAAGCGTGTGGCCTCGCGTCCTTCTGCAGTGTAGCTTTGCACCACGGGAATAGCGTTCAACACCTCAGCCGCAATCGCGCTAGAGTCCGCCACCCGGTCTTGGCTGGCGCGTGACAACTTGCGCACCCGGCGACCAAAAATCACCGAAGGCACCACAATCACGGCCAGCGCCAGCATGATTTGCAGCATCAAATACGGGTTGGTGTAAATCAGCATGCCAATTGCGCCCACACCCATCACCAGGTTACGCAGCCCCATGCTGAGTGATGAACCCACCACCGTTTGCACCAGCGTGGTGTCGCCGGTCAGGCGGCTCAGTACCTCGCCAGTTTGGGTGGTTTCAAAAAACTGCGGGCTTTGCTTGAGCACATGGCCGTACACCGCGTTGCGCAAGTCCATCGTGACCCGTTCGCCTAGCCAGCTCACCATGTAGAACCGACCAGCTGAAAACAAACCGAGCGCTGCGGCTACGCCAAACAGCTCGAAAAAATGGGTGCGCAGCAGCATCAACTGGTTGCCATTGCCGGCCGCGCTGGTGTCCGCGCTGACCAAGCCGCCGTCAATCAAACTACGCAGCGCCAATGGAAACACCAGCGTAGACACCGCCGCCATCACAAGGAAAAAGCCAGCCAATGTAATTCGGCCTTTGTAAGGCCGCAAAAACGGTACCAGGCCAGACAGGGATTTGGGGCTTTTAGCTTTCGCGCGTTCAGAAGTCATGGGGACAAGTGTAGAGGCGACTGGGTAGCTGTAGCTGGTCTCAGCGCAGCAGGCGTTTCTAAGCTGCAAAGATTAAAAAAAGACCTAAAAAAGACTTGAAAAAAAGATGCAAATAAGACCTATAGCCCAACTTAGATTCAATCACGAGTTGCGAATTTACCAGTGTTAGTCAGTGAGGCAATGCGGCCATTCGCTGCGATGATTTACCGACCTATCACAGTCAAATTAAGCAACACATAAACAAACACATCGACTCACACACACGATACCAAATCAAGATCGGGTTGGCTAAAGGCAATAGCGCTAGCGCTAGTGATATTGCTAGTGCTATTGCTATTGCTATTGCTATTGCTATTGCTAGTGCTAGTGCTATTGCTAGTGCTAGTGCTAGTGCTAGTGCTAGTGCTAGTGCTAGTGCTAGTGCTAGTGCTAGTGCTAGTGCTAGTGCGCAAATCATTAACTACAGCGTAAGCACTGTTTATAGAGAAATCGCACGCAACTAAGGCGGCGCTGGCTACGACGCCAAGTTTGCCCAGCAAAGAGCCAGCAGGCGCGCTGAGCGCTCCCGTAACATGATCATGGACAGACTGAACAGCCGCCCCCGCAAAAGATTGGAATTCAAAACGCCCAATCAGGTGTTTCTACAATCACCCAAACGTTTCGCAATTCGTCGTTGAATCTAAGTCACAAATGCTGGGTTAAGCAGCTCCCGAATAAATAGCAGACGCTGTTGGTTGTGTTGTTTACATTAAGCAGTTGGCCCGGCTTGTTAACCTTTTAGTTTTTCTCTCAGCACATCAAGTTCTTCCATCAACTGCAGCGCCAGCGCGGCACCGGCAAAGTTGACGCCCAGGTCGCGGTGAAGGCGCAGGGCAACTTTGGCACGTTGCAGGTGCAGGCCGGTAAAGCGCCACAGCTCGGGGGGCTGGCCCACTTCGATTACAACTGATTCAATCACGCCTTCCTCAACCAATTCGATGATGATGTCGCTCGCAGCGGCGCAGGCGCGGCACAGGTCTTCAAGCGTCAGCTCAACCATGTCTTCCATCACATGGCTAACCACCTGCTGTACGGGTATTGAGAGTGTGAAATTGGGCGTCATCGTGCGTGCTCCTGGGTTTTTTCAAAAGCGTCTATCGACTCGAGCGCTGCACGCGGTTTGAAGTCGGCAAACGTAGTGGCCATGACCGCGTACAGCTTTTTAGCTGCATCGGTGTCAGCAGGCGGCTGGGTAACGTGCAGCACATAGTAAAAGTCGCCCGGCGTTTTGGCTGGCAGCCCCCGCCCCTTGAGGCGCAGCTTGCGGCCCGTTATAGACCCTGCTGGAATCGTCACCACCACCCGGCCAGTCGGCGTGGGCACTTCAATGTCTGCACCCAGTGCCGCCTCCCACGGCGTGATGGGCAGGTCCATCAACACGTCATATTTGTCGGTGCGGTACAGCGGGTGCGGCTGCATCTCAACGTCCAGGTACAAGTCGCCGGGGCTGCCTTGTCCCATGCCGGGTGAGCCTTGCGCTGCCAAGCGGATGTGTTGACCCGCGCGAATGCCTTTGGGGATAACAAACTCAATTGTGCGGTCCTGCGTGCTCAAACGGCCGTCGCTGCCCTCGGCCTGCACCCGCAGCTGTAGCGTGCGGCTGGCTCCCAGGTACGAGTCTTCAATTGCCACCTGAATCTTGGCATGCTGGTCTTGGCCATGCATGTCAAACGCTTGGTGTGTGCGCTGTGCGCCGCCGGGGCCTGCGCCGCGCCCTTGACCCATCCGGCTAAATAGAGCGTCAAAAAACGCGCTGTGGTCTTCATCGCCGCCTTGGTCAAAGCCGTGGCTGCGTTGCTGTGGTGAGCCCGCCCAATCGGGCGGCGGTTGAAAGTCTTGTCCAGCCTTGTAGTTGGCACCCAAGGTGTCGTAGGATGCGCGCTTTTCAGCGTCTTTCAGCACGTCATAGGCTTCAGCCAGTTCTTTAAAACGGGCTTCCGCATCTTTTTCTTTGCTCACGTCAGGGTGGTACTTGCGCGCCAGCTTGCGGTGCGCGCGCTTGATCTCATCAGGCGTCGCGGTTTTGCTCACGCCCATGGTTTGGTAGTAGTCTTTGAATTTCATATCAGCGCCTTAGCCGTGAGTGCATGTGCCACGGTAGCCGACGGTACGGTCTTCGTCTGTCAGACAGGAACGCGAGATGGAAGGAAAATTATTGCTACATTTATTGTAGCTGCATACACAAGGATTATCTGGGCCATAGAGCTTTTTATACTTTTAAAAATTCTTTGAAGGCAGAGTTCAAGAGCTTTTTAAAATACTTTCAATCTGTTTAAAACCCAAGCGCTTTGCCATTTGCGCAGCGGTCTGGCCGCTGACATCTCTCAGTTCGGTATCTGCGCCTGCGTTTACCAAGCGCTGAACGCTGCCTAAATGGCCACCTAAAGTTGCCAGCATGAGGGCGGTGCGGCCTGCGCTGTCGGTGCTGTTGAGTTGCGCGGCGTTAACCGTCAGCAGGGCTTGAGCGAGCGCAGCCGCCTGGCCAGTGCGGGCCGCTTCGCGCAGTTCAGCGGCTCCGTCCAGCGGTGGTGCTTTCGGGAAGGGGACAGGGGCAGGTGCAGGTGTGGCTACGGCTGTTTCAGCGGGGCGGCTTTGCAGGGCAGTTGGGGCCTCGCCTGGGCTGGACTCCCTGCGTGCACTGGCGCGACCAACGCGCTCGGCGTCCGGGCTGGGGGCCGCTTTGTTTTGCGGCGCGACAGGGCGACTTGACATCGCTTGATCGGCTGCGTTTCTTTCTGACCCCGCGGCCAGGCCCGCAGCTTCCAGCGCTGCAGGCGCGGGGTTAACCTCAGA
>JAYWFR010000285.1:0-17690 GCA_043778695.1 Polaromonas sp. | reverse complement strand
AAGTAGAAAATGCCGTGCTCAATGCCACTATTGAAAACCAAACTCAAAAACGACTCACCGCCATCACTTTAAATTGCTCTGCCGCCCAGGCTCCTAGCCGTACGTTTGTACTGTCGTCGCTTCGCCTTCGCGTTCACGAATGATCTGAAAACGGAATTAGGAAGCAGTTCTATTCCCCTTTGCCCACTCTGCATGTTCTTTAGGAAACGCCGCTTTGAAACGCGCCAGATAAGCCAAGGCTTCAGCGTCTTTGCCCAGCATCACGGCGCTTTCAATCAGCTTGATCACCACGCGTGGCTCGGGTGAATAGTGCAGCAAGCGACCCGCTGAGGTGTAGACCTGCACTGCGGTGGCGGGTGTCAACGGTGTCAACATCAACTCGGCAAACAGCGCTTGGTCGGCAAACAGCCAGGATTTGCTAGCCTGCGCCAGCGTGTTGTCTTGGTAAGCCAGCGCGCGAGCCTCGGGCTGCAAGTAAATTTGACTGACGCGGCGGTAGTCCCACCCGGCGTAGGCAATGGCTGCAAGGCAAACCGTGCATGCTATTACTACAGTAGCTGCTAGCGCGCTATTTATAAGGGCTAGAGGCGTATTTGATGCATTTTTAGTGCTGTTTTCATGGTCATGGGCTGCTGCCGACCTACGCCATAAGATCACCATGCACAAACCAAAGGCGATTTGAAACGGCCCGTACCACAGTGGGTATTCCAACATGCTGTGCAGCAAAATCACCGCCACCACAGCCCAAGCCATTTGCCGCGCGCTGTCCCGCTCGGTCCATGGTTTTTGGCGCATGGCCCACCACGCGAAGCCGCCACACACCAGGAACGAGAACGGCACGCCCAGCTCAACGGCCAACTGCAAAGGCAGGTTGTGCGCATTGTCCAAAATGTCGCAAAACCGGGGTTCGTTGTACAGCGTGATGAAGTGGGCAAAGTCCAGCTCGCCCCAGCCCCAGCCCAGCCAAGGTTTTTGCGCAATTAAATGCAACACGTTAGACCACAGCATCAAGCGGCTGCTGCAGGCTTCCTCTTTGCCTAACCTGGCAAACGCGCCATGGGTGGCCAAATCAAGACCTGCCGCCCACGGCACGGCAAACATGGCTACTGCGTACACCAGCAGCGAGCAAGTCAGCAGGCGACGAGTGACAGCATGGCGCATGCCGCCCCAGGCAGCGTACAAACCAAACAGCAGTACCAGCTGAAACAGACCCGTGCGTGATGAGGAAATAGCGTTACCAACAGCCAGCAGGCTGGCCGCCGCCAAGAGCAACCCCAAACGAGCAGTTTTAGCGGGCACTTGTGTAGGCGGCACCTGCGCCGCTAGCCACAGCAACGCAGCTAATCCCATGTTGCTCAGCGTGGCAAATTGGTTGCGCTGGCGCAGGTTGGAAAACGCCTCGCCGGGCTGAGTTGTGTTGATCCAGGGGGCAAAAAAGGCTTCGAGATCAGCATATTGCAGCAGCGCCAGCACGCAGCTAATCAGGCCTGCTGCCAGCACTGACCCGCCCAAGACGTGAGGCAGATCAACTGCGGATGACGCTGCCGATTGAACAGGCGAGCTGCTGCGCAACGCATGAAGCAGCAGCACGCTATAAATGGCAGCCATAGAAAAAAGCCACGGCACCACGGAAGGTGAAGGGCCCGGGGCAAACGGGTTGAGCCAGGGCAGGCAAAGTAGCAATGGCACAGCACGCCAGTGCAGATGCGTCATTGCAGAATCCCCTTTTTCGTCGGGTTTAGAGGCCGCTTTCTGCTGGCTTCGTTTGGCCTCAAGCGCTTAACGCTAACGGCTCAATTTCAGCGTCAATCTGCTTGGCTTTTGCACGCTCAGTGGTTTTCAGGTCGAACATTTGCTGCAAATTAAGCCAAGACTGAGCGTCGCCACCGAAAAAGCGCGCTAACCGCAGCGCAGTATCAGGCGTAACGCCGCGCCGCTCGAGCACGATGTCGTTCACGCGGCCCGCCGGTACGCGCAGCGCCTTTGAAAGCGCATTGGCGCTAAGCTTCAGCGGCTTCAAGTAGTCTTCACGCAAGATTTCACCAGGGTGAATCGGCCGCATTCCGTTTTTAATCATCGTTTTCTCCAAGCCATAAAGAGTTAGTGATAGTCAACAATTTCAACATCGCTTGGCCCTTCAGCACCCCACACGAAGCAAATGCGCCACTGCTGATTAATTCGTATGCTGTACTGCCCCTCACGATCCCGTTTTAATTGTTCAAGGTGGTTGCCAGGCGGAGATTTCAAAAACTCTAAGTTTGCAGCAGCTGCAAGTTGCGTCAATTTCCGTTCCGCCACGTTTTGGATATTGCCAAACCGCTTGGACTGTCCAGTTTCAAAAAGCGACTGCGTGGCTTCACATCTGAAAGATTGAATCATGCAACCAAATTCTATACCGTTTACCGATAAGCGGCAGGATTGGCACTGACTTCGTTAACCACCTGTTGCATAGCCATCAATTGGGCATTGCTGACAAGCTGCTGCAAGCCGAGCCTATGCAGCCTCAGCTACAGCTGCAGCATGTTGTGCCGTGCGGTGTATGTGCTGCGGCAATATGCTGGGCGGCCAAGTAAACATTTATGTGTTTTGGCCTACAGTCCAATTTCAGAATCTGAAACTTCGACAAACTGTAAGTGTCAACGAATTTAATCGGAATCTGACCCCAATAACCCGACCCCAATTAACCCCACGAGTCAAGCCGCTGCAGCCACTAGTCTTGGCACCGCAGGATTTTGTCGCACAGCTGGTGGACTGAAGCGCCGCGTTGGTCGGGCAGTTTCTTTTTAAGTACGTTTGGTCGTTAGCCCAACAAATACGCGCGCAAGCCAATTTAATCGGAGTCTGACCCCGCTAGTACAAATTTAATCGGAGTCTGACCCCGATCAACACAGCGCAGCTGTGACGATCTGCTGCTGGTCACAGGCGACAAGCTGTTGCTACAAGCTGGGCCGCTACAGCCACGCGTCATGACGTCACAGCTATTTGTGTCGACGTTTTTGAGCTGAAGCGGTACCACTGCTGGTTCAGCCTAGTGATGTTTGTAATATGCCGCGACGAATAGCAAATTTTGCCTATTAGGCCGGTAGCCCAGAGGAATTGTTCGCGTGCAGCTATAAATCTAGTAGCAATACATAGCGGGCTGCCACGCTCCGCCAGCGCGGCAAGCCGTCCTAAAACCCATCGCCTTTTAAGAAGCCTTGAATCTGCCCCTGCGCGTTAAGCACTGCCACCCAGTCTTGGCGGCCTGTGACGGGTAAGTACATTGACTTCGAGAGGTCCAGCTTTTTGTCCAGCGCGAGCTTGTCGGCAGCGGCTTGCTGGTTAGGTTGCTTATGCAGGAATACTAACAAGGGTTTGGCTCGCTTTAGAGACATGAGCGCGTTGGTGGCGTCATAGGGTATGTAGAACTCGGGGCGAGCAGAATAATCTGGCCCACCGATAACGGATTCCATCAACACAGAATTGCGCTCAGCTTCATTTTTAGGGCTGCGGATTGCAACAGTTTTCGGGGAAGAAAATAACCCAGGCATTAATGCCAACGGCAGCGCGTGTAGTTCTGCAGTAGCTGAGGGCCCTTGTAAGTCTGCAGCCGATACAGCCCGAAAGCGATCTACCTCTAAAACTAAAAAAAGGGGTCTTGCTATCGACATGGTGTATACGCCATAAGCCAGAGCGCAAAGCTGAATAAATACGACCAGTCCTAAATCACGCACCAGTTCTGCACGTTGTTTGGTGTCGGAAAAAAGCACTAACGTCAGTATGGGTCCGCATACTAAATCAACACTCATCAACAACATGAATAACTCTTGCCCGCCAGATAGGTGTCTAAAAGGATACGGGTACCAAACTGCGAACACTAATATTGCTGCGACTGCGGCTACAACTGCGCTAGCAATTAAATGTAAAGTGGCCGCTTCCAGTGCTGCGCGTAATCGTGAAGAAGCGTTCATAGACTTTTAAGCTTGGTGCGATAGTTGGGCTAAAAACTAGCTGAGTGTAAAATGCGTTAGGCGAGAAAAAAGCCGCATAGCGGCTTTTTGTGTGTCTGCACAACGCTTAAAACTAGCGGCATTCGGCAGGCGCAAATTTTCCGAGAAGCGTGGCACTGTTGGTTTGACCGTAAAGGCTGGCTTTCCCCACTGTGTAGCAAGTCCAAATTACTGATGCTGTTGGTGGTGTACCGGCGACCAATGAGACTCCACCCGACGAAGGTTTCATCTGCAACAGTGCACTCCCGGATGGGGCAATCGCCGTTGTATACGTAATATCCAAGCTCCCGTCGGCAGTAGTCCCGACTATAGACCTTACGGCTTTGGTAATCGGCGTGGCAAGCGTGCCGCCATTAAGACTACACGTTAACCCGCTGGTACATTGTGATGCTGCCGCGCCTGAAATGTTGGTGGCCATGCCGGCAAACATGCCACCGGTAGACGCAAGCATTGCATTAGCCGCGTTGTCCCCCACAGTTACCCGTAAACTACCGGCCAAAATTATTCCTTCGCTAACCTTTGCGCGGATTGTGTAATCTTGATAAGCAGGCAGCGCTATGGCAGCGAGGATTCCAATGATCGCAACGACAATCATCAGCTCGATAAGGGTGAAACCCTGCTGAACAACGTGCTTAACTTGCATAATAATTATAGGTAAAAGCAAAAGTTCAATAGGGGTCGGCTCGGCCTAACTAACCGTTGGTTAACGGCACTCGGCTGGTGCGTATTTACCCAACAGGGTTGCTGCGTTGGTTTGACCATAAAGAGCTGCTTTGCCAAGCGTGTAGCAAGTCCAAATTAACGAAGCAGTCGGCGGAGTTCCAGCGGCCAAAACCACACCACCAGAAGACGGCTGTAGTTGTAAAAGAGCACTTGCGGAAGGAGCGATTGCAGTGGTGTACGTGATGTCGATGCTTCCAGTTGCGTTGGTACCAACAATTGAGACAACAGCCTTCGTCAGGGGTGTTGCAACTACTCCGCCATTGAGGCTGCAAGTAGCTCCACTGGTGCATTGTGAAGCAGCAGCGCCGGCGAGGTTAGTTGGAATGCCAGAAAATAAGCCACCAGTTGCTACTGGTATCGCGTTAGCAGAATTATCGGCAACAGTAACTTTCAAACCGCTCCCTAGAATGATACCTTCAGTCACTTTTGCACGAATCGTGTAATCCTGATAAGCAGGCAAAGCCACTGCAGCCAAAATACCAATAATCGCGACAACGATCATCAACTCGATCAGGGTGAAACCCTTTTGAATAGAACGCTTGATTTGCATGAAAAACTCCTAGGTTGAATAAAACTAACGTGAAAAACTAACGCAAGAGTATGAGCAGGTAGCGTGCCAACCTGCTGGCGCTTTAAATCAGTGATTTACTTCACAAAATTAGCTTTAACAGCAGCTTAATGCGTCAGAATAAAAAAACCAGCATGACATTTTGGTCACGTCGTCTGACCTTTAGGCTACAAATGGGCAGCAAACGGGTCACTTGATGCAAACCGACCGACCCATCTTCAAGTCAGTCAACCCGATCAAAACCTTCTCCATCCCATCCATCTTCAGCGTGTGCATGCCGCCGCTGACGGCGCTGGCGAACAGCTCGGCTACTCTGGCGCGCTCTTGGATGAGTTTTTTGGCGGCGTCGTCTGCAATCATCAGCTCGTGCAGGCCAATCCGGCCTTTGTAGCCAGTCTTGTTGCATTTGTTGTGGCTGTTCAACTTGCGCATGTCGAACGGCGGTGACGTAAAAGCGCCGCTGCGATATGAGCGCCGCACGCGACCTCGGGGGCAAATTGATTTTGCTGACTTGGCGAAGAGCTTGGTGAGCTTAAAATTTTATAAACTAGCGCTGAAAGACAATGAATACGTGCGCTAGCAGCTATGAAATTGATTGTAACTGAAGCATGCCCTGCGCCGCAACCAGTGCTTTGAATGCATCATCAGTTTGACGCCAGTCGATCACGTCTACGCAAATAGGCAGGTCAGAGTCTTCAAAGGCGTCCCTTACCTTGCCAAGCAGACGCCAGTCGAGCGGCGTAGGCGAGACGATGGCTATGTCAAGGTCTGAAAACTTGCGTGCTGTACCGCTGACGCGCGAACCAAAAGCAAGCACTTGAGCATCAGGCAGCCAACGGGCCAAGACTTCCTTCACCATGCTCAAATGTACCGGGCTTAGCTGCAATCCGATGTGGCTTGGCGTTGAAGGGTCAGTCATCTTGTGCTGACGATTTGAGTTGTGCAATCAGGGCGGCGCATGCGGGTTCGAACAACCGCGCAACGCGGGCGACTTCAATCGCTGTGGTTTGGTTATAGGTGTGCGACGTCAGGTTTCTTGCGGTCTGAAATTGCCACCATGCCTCTACCTCTGGGATAAGGCCGTGTTTGGCAGCCAGCCTGTACAGCTGCTTGCGCTGGGTGATGTCTTCGTCTGCAATGTTTTGGTAATGCATCAACCAGCGGCGCAAAACTTTCCAGCTTTGTTCGTAGGCGACCTCAAAGTTTTGTATAACTCCTGATCGGGTGGTCTCAATCAGCGCTTGATCTTGCCCGAGCGCGACTCTGTTGTCGACCGCAACAGCTTGCTTAAGTGCGGCGTGTGACTTTTCAAGCTGATCAAGTGAAACTGGCATGTGCACAAAGTGTATTTCAAACCTGGGTTGTTACGTTTGCGCATTACTTGATACAAACCGACCGAACCATCTTCAAGTCAGTCAACCCCATCAACACCTTCTCCATTCCATCCATCTTCAGCGTGTGCATACCGCTGCTGACGGCGCTGGCGAACAGCTCGGCTACTCTGGCGCGCTATTGGATGAGTTTTTTGGCGGCGTCGTCGGCAAGCATCAGCTCGTGCAGGCCAATCCGGCCTTTGTAGCCGGTTTTGTTGCATTTGTCGCAGTTTGTATTACGGAAGGTAAGGCGGTATCCGGCTCAACCACAAGGGCTACAGCGTTGAAAGTTGCACATTTAAACCGTGCCGTCGATTGCGGAAGCCTGGGCACGTCATCCGGTGAAAAGATGCTCACAAAGCCGGGTTGCAGGGCCTATTGACTATGTAGCGCGTAGGTGCGGCATCATTTCATCGACCAATTCGCCAACAGCCCGCGCTTGTAGGGCGTCACGAGATTTCTTGAGTGGATCGCGCTTGGGGTTGAGCGCCAAAGCTTGCTTGAGGCGGCTAAACGTGACTGGATGCAGCGTGGTCATCAGTGCCATGTGGCCCGAGGCGCTCACCACCATTGGAGAAAAGCGCGGTGCAGAGGCCATTTGCGTACCATTAGCGACCTGAACCACCCAGAAGTCGCGCTCGGCAGAGGTGACCCGCAGCGGATGAGGGTCGCGGTTTTTAGACATGCGCCGGATCACGTCCACCTCAAAGCCGCTAGCATTGACGGCGGTGTGCAGCTGGTCGTCGCGCAGGTCAAAGGTAGGGTCTACCTTTTGTAAGGTTGATAGCAGCGATTCGCTGCGCGCCTGAAGTGTCGACGCCAGCAGAAGATGCTTTTGCGTATCCATCAATAAGTCAATGTCTTGCGTAGCTGTTGCTTCGTCTACAAAGCGTACACCGCAAGCGCTCTCATAAGCAAAAAGCGCGTGCGTGCCGACAGTGATGAAGTGCTCGCTGATGCCCGATTTGTCGAGGCGATTAAGAATCTGCACGACGATTTCCGGTGTGCGGCCCACGCGATGAACGCGATTAAGTTTTTGGTGCAATTGCAGAGTCTGCTTCAAGCCGGCTACGCGCGCGCCAGACATTGTTTTGCGCGCCATGAATTTTGCGTACACCGCCTCGCTCTCAGCATTTCGGGGGCCGAGCGACTTTTGTGTGTTGTCGAGGTTGGTGCGGATTAAATAGGTCTTGCCACTCACCTCGCGCCACAACATGGAGCCGCGCACGGCTTGGGCTGCTATTTGTGCGTTGCGCAGAGCCATAAACACTGATTCGGCATCAATGTATTGTTTTTTTTGAAGATCGGTTAGATCGTGCCAATACATTTTTCAGTATAAATTAAAAAATTTAGTGTTTATACTGAAAACTGTCACCTGAATTCAGAGTCCCTGATGCTTTACCGGCTCAGATAGCGGCACGTGTTGGCGAGCTGACCTAAATTTCGACAATCGTCTGCAAGACACTACTTTATACAAACTGACCGAACCATCTTCAAGTCAGTCAACCCCATCAAAACCTTCTCCATCCCATCCATCTTCAGCGTGTGCATGCCGCTGCTGACGGCGCTGGCAAACAGCTCGGCTACTCTGGCGCGCTCTTGGATGAGTTTTTTGGCGGCGTCGTCGGCAATCATCAGCTCGTGCAGGCCAATCCGGCCTTTGTAGCCGGTTTTGTTGCATTTGTCGCAGCCTACGGCGCGGTAAAACTTGAGTTGTCCATCCACGCCATAACGCTCCGTCCAGTCGTCGAGCAGCTTTTGCGCTTCGCCGCCTGCGTCATCCCGCCAGGCCGGGCCGTTCTTCAGGTCTTGAGCGTATTCGTTGATGAAGTCTTTGAGTTCTTGCGAGCTGGGTGAGTAGGCCTCTTTGCAGTCACACAGTTTTTTGGCCAGCCGCTGCGCCAAGATGCCGAGCAATGCGTCGGCAAAGTTAAAGGGGTCCATCCCCATGTCCAACAATCGGGTGATGGACTCAGGCGCTGAATTGGTGTGCAGGGTTGAAAACACCATATGACCGGTGAGAGACGCTTCCACGCCCATCGACACGGTTTCTTTGTCGCGCGACTCGCCGACCATGATGATGTCGGGGTCGGCCCGCAAAAACGCGCGCATGACGAGGGCAAAGTCAATGCCGGCTTTTTTATTGATTTGAACCTGGCGCAGGCCTTTTTGCGTGATCTCGACCGGGTCTTCAGCAGTCCAAATTTTGGTGTCGGGTGTGTTCAAAAACTTCAAAATGGAATGCAGCGTGGTGGTTTTACCCGAGCCCGTCGGGCCGCAAACGTAAAACAGGCCGTAGGGCTTGCTGACGGTTTTTTCAAGGCGCGTCCGGTTATGTTCCGTCAGGCCGAGCTTGTCAATCGGTATCGGCTCACCAGCGGCCAAGATACGCATGACCACATCTTCAACGCCGCCTGATGAGGGAATAGTGGCTACGCGCAGCTCAATGTCAAGCGGGCCGTATTTTTTGAACTTGATTTTGCCGTCTTGCGGCTTGCGTTTCTCAGAAATATCGAGGTCGCACATGATTTTGAGCCGCGTGACCATGGCTTGTCTGAACTGCGCGGGCACTTCAATGTACGGTTGTAGCGTGCCGTCAATCCTGAAGCGAATGCCTGTTTTGGCCTTGCCGGGCATGGGCTCAATGTGAATGTCAGACACCTTTAGGTTGTAGGCGTCAATGATGACTTTGTTAACAAACTTGACCAGCTCGTTGTCGGCGGCGGCTGACTCTAGCGCTGACTCGTCATGCGCATCGTTGTCTAACGGGGAATCCATGTCGGCCAGCAACTGGTCAATCGAGCCGCCTTCATTGCCTGCGCCAAACAGCTGGCTAAGGGTTTCTTCAAATTCAGTCTGGGTGGTAACGCGGTAGGCAAACCTGTTGTTGCGCGGGAAGACCTGAGGCACCACCCGCGCACCACGCACGGCTTCTGGGTCCACGCACATGATGACGAGGCCGTCGGTGGTTTCTTCAAGCGGGATCCAGCCTTGCTGCTCAATGAACTCGCGCTTGAGCGGGCCGTGCAGCATTTCAGAGCGGATGCGCCCAGCGTTAAACGGCTCATAACCCACACCAAAAAATTTAGCCAAAGACGGGCCGATTTGAGCCGGGCGAATGCGGTGGTCGGCCATCAGCAAGTGCTCAACTGTCTCAGATTGGTCACGCGCTTTTTGGATGCAGTTAGACAGTTCGTATTCGGTGAGCATTCCGTCGGCAATCAGGCCGTCGTATTTGGTGGCTTTTTTGCGCTGGCTTTCTTCCAGCCGGCTTAGCTTTTGCATGCGCTGGCGAATCGCAATGCCCAGCGTTTTGCACAGCTGTTGTGCGCCGTCTTCTTCAAGCTTGGTGAACGGTTGGTTGCTGCGGTTGTTGATGACCTGCAGCACGCCGTACAAGGTATCACCGTCCATCACTGGGGCCACCAGCATTTGCTTGGTGCGGTAGCCCGAGCGTTTGTCTACCGCTTGTAAAAAACTTAAGTTAGGGTGGATTTTTTTAAGTGCGCCGATGTCGTACACATCTTCAATATTCAGCAACTGCTTGGCCATTGCTGCATAACCGGCAATGCTTTGCGTGCCAATCGGCAGCTTGAGGTCCTGTGTGCTGTTCAAGCCTGTTTTGATTTTTGAGACGATGGCGCTGCGGTCATCGTTGGTGGCGTACAAAGTCAGTCGGTCGGCATTGAACAGTTTGCAAATGTCACCGCTGACGTCCAGCATGATTTGGTCGATGTTGTCAGTCTCATGAATTCGGTTGGTGACCAGCTGGAGCTGCCGGAAAAACAGCGCCTCAAAAGTGATGCCGCGCTCGTGCGGCGCGAGCAGTTGTGAGTTGTAGAACTCGTCTTCTGCGGTGCGTTGGACAACCGCGTTCATAACTCGAATTCTTGACCCGCTCTGAGCCAATGAATGTCATGCGAGACGCTGCCACCGTGCGGCGATGTTTGGTCGAATTTTTGGATTTCAGCCATGATCAATTCTGTTTCTGCTGGCTTGGTATGTGTAATGTAGATCGGGTAATTTTTTGATTTTTCGATGCAGTCAAGCTCGCTGGCCAATGCAACTGGAGACAAATGCAAGCTGCGCTTGGCCAAATCACGTTCCTTGTTGCTAAACGCAGTTTCAATCACCAGCATCGCTACATCAAGCTTGTTGATCCTGCTCCAAAACGCAGGGTTGACTTCAGTGTCGCCCGTGAACACCCAGCAGCCTTTACCAGCTGTGACGGCGTAACCCACAGCAGGGACGGTGTGCACCGCTGGCAACACCTCGATAGATTTGCCCGACAAGGCAAGCGTTTGTGCTGGCTCAAGCGAGTGAAAGGTGATGAACGGTGCCTCCAGGCTGGGAATTTTTGAAAAGTCAGGCCAGATGGTGTTGTTGAAAATGTGAGTTTTCAGCGCATCAATGGTTTGTTGCAGTGCATGCACTTGAATCGGCGTTGATCTTTTTGCAGCGATTGCGTCCACCATCAAAGGCAGCGCCGCCACGTGGTCGAGGTGCGAATGGGTCAAAAAGACATGATCAATTTGCCGCATTTCATCTAACGTGAGATCGCCCACACCCGTTCCTGCGTCAATCAACACATCGTGATCGATCAGAAAAGACGTGGTGCGGCAGTCTTTGGCAATAGCGCCAGAGCAGCCCAAAACCCTGATTTTCATAGTTATTTCAAAACTTTATTTGGTGTAGCGACACGTGCTTACTTGGTAGAGAAGTTGGTGGTGTCGTCCCACTCTGGGTCAAACGGTAGCAACTTCATTGAGCCTACACGTTCCGCATACAGTTGGTAAAGGTATTTTTTGGCATTCAATCGCTGTAAGTTGAGCAATTGCACGTCAAATTGGTCCCAATCCTGGTGGCGATAGGCTTTTAGCGCCAGAGCCCACGTTTTGAGTTCGTTCGCTTGGTCGCTGCTGATTTTGGTTAATTGAGCCAACGGCCAGTAAATAGTGACAGCAACGTCTTTACCTTTGACGCGCACTTTGTCCAGCTCTTGCCAGGCAAAGTCGCCTGCCAGCCTGCGAGTGGACTCGCTCACCACAATATCAACCCCGTACGTTTTAGACAAGCCTTCAAGGCGTGAACCCAAATTGACCGAATCGCCAATCACCGTGTAGCTGCGCCGAATGCTGGAGCCCATGTCACCGACACACATGGTGCCGGTGTTCAGGCCAATACCGATACTAATTTCAGGCAAACCTTTGGCGCGATGTTCGTCGTTGAGCAGGCGTATCGCGCTGGCCATTTCAAGCGCCGTTTTGACGGCCAGGCTGGCGTGGTCCGGTGTGTCTACGGGCGCGCCCCAAAAAGCCATGACGCAGTCCCCCATGTATTTGTCGATGGTGCCGCGGTTGGCCCTGATCTGATCGGTCAGTCGGCTGAACACGGTGTTAAGCAACGCCTGCAACTGAGTAGGCTCCATGGTTTCGCTCATTTGGGTGAAGCCGCGCATATCGCAAAACATCACTGTCAATTCTTTCGTCGTTGCCTTCATGGTGTAGCTGCCGGCGTCTTTGACCATCTCGTCAACCAGCTCAGGCGGGACATAGGTGCCAAATAAGTTGGCCAGGTCGCGTTTTGATTTGCTCTCGACAAAATACCCGTAGCTCATGTTGAGCGCGAAAGCCATTAAAGCCATGACCAACGCGCTGGCCAACGGCAGTACCAGTCCGCCGCCCAAATAAAGCCAGAAGTTCAAACCAACCAACGCGCATATGATCAGGGCGCTGGTAGCTACTGCTTTAGGAGCAGACAACATCGGCAACGTGAAGGCAAGCGCTAAACCAGACAAAACGAGGATGACGACTTCAAAGCCAAGTGCGTAGTCCGGTTTGACAAAAACTTTGCCGTCCAGAAAGCCAGAAATCACATTTGCGTGAGTCTCAACGCCAGGGTAGGTCTCACCGACCGGCGTGACCCGAAGGTCAAGAAGACCGGGTGCGGTGGTGCCTAACAAGATGATCTTGCCTTTTAGCGTGTCAGGTGCAACGCGCTTGGCAAGCAGATCTGATGCGGAAATATACCTAAATGAGCCGCCGTTCACGCCGCCATTGCCGCGAAATGGCACCAGCGTCGCCACCCGGTCGTCTACGGGTATCGCCAGTGTTTTGCTGCCTTGTTTGAGCAAAATACTCTCTAGCCCTTGATAGTTTCGGCTCAGGAATTTTTCTTGCGGAAAACCAGGCGCCACTTGCGGCCCACCGACCAGCATTCGGAACATGGCGAGAGACAACGATTCGTAGTACAGGCCCTTGTACTCCGCCAGCAAGGGAATAGACCGCACAACGCCATCACTTTCGGTGATTGAGTTGAAAAACCCGCCAATGGGCGCTGCCTTTGCAAGAATCTCAAGGTTGGCGCTGTAGCCGTCCCAACTGGTGAATTTGATTGGGTGGCCTTGCAGCAGCTGCTTGTCCATCACGGGTTTGGGTAAAACGCCATTGATCCGGCCGTCGCGGTCGCTGGTCATGTAGTAGCCCATCACCACCGGTCGGTTTTCAATGGACTTGGCAAACAGCGCGTCGTAGTCAAGTCCAGGCTGGAGCTGTACTAATTTCTCAGAAAAAGCGGGTTGATTTCGGAATTCGCCCCGAGCCAGCTGCTGAAGTGTCTTGAGTCCTGAGCTGTCATCTGCTTCAGCAAACAAAACGTCAAAACCCAGCAAAGCAACTTTTTGCCGGTCGAACAGTTCCGTTGCCAAGTCTGCAAGCTTGTTGCGCCCCCACGGCCACCTGCCAAATTCTGCAAGACTCTTCTCATCAATATCAACGATAGCGATTCTGTCGTCCATCGTTTTGGGCATCGTTGCACGAAGGCGGGCATCATAAATGATAGCGTCTAGCCTATGTAGCACGCTCATTTGAAGAATACCCGTTGCATGTAGCAACGCGAACAGCAAAGGGATTAGCGTTACTGCAATGCGGCGCCAGTGCTTGGAGAGGAGTTGCATAAAGCCCCTTGAACGCGACTAAACAGGTACAGCCTTGAGGCTAGAACCCGGCGTTCTCGGCGTTCTCGGTGATCTCAGTGATCTTGGTGATGTCGGTAATGTCGGTAATGTCAGTGCTGCACAAACTGCATTTGTGTACCCGCAAGCTCTAGCAAGTCGCCGTTTTTAAGCGCTACTGGCTCTCCGCCAATGACTGAACCGTTGAGTGATGGTCTGTTAACGCCTTCAACGTGAGCGATCACAAAACCGTGGGGCCGCCTGGTGATTGCCGCTACGGCGACACCCGGTTTGCCAATGGTGGTCACTACTTTGACTAAGGGGACCTCCCGGCCCGCCGCTGCGCCGGACATGACTTTGATAGCAGCATTGACAGCCGCTCCCGGCGCTGAAGAAGCCACTTGCGACAACCCTGATGGGTGCGATGCGCCCGCTGAAGCTGAGGCACCAGCTGAGGCAGGCTTGAAGATCATGGTTTTGTCAAACCCGGCGTCTGCCGCCTCGTTGGCATACTTGATTTTATATTTGCCAATTTCTACAACGTCATTGTTCAAAAGCAATTGCTTTTTGACAGCTTTTCCGTTCACGTAGGTGCCGTTGGTGCTGTTCAAATCTTCAAGGTGAACATCGTTTCCCGACATTTGCAGTACGGCGTGCTCGCCACTGACAGCCAGGTTGTCAATAACAATGTCGTTGTATGGCCTGCGGCCTAAAGAGGTGCGGTCTTTGGTGAGCTGAACCTCCTTGATCACTACACCATCAATCGAGACGATCATTTTCGGCATGGCCGACTCCTGTTTGTTTTAAATATTTTAAGCATCACGTTATTTTCTCAGCATTCTCGACAGGAGACCGCGTTTGGCCAATGCAGGCTTTGCGCAAACCAAAACAACCGAAATATTGTCTCGCCCGCCGCTCTCGTTGGCAGCCACTATCAATTGCCTGCTTTTTTCTTCTAATGATGAATGATTCACCATAATATCCGCGATAAGTGCATCTCTCACCATATCCGACAGGCCGTCAGAGCACATCACGTAAATGTCGCCGTCTTCAACCCGATGTTCAGTCACATCAAGCAAAACGGCGTCTTCTACGCCAAGCGCCCTGGTGACCAGGTTTTTGTTTGACGAGGTTAGGGCCTGTTCTGGCGTAATGAGACCGGCATCAATCTGCTCTTGAAGCAATGAGTGGTCTTTGGTGATTTGTTGAAAATCCAGTCCCCTCAAGCGATAGCAACGTGAGTCTCCTATGTGCCCAAGCACCAAGCGGCCAGGCTGAAACACCCCCACCACCAATGTCGTACCCATGCCGGTGTACTGTGGGTTGGAATTAGCTGCATTGAAAATAGAATGATTTGCGTTTTGCACGCAAATCTCCAACGCGCGTTTTACTTCTTTGGCGTTGGCGCTTTTGCCCGCTTGAGAGAGCCAGCGACTCATTTCAGATTTGATAAATGCACAGGCCATGCCGCTGGCGATTTCGCCAGCGTTGTAGCCGCCCATGCCATCGGCCAAGATGCAGAGTCCCGTCAGAGCGTCAACCGCCACGGCATCCTCGTTATTTTCCCGAATCATTCCCGGATCTGTCTCAGTGCATATCTCGTACATCATGGTGGCTAAAGTTTTATTACCGAGTTAGAAATAAGTGTCGGATTAGCAGTATCGACGATATGTGTGCTGGCGGTTTTGTCAAATCGTAAGGCGCTGCTTAGAATGTTTAATTCGCCTCGTAAATCGGCGCTTTTTGAACAACTGCAGCATCAAACATGCCCGACTCTGCGGCAGGCAAGGCCCGAACGGGGATCGCCATTGCAACGTCGTCGCTCGGTGAAAATGTTGCAGCGGGCACTGACAAATCAGCTATCACTGATCGCAAATCCGTTGCGAACTGCTTACCGACTTGGGAACGGATTGCAGGTTGTTGAGTGATTGACAAAGCAACAAAGCAACAAAGAAACGGAGGAACGAAGAAACGAAGAAACGAAGAAACGAATCAACAAGCAACAAACAACAAACAACAAACAACAAACAACAAACAACAAACAACAAACAACAAGCAACGATAGCGGCTAATTTTGCCGACATTTCAGGGCGAATATTGCGAATGTCTGACGCTCGCAAGTTGGTTATTTTGTACATCAACTCGGCCATGGAGTCGCCCCGAAAAGGTAAAACGCCAGCCAGCATTTGGAACAACATCACAACAACATCACACCGAGCAAGTAAAGGTCTGATCGACCATCAATTTTCTTACCCGCGATTTGCCCCGGCGATATAAAGCTCGGCGTGCTTAAAAGTATGCCGGTTTTGGTTTTGCTGCTATCAGTGTTCCAAGAGATGCCGAAGTCTGTAGACTTGACAGCTGGTTTGCCGTCTTTGCCTTTTTAAAACTGCGGCTGCCCCATCGCTGATTCGTCTGTTTTGATGACCAGCTTGCTAATCTGTACCGGGTCACCTAGGGCCGGTATTGAGAAAAAGCTTTGCTAGTCAATGGCGCTTTTTAGCGCATAGGTTTGCAGTGAGCGACTTATTCACGGCGACTCGGTTTTTTGTTTCAAACCAGTCCGCGAGAGCGGCGTGGCAGGCTCCATGTGCCATTAAGTCGGCTCAGGTCGGGATTGCCGTTTAGACAAGTAGGTGCCCAAAGCCACCACTAAAGCAGCGCCGAGCGCGCCAGCAATCCACTCTGTGGTGTGGCTGGCAGCACCAAATTGTGCGGTCACCGCCGGGTCGGTGACCAGCATTTCACCGGCCAAAAAGCCAAGTAACGCAGCGCCAATGGTGATGATGATGGGAAAGCGCTCCATAACCTTGGTCAGCAGCGTTGCGCCAAATATGATCAAGGGGATGCTGATCAAAAGGCCTAAGATTAGCAGCGGCAGGTTGCCTTTGGCCGCAGCGGCAACCGCTAGCACGTTGTCCAGACTCATGACCAAATCGGCAATCAAAATCGTGCGAATAGCTGCCATCATGCCGTTGATTTCTTTGCCTTCGCCGTCGCCTTCGTCCTCGCCTTTAAGCAAGTCTACGCCGATGTAAACCAATAGCGCAGCGCCAACGATTTTTAGATACGGCAAGCTCAGCAGCTGAATTGCAACGATGGTCAGCACAATCCGCATCACGATGGCGGCCGCGCTTCCCCAAAAGATGGCTTTGTTGCGCTGCTCGGGCTTAAGAGTGCGAGCCGCCATGGCGATCACCACCGCGTTGTCGCCAGACAAAACGATGTTGGCTAAAACGATAGAGCCGAAGGCGCTCCAAAACAAGGGGGAGGTGAAGTCGAGTCCAAAAATCATGATTGCTCCGTTGTTATCAATTAAAAAAGCGCCGTGAAGCGCTTTTTTTTGCCGAGTGTACCCGCTGGTTCAATCCCCGAGATTCGTAAAAATGCCTAGAAGAACAGCCTTACAGCAGCGCCTTCAGCAGCTTCGCCATCTCTGACGGGTTGCGCGTCACGGTAAAGCCGCAGGCTTCCATGATTTCCAGCTTGGCATCCGCTGTGTCCGCACCGCCAGAAATCAGCGCGCCTGCATGCCCCATGCGCTTGCCGGGGGGAGCGGTGACGCCAGCGATAAAGCCAACGATAGGCTTTTTCATGTGCAGTTTGCACCACTCAGCCGCTTCGGCTTCGTCCGGCCCGCCGATTTCACCAATCATGATCACGGCATCGGTGTCTGGGTCGTCATTGAAGGCGCGCAACACGTCGATGTGCTTTAAGCCATTGATCGGGTCGCCACCAATGCCGACTGCACTTGACTGGCCCAAGCCGATTTCGGTCAGTTGCGCCACGGCTTCGTATGTCAGCGTGCCAGAGCGGCTGACCACGCCAATGCGGCCCTTGCGGTGAATGTGGCCCGGCATGATGCCGATTTTGATTTCTTCAGGCGTGATGAGGCCTGGGCAGTTGGGGCCAAGCAGCAGCGTTTTTTTGCCGCCAGCGGCTTCTTTGGCCTTCATGCGGTTGCGCACCATCAGCATGTCGCGCACGGGGATGCCTTCAGTGATGCAAATCGCCAAGTCCAGGTTAGCTTCAACCGCTTCCCAAATGGCAGCGGCGGCGCCTGCTGGCGGCACGTAAATCACCGA